>CAJFUJ010000059.1 GCA_904420185.1 uncultured Butyricicoccus sp. | reverse complement strand
TCACAACTGGTCAGGTCGTTCCGCCTGTGCTGACTGTAAACAACCGCGTAAACGAGGCTTACTATTCCATCTCTCCAAATACTGCGGAAGGTCAAAATAGTGTAACTGCGATTGTTGCATGGGCACTGTTCCCAAGCGCACTTTATCCTCCTGAATTTGGAGAAACTCCTGATGACCTTAAAAATAGCGAAGGGAAGCCGATAACAATTATGGAAGCCATGCGAGATGACACTTTTGACAGGTATGACAACGATACTTTAAAGGAGTCATTATGGAACACGATTAACGGCGACAGTATCGTTACATCGTCTTATAACCAAGGCGATAACAATATTCGCGAAACAGCTACCGCAGATACTCCTGCAACGGATACAATTATCGATCCCGAACTACTGCAGCGTGGCCAAACATATACGCTTTTCATTGCTGCCAGAAATGAGCTCGGTGGTATACCGGTTTTCCGTGTCATCACAGGCATTACGGCAACAAGTACAGAAGGCCCACGTGTTACCAGTATGAGCACTTCTGCAAGTGAAAACGGTGACGGTACAGTTTCTGGTACTGTTACAATTCGTTTTGATGAATATCTGTATGTGCAAGCATATATGAGCGACCAGGATACAGCAGTTACCCTTCAGCCTTATGTGCCGGTCCGCTCCGCATCTTGGGCAGAACTCGAACTTTCAACTCGATGGGGATCTGCAACGTATGTGCGATATACAAGCCAAATTCCTACCAGAGCTAACTCAATTGCTATTCAGTTCAATGGTATGTTGCCTGGCGAAGAGATTACCATTACCCCCACTTACTACTCTCCATCTGATAGTAAAAGTTACTCAACCAACGGCCTTTTCTGCAATTCTGCTTCTATTCCGCGCAGCTCTATCGGACTAAATATCCGACTGGAGCAGGTTCTGGATGCCGATGGGCAGCCTACAGATTCGTATCAATTCGTTCTAGCAAATGGTGATGCGTATGATGGCTTAACTTCTGAAGTGCAAGCCAACTAATCCCATCCACGCAAAAACCGCCCTCCGGCGACCGTCAATCGGGCCGGAGGGCGGTTCTCTATTTGCACTTATTTCCGATTATACCCGCGCACCTGCAAGGCGAAGAGGTCTTGGAAGAGGGCATCCTGGCGGCGAGCACTAAGCGTATCGAAAGCACAGCCATAATGAAAGGCGTTCTTTTTCTGGGGGGTGCTACGCTTAACGGTGCAGGTGAAATGGTACAACGCGCCTTCAGGCCGCACCCGTAGCCCGGATATCAGCAATCGGCTACCTACCGCATACGTCTGCCTGCTTTCAAAGCACAGTCCAGACAGGCTGATATTGACGATAGGACACAACTCTTCTTTGGGCGCATCTTGTGCTCCTTCTTGCACATCTGTCTCTTCTATCGGCTGTACAACCGCAGAAATGTGGCGCAACGGCTGGCGGAAGCTGCCACGCCGCTCAGCCATGGCGCATGCCCTTTGCAGGCGGATTCGCCAATGATCGGCTGCGCATCGTTCCAGCACACCGTAAAGCAGGATAATTTCTTCTCCGTTTTTCTCAATGTGCAGCTTAACCGGCGCATGGTATAAAACACCCTGCGGCGTGGATAGCCCACGGCGTAATTGCACCGTAATCTCATCTTTCGCACGGTCATACGCCCGAATGCGGCCGATAAAATGTACATGATTTTCTAAATTTAGCACTTCGCAAATTGAATTGATGTACTGCTGAATCTCTTCCAATATAAAAACTCCTTTCTTTTCTTTATTTTTCCTATTTCTATTTGGGTAGAACGAAGCCTCCAACCATATATGATTGGAGGTCTAGCTTATATCATGTATTTCGTTTTAAGTATATCCTTCGTTCGATAGTATTCGATATAAATCTGATCGAAATCGTCTGTCGCCTGCTGGGTCGCATCTAAAATTTCCTGATACACGCGATTTTGATTTTGCTGAAGCACATCAAAAACCTTTGCACAGATCTTACCTTGTTTGGCCATATCCGAGAGGATCCGCATGACCTCATCCATTGGAAAGGCAGGCTTATAGCTGCGCTTTTCGGACAACGCACTTACGATATCGCCTACTGCCACAATACGCTGCTGGAGTGTCAGTTGATTCCCGCGGAGTCCACGCGGATAACCTGTACCATTTGGGGCTTCATGGTGGCGTATGGCGATCTGCAAAATCGCTTCGCTCACTTGCCCTTTGAGGATCTCCTCTGTGATGGCAACATGAGATTTCATAATTTCCCAATCCTGCCCTGTAAGCTTACCCGGCGATTCCAGGATTTCGAGCGGGATAGCGAGCTTACCCAGATCATGCAACATCGCGCCCATATGCACCTCAACACGTGCCTGCTCGTCCAACCCGCATAACTCAGCTAACACATCGCTCGCCCGCACCACAATTGAGCAATGCAGAGCTGTACAATGGCTTCGAAAGTCCATCGCGCGAATCAGAGTTTTCAGCTGTGCCTTTTTTTCCTCCTTCGTCATCTGCGCCTGTCCGAACAGTTCCACCAATCCATTATGCATTGTGTTTCCCCATTTGGGGCCATACATCTCATTTCTTTTGTAACACCGATGTACCGCCCCGAGCACGACAGGTGGATACCGGTGCCTAAGCGAGGCGACCGCCTCATGCAATGGGGCTTCCGGATGGAGTGTCCCATACAAATCCATCGCATCGGCAATTTGCAAACAACCAGCCGCTAATTTGATCGTCTTTGGAATTGGTGCTTTTTTGAGCTTCCAAGGCGTGAACTTGTGGTAAGGAATCATGTCCACATAGGGCTGTTGCGGCTGAAAGTGCTTCAAAAACAAATAGGTGTACCGGGTCATATCGTCCAGCTCGTGCCGCTTTTGGAACAGCTGGGTGACAGTTTCATTTTTTCGGAAGTTTCCGATATTATGAAATAATGCCACCCAACCCGCCTGGCAAATCTCATCGGGCGTGAACCGGCCGCACTGTTCCATCATACGCATCATCTGAAAGGCAACCCGTTCACTATGTCCGGCAAGGGAGTTGTTTATGCGGTTTAAGGCGCGTGTTATCACCTCAAAAAGATTTTCATTTGTCATGATCAGCATAAACCGGTTTCTCCCTTGCCTACTGTGCCATTTTATGATGTTGCGCCCGTAGTGGCCGCAGCGTCCGTGTTGTCTGTATGATCTGCTCCATCGGCCTCTTCCATGCTGGCCTTCAATGCGGCTTCCGCTTCAGAATCCAGCTCTTCCGGATGGATCATTTGCTCCCAAATTTGATTGATCTCCTCCATGCAGTTGAAGTAAATCACGGTCAACTGCTCAGACGGGACACCCAATTCCTGTGCATCCTCTGTGATCCGGTTCCAATCGGCCTTTTCATAGCTGATCACGAGATCAAGCAGCTTGCCGCCCTTTCCCGCATGGTGCAGCAATGCTTCCCGCAGCGCGTCCACCATGGGGATGTCGGCCAGGATTTCCTCCATTGGTGCATCAATCAAATATTCCAAAGTAGAGAACATGCCGAGCAGATATGCCTCGGAAACCGTCAAAGTCGGTTCCTTAATATATTTCTCCAGTTCGCTGGCAAAGCTGCCGCGCATAAAGGACATTTTAATAAATTCTTCGGAATCTTTCAAGCCCTTTGCACTCTTATCCTCGGCACTTAACAGATAAACCCAACGCTTGAGCTGGTTAAGGCCCAGTGTCATAATTGCCTGCTGAATGGAAGTCGTCTTGGTACGCCGGGCAAAGTAAGCGGAATTTGCAATCTTCAACAGGCTATATGTCAGGGTGACATCTCGGGAAATAATTTGCTCAATCTCCTGCACATCGGGCTCTTCTTTTGTAATCGCAACCACCAGACGGAAAAAATTGCTGCGCAAAAAGCTGCTTTGATACACCTGGTTGGCCAGCTTATCTGCGACATAAGACCCCTGCATTCCATAAACGCCCAATTTTGCGGCTTGATTGAAGTGATCTTCATCTTCTATCCCGGTTGCGATGACTTTTTTGTTCATGCTTTCTGCAACCCGCATAATATTCTCCGCAGAATTCCGGCCAATGGCCTTTAGATTGATCTTGATATAGGCCAGATAGTCCATCAGCGCCAGATAGCGCGGCATAAACTGAAAATCGTTTACAGCAATCTCATAGCCCTCTTTGGCGTACTGCTGCACCAAGTGCATAGCAAAGGGGTGAATGATCACACTGTCGTCAATCTGGATGACAAGATTTTCATTCTGGAACAGATGCGGCGTGCGCTTGGCCAGCAATGAGCTGGTAAAGGTCATAAAGGTGCGGGAATTTCTAAGCGCCTTTTCTGAATTTTGCATCAGAAAATCATAAATCGCCTGTGCCGCCGAAATCTCGTTGGCTTTTTCCTCGCCGTATGCCTCATTTCCCCCTGAATACATAATCTCATAGCCCAGCACATGGCTGTCCACATCTTTGATCGCCTGTCTGACAATATACCGATTCTTTTCCACCGAAATGCACCCTTTCTGTTTTGCTTATTTTCCCTTTGTCTTTCGGCTAAGCAGGCCGTCCATCACATCCACCAGATGTCCAATCTCCGGCTTGGAAAGCTGCTCATCTGCGCCCAGCTCTTTGCCCTTGATTCGCATCTCCTCTGTCACTAGGGATGAGAAAATGATTACCGGGATTCTCTTGAGCACATTGTCTGATTTGATCAGTTTCGTCAAGTGGTGACCGTCCATACTCGGCATCTCGATATCTGTGATTACAAGCGCCACCTTCTCATCCAATTGGTCGGGCTCTTTGGCCAGCGGCCGCAGATAGTCCCACAATTCCTGCCCGTTGGCGAACATCAGCAGGTTGGTATAACCCGCCTTGTTCAGCGCCTGCTGGATCATACGGGAGAGCAAAATAGAATCCTCCGCGATCAGCACCGGGCAGGTGCGGTCGGTTCGCTTACCCAGCTGTTCGATCTCCTTCATCTGGATGGTCGTTTCCGGCGCAATCTCTGCGACGATCTTTTCAAAATCCAAAATCGTGACCAGCTGTCCCTCGCACTGTGCAATGCCGGTCGCTACGCCTTCCTCTCCGCCTGAGATGGTTTTATCCGGCTTTTGGATATCGGTCCATGAGATGCGGCTGATACCCACCACTGTGTGCACACGGAAAGCAATATACATTTTATTGAAATTGGTCACAATAAACAGATGCCTGCTGTCTGGCGATGAATGTTGCCCTGTCAAGTAATAGGGCAAGTCAACCACTGTCAGGACAATATCGCGGGGCTTAAAGATCCCTTCTACCGCCGGATGGGCGTGCGGCATGGGCTTCACCGGTGCGCTCATCATAATCTCGCGCACTTTGGCCACATTGATGCCATAAAGGTTATTATCAATGGTGAACTGCATGATTTCGATCTCGTTTGTACCGGACTCTAACAAGATCTTTCCGCGTTCATTCTCTTTCATGCTTCCCTCGCTCCTTTTCGTGCCGATTTTTAAAGATACCGTTCAGCCTTCCCATAGACCTTGATACAGCCCTCACCCGTGGCCACATCAAATAGCAATGTGCGCGCAGTCGAACCGCCCACATCCTCACGAAGCAGGCGGATATGTTCCTGCCGCAGCACATTGTGGACACTTTCAATGTTTCTTTGGCCAATATTGCCCAAGCTACCGTTGCCTGCAACGTCAAACATTTTCGCGCCCCCTGCGATTTTCGCCACAATGCGGGAGCGCTGCGCACCCATTCTGCTCATCTTATCCAGTGTAAACCGGATGCCCGTGTCGGCGTATTTCAGCGGTGAGGTACGGTTGGCCTCCATATTGATCGGCAGCATGATGTGAACCAAGGCGCCCAGACGAATCACTGGGTCATATAAGCAAACGCCAATGCAGGAGCCCAACGCATAGGTGATCAGCACCCCTTCATTGCGCGCCATTTTCATATCTGCAATGCCAATGGTCAGTTTGTTCATTCCATGATCCCCAACCTATGTAATAAATAATTTAACGACCGTACATCAGGTGCCAGCAGCAACCGGCATGGTACCTCTTTTCCCTCTACAATAAAACTGCCGCCGATCAGCATAATATAGTCTGATTGGTTACCCACCGCAGCCATCGGTACTGTGATAATCGCTCCCTGCATATCGATTGAAATCTGCGGGACCGACGGCGAAATCCGCACGCCGCTCAGGCCAGAAAGCGCGTTGACAAAGGAGGAAATCATAATATTCCCGACCTCGATCACTGCTGAATTTTCCATATCTGTTAGTTCACTGTAGTCGCTGACCTGCAGTCCCATCATCCGCTCGAGCAACAGATTGATCGCATCCAGCTGGAACAGCGCCAACATCAGCCCATTGATCTCGCCGCTCAAGCTTGAGATAATCCCCGCTGAAATGGTCTCAAAGCCACCCAGCTCTTCCACCGCTGCATTAAATTCCAAAATACGTACCTCAGGCAGCGGGATCCGCACTTCGGTTCCCAGCAAGGAGGAAAGCGCAGTCGCTGCGTTGCCGGTGCCAATGCTTCCAATCTCACGCAGGGCATCAATCTGCAAGGAATTCATTTCCTCATATTTTTTTAGTTCCAAACCAGAGTTCCTCCTTAGCCACGCAGGCCATTGATTGTTGTCTCGATCTCATCCTGCGTCTGCACCATTTTCAGCACATAAGAATAGGAGCGCTGGGCTTCGATCACTTTGGCGAATTCCTCTCCAACATCTGCGTTGGAGCTTTCCACCATACCATGGATCGCTGTGCCGGTTGCAGCAAGGGCTGGGCCATTTTTGGCGACCGGTAGATACCGTCCGCTGCCCAAGTGCTGCATTCCATCGGTGTTGACAAAATCAAACACACCCACCGGATAGGTATCCTCGGTTCCGCCTGTCAGCAGGATGGGCTGCTGATTTTGATCCAGCACATAGCGGCCTTCTGGATCGCACAAGTAATACTGTCCATTTGCCAAGCTGCCCCAATGGAACACACCCGCGCGGGTATAGCTCACCTCGCCGGTTTGTGGGTCACGCAACGCAAAAAAACCGCGCCCGTTCACCGCGTAATTCTGGCCGCCCGCCCGCGGCGCCGCGGCGCCAGCGGAAAAATCGGTGGCAGTCTGGATCATCCGGCTGCCTGAACCACGGTGCAGCTGCGCGTTATCCGGCCCAACCCAGTTTCGATACAACAGGTCAGCAAACTGGGCCTGTTCTGCCTTGAAGCCCACGGTATTGACGTTGGCCAAATTGTTTGCAGATACATTCAGCCGCAGCTGCTGTTGGGAAGCGGCGACTGAAGCCGCATAAAACGCTTGATTCACTTATGCTCGCTCCTTTCCAGGTCTTACACGCGGCCGAGTTCGGTCGTGGTCTGGTTCATCAGTTGATCGTACATCTGGCTCAGCTGGGAAGCGCTTTGCAGCGCCCGCTGACAGGTGATCATCTCCACCATCTGCTGCACCAGATCGACGTTGGCGCGCTCCACCATCCCATGGTGGATGGTGACACCTGCCGCCAGCTGGGGCTGTGCATTTGCGGTGAACATCCCATCTCCGGTCTTTTGCAGCTGGGCCGACGGGTCGGCAAAGGCGAACACGCCGAGCTGGCCGAGCACCGCACCGGTTGCCGAAGATGAAATCATCCCGTCAGAAGTAACCGCTAACTGATCGGTCCCCAGGTAGATGGGCTGGCCATTCGTCCCCAGCACACGGCCTTGTCCGGGCAGAGCCAGGAAGCCCTGGTCGTCGAGCATAAAGGAGCCATTGCGCGTATACACCCGCCCATCCTGGGTCTGCACGGCAAAGTAGCCTTGGCCCTCGATGGCGAAATCCAGCGGCAGCCCGGTCAATTGCAGTGCGCCTTGCGAATGGTCGGTATAGACCTCATCCAACGCTGTGGCGTAGCTGGTGGTTGTCCCAAGCGGCTGTGGATCTTTGATTTTATTGCCGATCCGGCTACGCATGACCTCGTCAAACGTGGTGTCCGCATACCGGTCGGTCTTATAGCCCGTGGTTGCCGTGTTGCTCATATTGTTGCCCACAACATCCAGGTTGCGCGTTTGCGTGAGCATCGCTGATGTCAGATCATAAAAGCCCTTATACATCTGTATCTACCTCCCCTTTATGCGCCATTCACATAATTTTGCATACAAATGCGCAGCTTACGAATGGCATTGGCGTGAATCTGTGATACACGCGGTTCACTTACCCCTAACACCTGTGCAATTTCTTTCATCTGCAAGGATTTTTGATAGTATAGTGAGAGCACCAGTTGCTCATTTTCTCGCAGGCCGGCAATGCTCTGTTTGAGAATTTCTAGCATCTCCTGTTTTTGGATATACTCCTCTGGCTGGGTATCTTCATCGGTCTGCGGCAACTTTTTGGCCGGCAAATCGGAATCCCGATCGTCAAGCAGCATATCCAACGACATGACGTTTCCAAATGCGGTCTTTGCAACCTCTTCCTGATATCGCTCGTCGCTGAGGCCCATATGTGCGGCCACTTCTTTGTCGGTTGGTGTGCGCCCCAGCTCGCTAAACAAAGCGGCTTTCGCTTCGTCGATCTCGCGCAGCCGTTTGCGCACCGAACGTGGGACCCAATCTTGCCGCCGGGCCAGGTCGATGACCATACCCCGCAGCCGCTTGCAAACATAGGTTTCAAATTTGACGTTTTGGCGCAAGTCAAATTTATCCAACGCACGCATCAGCAGGATAATTCCCTCGTTAATCATATCATCGACCTGTGCGAAGCCAACATAAACCCCTCGGAGCTTTAAAGCAATATTTTTCACCAAATAAGAGTAGCGCATGACCAGCACTTTTTTCAGCTCGGGGTCGCCGGTACGCTTATATTCGATGAGCAACTCCTCGTTTGGCATTTCATCCCACTGCTTGTCCAAGGCGTTCATCCTCCTTTGTATCGGTCAAGATAGCGTAACATTTCCAAGCGACTGGATCTGGATGCTAGTGATAATTTCATTGAATGAGAGGACCGTCAAATCCGGGTAAAACTGCTCCAGCAGGCGGCTGAGATAAATGCGGATGATATGGCTGGTCAAAAGGATGGGCTTTTGCGACAGCTCACCAAATTTTTTGATGTGTTCACCGATCTGTGCCAGCAGTTTTTGCATGACCTCAGGTGAAAGCGCCAGATAGACGCCTTGGTCGTTTTTGGTCATGCTGGCCACCAACCTTTTTTCTACGTCGGCATCCAACGTGATGACATTCAACCGTCCGTCCTCGCAGAACCGGTGGGTGATGGTCCGGCGCAGCTGCGCGCGCACAGTTTCGGTAATCAAATCGGTATCCCGCGTGATCGCCAATGCATCCACCATCGTTTCCACAATGGTGCCCAGGTCTTTGATCGGGATGCCCTCCTTGAGCAGGTTGCCCAGCACCTTTTCCAGCATGGCATAAGAAATCACGCTGGGGAAGGCTTCTTCCACCAGTTGTGGCGCTGTCCGCTTCAAGTTCTCCACCAGTTGGATGGTCTCCGCCCGGTTGAGCAATTCGTGCGTATGCTTTTTGACGGTTTCCGACAGGTGGGTCAACATAACCGACAGCGGGTCAATCACCGTGTAACCATAAATTTCAGCCATTTCCTTGTTTTCAGGCAGAATCCAACGCGATGGAATCCCATACGCCGGCTCCACGGTTTCAATACCATCGATTTCCCCGGCTGGGTTGGAGGGCTCCAACGCCAAATAATAGTCGAGCAGGATTTCGCCACGCGCAACTTCCTCACCCTTGATTTTGATGATGTACTGGTTGGTTCCCAGCATGGAAGCGTCGCGCAAACGAATCGACGGCACCACAAAGCCCATATCCTGGGCGTATTGACGCCGGAAAATGACGATCCGGCTGATGAGCTTGCCGCCGCTTGATTCATCCACCAAGGGAATTAGGCTGTAACCAAATTCCATTTCAATCGGCTCGACATGGATCAGCGAGTAAATATTGTTGACATCCTTGTAGTAATCCATTTCGGTTTGCTGGGCCTCGGCTTGTTTGCGGGCCGCTTCCTGCACAGCAGGCAGCTCTTCCTCCTGCTTTTGCGCTTGTTGCATCTTCCGGCTAACCCGCCAGCTCATCAAGATCAATGCGCCCGAAATGAGGATCAACTGGATATGCGGCGTCCCGGGTACCACAGCAAAGAAGGCCAGGATAATGCCTGCAATCATAATCGCCCGCGGCTGTGCCAAGAACTGTTGGATCACATCCTTGTTCAGGCTGCCCTCCGAAACCGATCGGGTGACGATCATACCGGTAGCAGTAGAAATCATCAGGGCCGGCAGCTGGGAAACCAAGCCGTCACCGATGGTTGCAATCGAATAAACGCTGAGCACCTGGTTGATATCCATGCCCAGTTGGACAATGCCGATAATCGAGCCACCAATGAAGTTGATGGCAGCGATGATGATCGACATGATCGCATCGCCTTTGACGATCTTGGTGGCACCGTCCATTGCGCCGTAGAAATCCGATTCGCGTTGGATTTTGCTGCGGCGCAGCCGGGCCTCCTGTTCATCGATCATGCCCGAAGATAGGTCGGCGTCAATGGCCATCTGCTTGCCGGGCATAGAATCCAGGGTAAAGCGTGCGGCAACCTCCGCTACGCGCTCGGCGCCCTTGGTGATAACAATGAACTGCATCAGTACGATAATCAGGAAGATGATGATACCGATGACCACATTCCCCTGAATGACAAACTCGCCAAACGCCTGGATGACCTGGCCGGCCTGTCCACCTTGGGATAAAATCAAGCGGGTCGAGGAGACGTTCAATCCCAGACGAAACAGCGTTGTAATGAGCAGCAGAGAGGGGAAAATCGAAAACTCAAGCGGCTCTTTGATGTTCATTGTGATCAGCAGGATGATCAGCGCCAGCGAAATATTGATGATAAAGAAAACGTCCAACAGGAAGGGTGGAAGCGGAATGAGCAGAAAAAGCACGATGACCACTACGAACACCGATATGACGTTGTCAAAAATTCGTTTCATAGTTCCACCATTTCTGTATAAGTTCTAAGGCTAACCGCCCAATTTCTTATTGTTTAGCTTGAAGATATATACGAGCACTTCAGCCACTGGGCCGTATTGGTCAGGCGGAATGGGACCATTTAGCTCTGCGCTGGCGTACAGCGCCCGCGCGAGCGGTTTGTTCTCTACCACCGCAACCTTATGCTCTTCAGCCACTGCGACAATGCGCAGCGCAATATTGTCTTGTCCCTTGGCCACGACAACCGGCGCTACATCCTTACCGGGCTTGTAACGCAGCGCCACGGCAAAATGGGTCGGGTTACGGATGACAACATCCGCTCCCGGCACAGCCTGCATCATACGCGACTGTGCCATTTTCCGCTGTAATTCGCGGATACGACCTTTAATTTTGGGGTCGCCTTCGGTCTGTTTAAACTCTTCTTTGACCTCTTGTTTGGTCATACGCAGTTGGCGTTCAAAGTCCCATCTTTGATACAGGTAATCGAAAAACGAGATGACCACGAATGCAACGCCAATCTGCAACAGCATATCAAAGCCCAGGTCACGCAAATCCGCCATTGCGGTGTCAACATCGGCATCCATGTATTGGGCAAATGTGACCAGCGCACTGCTGACAAAGCGGTAAATCAAAATCAGCAAAATACTAATTTTAAGCGCCCCTTTGAGGGCCTCCACCGCACTTTTTAGGGAAAACAATCGTTTGATACCCTGTAAGGGATTCAGCCGGCTAAACTTAGGCTGCAAAGCCTGGAAGGATACCAACAGCCGGGTCTGCGCAAAGGTAGCTACCACCGCTGCCAACACCGTCGCCAGCAGTGGCAATGCCGCTGCCTTGGCAAAGGCGAACATGGTGCGGCTGGTTAGCTCGGTCGTGACGCCGTCCAGTCCACCGGTTGGCGTGGAGCCAACAAGCTGCAAACAGTAGGTTGTCAGCTCGGTCATAGCTTCTGCTATGAGCGGCAAACCAAACCGCAGTGCCGCATAGCTGGCAAACAGTGTGGCGACTGCCACCACATCGCGGCTAAACATGACGTTACCTTTTTTTCGTTCGTCACGTCGCCGCTTTGGCGTGGCTTTTTCGGTCTTTTCGCCTGCGCCTCCGCCTGGCATCGCCAATCCCCCCCTTTGCGCTCGTTTATCCGGTCATGGCTGTCTGCACTGCATCCTCGATGGCTACCAGCATCTGTCTCTCTAAGCCCAACATAAACTCGCCAACCAGTGGCATCAGAAACAGCACCAAAACCAATCCCAGGATGATTTTTAGTTCAAAATTGATCGCAAATACATTAATTTGCGGGATAACTTTCATTAAAATGCCCATCCCAAGCTCGCCGATGAGTTCGGCCGCCAGGATCGGCAGACTCAGCTTCATTGCCAGCACGGCGCAGGAGGCAAACATCTCTAACACAAATGTGGCCGCCTGTACGCCCAGCCCGGCCTCGCCAAAGGGGACGATTTGCCCCGACTGCAACAGGATGCGGAGCATCGTGATATGTCCGCCTGCCGCAAAGAATAGAAGCACGAGCATTACCCGGTACAGGGTTGCAGTCATCGAAACATTGGAGCCCGTGGAAGGGTCATAGGTTTCAGACATATTCATGCCCATTTGCGCATCGATCAGCTGGCCTGCCTGCAAAACAACATAAAAAAAGAAGTGGACAATCACAGCGACCATATAGCCCAGCGCCAGCTCCAGCAATAACCGTACGGCAAACTCGAGAATCGTGACCGGCACAGCGGGAGGCTGGTTCTCAGTTAAAAGATACACCGCAACCGCCATCACCAAGCTCACGCCGGCCTTGACCAACGCAGGGACCTCGCTTCGCGCGCCCCACAAAGGATTAAAGACCACAAACCCGGTCATGCGCATCAAGATAAACAGAAAGAGCGTCAGCTGTGCTTGGTCGATCATGCCGCTCCCTCCTTAACCCAGCATCTGGGTAAAGATCATGCGTGTGAACTCCTGCACGACACCTAACATCCAGCCGCCGCCAATCAAAAGGAAGGCGATAATCAGCAACAGTTTGGGGACAAATGACAGTGTCTGCTCATGGATCTGCGTGGCCGCCTGAAAGATGGCCACCAGCACGCCGATCGCCATGCTGCCGATGAGCATGGGACCGCCAATTTGCAGCGCCACCCAAATCCCTTGCCGCATGGTGTCGATGATTTGATTTTGATCCAAGGCTTATCCTCCTTTGTCCGGTCAGTGAAAGCCCTGCGCCAGGGTGGAAAACAGCAGTTCCCAGCCGTCTACTGTGATAAACAGCAGCAGCTTAAACGGCATAGAGATCATGGCAGGTGGCAGCATAATCATACCCATACTCATCAAGGTGGAAGAAACCACAATATCCATCAGCATAAAGGGGATGTACAAGAAAAATCCGATTTGGAACGCTGCCTTGAGTTCGCTCGTGATATAAGAGGGGATCACCACACGCATCGCCAGCGCCATGGCTTCCTCATCGGTTTCCGGCTCGTCCACCTGCGCCAAATCGCAGAACATCCGCAGGGAAGATTGCTCGGTGTTGCGCAGCATAAAGCTCTTCAGCGGCTGCTCGGCCCGCGCAAGGGCCTCGGCCTGGGTAATCTCCTGGCGGGTGTATGGCTCGTATGCATTGACCTGGATCTCGTTTAGCACAGGGCTCATGATGAACAGCGTCAAAAACAGCGCAATACCGATCAACACCGTATTGGGCGGGTTTTGCTGGGTGCCCATGGCAGTTCGCAAAAAGGACAGCGAAATGATAATGCGCGTAAACGAGGTCATCATGACCAGGATCGACGGCAACAGCGCAATAATTGTGGTTAGAAACAGAATTTCTAACGTCTGCACACTATCGCCGTTTACATTGATGAGTCCTTCTGGCATAGACGCTCCCCCTTAAGGCTTCTTGTTTTTGCCGCGCAAGATATCCGAAAGGATATCCGCAAATTTGGGCGCCTGGGCTTGGCCCGGAACACGCCCATCCTGCCAGGGCTGCGCCTGCTCCTCGGTCAGTTCGGCCAGCAGAGAGATCCGCTCGTTTGCCACACCCAGCACGAACCAGCGCTGTCCCACCCGGGCGACTAGCAGCGATTTATTAGGCCCAAGTGTCAAGCGGTCATACACCTGCATGTGCCGTGTCGCGCGCGCCGTATAACCATGGGCAAAACGGCGGGTAAACCAGTATGCCAAATAAAGGATAACAGCCGTGCACAGCAGCATACCGGCAAGCGAACGCCAATCTCCCATTGCCTTTACGGCTGCCCGACGATCGAGCTCACAGTTTTGATAATACGGTCGGGCTTAAACGGCTTTACAATGAAGTCCTTTGCGCCCGATTTAATCGCATCGATAACCATGGCCTCCTGGCCCATCGCCGAACACATCACCACCGAGGCATTCGGGTCGGCCTTGCGGATCTCCTTGAGCGCCTCCAAGCCGTCCATGTTGGGCATGGTGATGTCCATAATCACGAGGTCCGGCTTCAGCTCTGCATACTTGGCAACCGCCTCCGCGCCATCGCTCGCCTCGTAGGTATCGGTATAGCCATTTTCGTTGAGCGTATTTTTCACCATCATTCGCATGAAAGCGGCATCATCTACCAACAAAATCTTTGCCATATTCATTTCCATCCTTTTCATTTGAAAGATTTATTTTTCTATCTTACACGCCGGCTGTTACAGGTCCTCCAATGCCAGCGGTTCGACGATTTCTGCAATGCGCAGACCAAAATTATCATCAACCACAACAATATCGCCTTTTGCGATGCATTTGCCGTTGACATAGAGGTCTGCCCGGTCGCCGGCCAAACGGTCCAGCACAACCAGCGAACCCTTGGTATAGTTGAGGATATCCTTCACCCGCCGGCGGGTACGGCCAATCTCCACCGCCACATCAACCGGCACGGTCATGAGCAGGTCCAGGTTTTCCTCTTGCTCGGCGCTCAGCTTGGTCTGGTTTTCCAACACCGGCATATCCGGCTTGGTCGTTTGAATGACCTTGGGTTCGGGCGCCTGCTGGGGTTGCTGGGGCGGCATTCCATAATACATCGGATAGCCATACGGCGGATACATCGGCATACCCGCATAGGGTTGCTGCACCATAGCCGCATTCGGCTGCATCATGGCAGCCTGCTGTCCAGCTGCCGGGTTGGGCTGGGGCGGCATACTGGCCGCTGGGGCTCCCACTGCCGGGCTTGGCTGGCCTACTGCGGGCTGCTGTCCCATCGCTGCGGCGGGCGGTGTTGGCGTGGCCTGCGCCGGTGGTGCAGCAGGCTGCGGGGTTTCTGCTTCCGTATTGTTGGCAAGCAGCTTTTCGATTTCCTCCTGGCTCAATGGTGCACCCTCTGCAGCGGGCGCATCGGTCTGGGCCGAAGCGGCCGGGGCTGCGGGTGCGGCAGGCTCTGCTGCTACGGCAGCCGCTGCGGGCGCAGCAGACGCTGTCTCTCCTTCTTCCGACAGCCCAACGTCTGCACCGCCGATGCCAAAGCCCTTGAGCAGCTCACGCACCAGGTCGGTGGACAGGGTGCTCATAAATTCGCTTTCCACCGCGTCTTCGATGCTCAGCTTGAAGCGGATGACTACCATCATCCCATCCACCGGGAAATATTTTTCGATGAATTCATCCAAGCTGCCAATTTCAAATGCCTTGGGCGTCGAAATGTTGACCATCCGGCCTAGGAAGTCCGACATAGCCGTAGAGGCGGCGCCCATCATCTGGTTCATAACCTCGCAGATGGCACTCATATTCAGCTCGTTGATCTCAAAGCTTTCGTCGCTGGTCTGCGTCCCCATCAGGATGTCCACAATGGCCCGCACATCGCTGCGCTTGAGCAGCATAATGTTGCTGCCGCTCAGGCCTGCTACATAGTCGATCTTTACACCAATCGCAGGTTGTAGGTCGCCCAAGCTGAACTCTTTTGCTGAAACCACGCTGACCGTCGGGGTTGTGATATCCACGCGCCTTGCGAGCATATTGGAAACCGCGGTCGCAGAGGAGCCAAGGCTGATGTTAAAAATTTCTCCAATCGCATCGATTGCCATTGGGCTAAACAAACTCGATCCCATTTTTACTGCTTCTCTCCTTTATCCTGGTTCTCCAATTCGGGCAGCACATACGTCTTATCGATTCGAACCGCTTTATTTTTCTGATAAATACCCATCTTTCCATCAAACCATCGTTTCCCGCCGATCTTCAAGAAGACCTTAGAGTCCTTTGGCTGATCCAAGCAGATCACATCGCCCACATGCAGGTGCAGGATATCCGACATCTGCAAGGTGGTATGTTGAAATTCTGCGGTAATTTCCAGCTCTGAACCGCGCAGATAGTCCATGATCTCCTCGGTGTCATGCGGGTTGGACTGCCGCATACTTGCGGTCTCCCGGTTCATCTGGCTAAATATATCGCTGAGCAATGGACCAGGCAGGCAAACACTAATCTGTCCATTGCTAACCGGTGTGCGGACGGTCAGATCTACAATCACCACGGTTTCCTCTAAGCTGATGAGCTGGACGAGCGTCGGGTTGACCTCGACGCGCTGGAAGCCGAAATCAATATTGATATAATTCTTCCACGCGCTGGACAGCCCCTCGATGAGATTGCCCATAAAGTCGGTATACAGCCGCAGTTCAATATCGGTATACTGATAATTAGAACCCGCCTCTCCCTCGACGTCGCCGCTTCCGCCCAACATCCGGTCAATCATGCTCAGCATGAGGTTGGTTGTGATGTGGAGCAAAACAGGATCTTTATCCGGCATATCATCCAGCGAATTTTTCACTAGGGTCAGTACGTCGCGTTCCGACAGAGCGTTTGAAAACTCAAAATACCGTTGCTCCTCTACCGAATTCACTTCCAGTTCACACGCGATATGTAGCAGCGCGCTCAACCGGGAAGATAGAATGCGCACATAGCTTTCAAAGATGCTGCTGATCATCTTGAGCCGGTCTTTGGTAAACTTTTTAGGGCTATAAAAATCGTATTTGGGATATATCTTTTCTTCTGATTTGGCATTATCGGATGCAATGTCCATCTCGCCGTTTCTGGCTGCGGACAACAGTGCATCGATTTGGCTTTGTGACAAAACTTCAGGCATGATACAACAAATCCTTTTTCTTAATTCAATTCGCCGTCACGCGCAGAAAAATATTTCTCCACACTGTTTTCCGCACTGTTCGGGTCCAGTCCCGTGATCATGATTTCCACTCTCCGGTTCTGTGCTCGTTCCGCATCGGTATCAAAGCCAGCGATCGGTCGCCACTGCCCATATCCCACGCTTACCAGCTTATCCGCATCGATCACATTCTTTTCTTGTAGGTAAACGGTGACCACTGCGGCCCGGTTAGAGGCCAAGAATCGGTCTACCGTTGGATTATTCGGTTGATCAGGCGAGCCTTGTGAAGTATGCCCCATCACGCGAAGCTCGTCAATCATATTATTTTCTGGCGCAATCGCCTGCGCCACTTGGTCGAGCATCTGCTCCCCCTCTGGCAACAATGTATAGCTGTCGCCCTCAAAAAACACAGCATCCTGGAAGGTAATGAAAACATAGTCCGCCCCTTGGGTGATTGCCATCTGATCCGCCAGGTTATTCTGTTCGCTATAATCGTTCAACGCAGTCGCAATTTGCTCGAGCGCTTGCGCGACGTCCTCTTCGGTAATCTGTTCCGCTGCGTCGCCCTCGCCTTCACCCTCGCCTGTACCCTGGCCAGGCGTACCCATGGTTTCCGACGTTGTCTCTCGCTGAAAGCTCTGCACGACCATCGCCCACTTAGCTTCGTTGATGGTTGACATACTATACAGCATAACAAAGAAGCAGAGCAACAGCGTGACCATATCGCCATAGGTGTCCATCCAGTTTGCGCCGCCTGAACCCTTGTTGCGTTTCTTCATAAGCCTATCCCCTTATCCCGGAAGCTGCGCGTTATTCTTCGGCGTCGCCGCCGCGGCGACGGCCGCCGCGCTTGCTGTTGCCGCCCGATGCGTTTGATTCCAAATAGCCCTCCAGTTTTTCACGAATAAACTTCGGATTCTCGCCCGATTGGATCGCCATAACGCCCTCTACAACCAGTTGCCGGCACAAGCATTCCTCTTCGTCGCGGGTGCGCAGGTTGTTTGCAATGGGGTTGAAAACCAGGTTGGCGAGAATAACGCCATAAAAGGTCGTAATCAGCGCAACACCCATGTCCTGACCGATGGTTGAACTGCCGCCCTCGGGGTCCATGTTTACGAGCATATTGATCAGACCGATGAGCGTACCGACCATGCCAAAGGCGG
Organism: uncultured Butyricicoccus sp.; assembly: GCA_904420185.1. Classification (GTDB taxonomy): domain Bacteria; phylum Bacillota; class Clostridia; order Oscillospirales; family Butyricicoccaceae; genus Butyricicoccus_B. The sequence goes on along the minus strand of CAJFUJ010000059.1, from coordinate 60,136 downwards.
GCGCCGCAGAGGACGCCTTTTCATACATCGAAGCCACATCGTCATGGCGGGTGCTCAGCTGTTCGATGTCACTGGTCAGCATATCGCGTACTTTATCGCCGTCGTTACCGTCCACAATCAGCATAATCGCCTTTTTAAAGAAGGGGTCCGACAGCTGGTTTGCCCGCTCTTCCAGCGCAAGCAAGCCACTCTTACGCGCGATCTGTGCAAACTCGACAACCTCATCAATTACCGCACGGGTATTGAACTTCTTTTGGTTAAAAATAATGCCAAGATGGCTTGGAAACTTGGCAACCATCCGTGCCGGATTTCCCGCAACAACCGTGGCCAACGTACCGCCCACAACGATCAGTACGCTCGACGCATCGACGAAATTCAACAGCTGATCGAATACGATATTTGTCAGGCTGCCGCTGATCGACATGCCATAGATCAGCAAGAGGAAACCGCCAAGAATACCAAAAATAAATGTAAAATTCATCTTTTTGTCCTTCTCCTACCGCTGTCCGCATTGGGCTGCAGACCCCGTCATGATTTTCTATCCTTAGTCTCCACGCCGTTTGTCGGAGATCGAAATTTCTCGGTAAATGTCGCGCACTTTGGCCGTATAGTCCTGGATGGCCCGGACAACCGCTTCGGGCGTCTCCCGCACGATGTAATAATCATGGTTCATCATAATGATTTTTGTCTCTGGGATCATTTCAATGGTTTCAATTTGCATATGGTTGAGCAGGAATTGCTCACGATTTAATTTTGTTAAACGGATCATGTCCCTCACCTTATTCCATTTCCCTACATGTGAAGCGGGGTGGCAGGAGCACCTGCGGCGCCCCTGCTTTTCCCGCACTTACGATTCAATTAACGCTTCATGCTAACCAGGTCGGAAAGCATTTCATCGGTGACCGTGATGATCTTCGTGTTTGCCTGGAACCCACGCTGGGTGGTGATCAGATCGGCAAACTCGGTGGCGATGTCGGTCTTGGACGACTCCAAGCCGCCGGAGAGGATGGTGGTCGAACCCGCGCCGGTCAGCTCGGTAGCATTGGCAATATTGCCTGCTGCACCCGCATCCAGGTTGTTCAAATATCCCGTCACCACTTGGCCACAGGTACCGACGGTTACATTGCCTGCGTTGTTACCCGCAGTGTAATAGCCTTCGTTTTCCTTGGTCAAACCGTTCGGGTTGATGACGCTGCCGATGGCAATAACGCCGATCGTGACTGCTACATTATTCTGGGTAACCAGGGTGATCACACCATTGTTGTCGACGGTCATATTCAATGATTGGGCATCTTCAAAAATGTTATCCCGGTCATATGCATCGACACCATCAGGAAGAGATGGGTTAGCCGGATTTTCCAATCCCGTTTTCTCCCCATTATTGTTGTTATTCCCAGCTGCCGCTGGATGTTGATAAATAGCATATTGCTTTCCGTCATCATACTCGCCGACTACCGGCACACGCAATGGCCGCAGACATGTATCCCACACAGGGGTGTCTGTATTCTCTCCATTAGCATCTTGCTCATACCTTATTTCACCAGTATCCTCATCACCCTGCGGCATGAAGCCATACACGCAGTAGCCGTTCTCATCGACCAGATACCCGTCGCTATCCAGCTTAAAGTTACCCACGCGCTTGAGGGTCAACTGATTGGGATCGGGCTGACCTTCTGCCTTCGGCCCGACCAGGAAAAAGCCGTTGCCGTTTAAGTACAAGTGAGAGGGTACGCCGGTCATGGCATAGGAACCCGCCGACATATTCAGGTCGATCGATGCGACCTGGGAACCGTAGCCGATTTGTGCAGCGTTGGTGCCGCCGTACTGGTTGCCGCCCGCCGTGCTGCTCGCAATCGAGGTGTACAGCGATTCGGTAAACGTCGTAACGCCGGGCTTGAAGCCATAGGTATTTGCGTTTGCAATGTTGTTGCCAATGACGTTCATTTTCTGCATATGGGTCTGAAGACCTGCGATTGCTGCATACATTGAACCTGTCATAGTTGTGTAGTTCGCTCCTTCCAAGGGGTCAGTGCGCTGTCGGGGCCCGTCAAACGGGCGGGCCCTCCAAAGCATCCCAAGGGACCTGCTATCTCCTATTTCAGAAGAACAGCGCCGTCGATGTTTGTAAAAATATTATTCTGCATTTCGTCCTGTGAAATCGCGGTCACCACGCGGCTTTGCGGGACATTGACGATGAAAGCACGACTCGCATCAAACACAAGAATGTTTTTCACACCCTTTTCTTGTGCCAGCTCCACCGAAGAGCGCAGCCGGTCCAGCAATTCGTCGTTCATTTCAATGCCACGCTGTTCGGCACGCTGCTGTGCATGTTTAGAAAACTCGATTGCCGGTGCGGCTTGTGGCGCGGTACCGACTGTTTCCATACGCTGCCGCAGCAATTCGCCAAAGGTGCCTGCTTGCGTGTCCACGTTCTTAGGCCTTGCCTGCGCTTCTACCGGAATTCCCTGTCCGGTCAGGCGTTCAATCATCCTAGATCGCCACCCTCCGTGGTCGTATCGCCGTCTTCTGAACCATCTCCTGTACCGTCTATCGATCCTTCATCCTCTGCCGGCAATTCGCCAACCGCCATAATCTGGTTGAGCGCATACTGCTTACCATCGATAAAGATAACCTGTTCACCGTTGTAGGTACCTGTACCTGTCACTTCGCCAACGATCTCTTTGAGCGAACCACCTGAATATTCGCCAACTGTCACCGTCTTACCGACCAGGGAAGCCGCATAGCTCATCACGCTGGCATCCGTCATGGTGCTCATAGCCTGGATTGTGGTCATCGAAATCAACTGATTCATCATATCTGTGGTCGAAGCCGTGTTATCGATGTCCTGATTCTGAAACTGCGCCACCATCAGCTCCAGAAAATCCTGCATGGTAAGCGACAGGTTGTCATCCGTTGTGCTCTGCATAAAAGCAGAAGCATCGGTACGCGCTGTGGTGGATGTGGCGGTTGTGGACGTTGGGTTCGCCGCATAGGCGGCAGGCATCCGCGCAACGGTTGGTGTAAATAAATCACTCATTTCCGATTACGTCCTTTCTGTTGTCTGGAGGGCGAACAAACCCAGTCTGAGCTGCCCTAAGAAGCTATCCTGCTCCTCTTTGCTTTGCTGTTGGGGCTGGGGCTGCCGCTGTTCTTGTTCCTGCTGCTGTTGGTTGTGGCCGTCATACTGCGGCTGCTGGTGCTCGGGCTGCTGCACTTGGACCTGGACAACCTGCCCAGTACGGTCCTCGACCATAGCGCCCATTGCGCCTGCGTGCTGCGCCAATAACGAAGCGGTCTTTGCGCTCTCCGCGTGAATGACCAGCGCCATTTTCCCGGCCTGCTGGGTCAGTTCAATGGTGATCTGTCCCAGATGTTCGGGCATGAGCTGGATTTTCACGGTATCGCCCACTTCTTTGAGCGTAGCTTGCACGGTGTCTGTAAGCTGCTCGGCCACATTGGCCGCCTGGGTATCGACCGTCGGGGCCGCCTCACCAACCTTGACCGGCATCGCTTCAACATTCTGAAATACCGGTTGCTCCTGCACCGAAACTGCCACCTTCGGAGCATCTGCATTTTGCTGCACATTGCTCTGCTGAGTGGTCTGCCGCTGCGAAAGGCCGGTTTCGTTCTGCTGGGCGGTCTGGTTTTGCTGCATTGGCTGCACGGACGGGGCCTCACCCGCTTGGGGTTGCGGCGCTTGCATTGCCTGTTGGGGTGTCTGCTGAACATCCTGCTGGGCGGTCGAGAAAGCAGCGGTTTGCTGCGCAGCTACCTGCTGCTGCGGGGTTACCGTCTGTGTCACAGTCTGCGGCACGGTCTGTTGGACAATGCCCGGATTTTGTAGATCTGCAAGCGGCTGTACAGCGGTTTGTACCGTCTGCATCCCATCCATTTGTGCATCCGGGGCTTGCTGTGTAGCGGCCTGCGGTGTAAGCAGCATAGCGGCTAACAGCTGTTGGGCCACATCCATCGGTTGTTCCTCCGGTGCTGGCGTCTGTTCTTTTCCTGGCTCAGTCGCCGGCGTGCTTTGCTGGGGCTCGGTCTTGTCGTCAGCGGGCTTTTGGGCCGGCTTTTCGGCGGGCTGTTCCTGATCCGCACGGACGCTGTCCTGCTTTTGGCCAAGCATCTCTGCGAAGGACGAATCCTCCTCTTTTTGGCTGCCAGTGAGCGGTAAGCTGGTCTGCTGTGCAAACATCTGCATCAGCATAGAAATCTGTTCCATTGCGATGGTTCTCACCTCCTTTCATGTGGTCACTGCGCGCTGGCCATGACGCGCGATGTGGATACAAAATCGTCAATAAATTGCTCTTCACTTTTTTGTACGGCCTTACGGTAAAGGTCAACCTTCTTTTCTTTGAGCTTTTCGATGGTCGCCTTGTCAGTTTTGGCCTGAATGACCTCGTTTCGTTTGTCTTCTTCAGCCTGGCGGTATTCGTCTAAAACCGCCTGTGCTTTTTCGATCTCTTTTTCTTGGGCACGCAGCGCAATATCAAAGCCAAATGCATCTGCGATTGTCATCCCCTCGCGCTTACGGCGGCGGTATTCCTCGTTGTAGTCCTCAAACTCTTGCTCCAGGGTGGCGACGACCTGCTCTTGCTCGCGCACACGCACAAGCGCGGCCGCATGCTCTACCCGCAGGGCGTCCAAAAGCTGCTCCCGGTAGTGGAGCACGGTCTCCATTGAAAAACGAAACTTCTTCACAGGAATCCTCTCCTTTTATCACACGCCAGCTTATTGCAAAATCTTCTCTAACTGTTTAAGGCTTTCCTCATAAGTAAATGATTCGTCGATGCCCTGCATCAGGAAGGCGTTGATAGGGTCTATTTTAGAGATCGCGTAATCCAGTTTGGGGTTTGTCCCCGCCTTATACGCGCCAATGGACAACAAATCCTCATTCTTTTCATATACGCTTAAAATATCGCGCAGTTTGCCAGCTAATTTCCGGTGCTCAGGTGAAACAATCTCGGTCATCAGTCGGGAAATGCTTGCCGAAACGTCGATGGCTGGGAAATGGTTGGCGTTGGCCAGCTTACGGGACAAGACGATATGCCCGTCCAAGATACCGCGCACCGTATCAGCAATCGGCTCATTGGTGTCATCGCCCTCAACCAGGACGGTATAGACTCCTGTGATCGAGCCGCGTTCAAAATTTCCGCTGCGCTCAAGCAGCTTGGGCAGTTCGGCGTAAATCGAAGGTGTATAGCCACGTGCTACCGGCGGTTCGCCGACCGCCAAACCGATTTCTCGCTGCGCCATGGCAAACCGGGTGAGCGAGTCCATCATCAGAAGCACATCCAGCCCCTGGTCGCGGAAATATTCCGCGATAGCAGTTGCCACCGACGGACACTTCATACGCAGCATGGCCGGTTGGTCGGAGGTGGCCACCACAAGCACTGAGCGGCGCATCCCCTCTTCGCCCAGGTCCTTTTGTACGAACTCCAGCACCTCTCGGCCGCGTTCACCGACCAGTGCAATGACATTGATATCGGTTTTCACGTTCTTTGCAATCATGCCCATGAGCGTCGATTTGCCGACGCCCGAACCGGCGAAGATGCCGATACGTTGCCCTTTGCCGATGGTCAGCGTGGCGTCGATCGCACGCACCCCAAAGTCCACCCGTTCCCGGATGGGCGGGCGGGTCAAGGGATTGATATACGGGCTATCGACATAATAGCTATCCCCTTCGGGGAAGGGGGACAGGCCGTCGATCGGCTTACCCATGGCGTTGATAATCCGTCCGCGCAAGAAGTCGCCCACCTGCAGCCGTAACCGGCGGCCGGTGTTGCGCACAAAGCTGCCAGGCGCCAAACCGTTCATATTTTGATAAGGCATGAGCAGCATCCGGTCGCTTTTAAAGCCCACGACTTCGGCCAGCACCTGGCTGTTCGATTCAGCCGAATAGATCCGGCAGATATCTCCTATCGCGCCACGGCCGCCCGAGGCCTCGATGGACATTCCAACAATATTTTCAATTTTCCCTGTCCGGCTCAGGACATCACTGTCCTTGACCTGCTGAACGAGCTGCTCAAACATAGGGACCTCATTTCACAGAAGTTAGGTGTTTTCTCGAATGACTGCGCGAATATTCTCCAGCTGTGTGGACGCGCTCGCATCGATGATCTCATCTGGCATCTCTACAATACATGTCCCAGCTTCGGCCTCGCGCATGGGGACGATCTTGACGTGGTCAGATAGGCTGGATAATGCGTTGACAAACACCGGGTCTGCCTGGGCCATGCCCTTCATATCGCAGTCGGCCACATAGATCTGCACCCATTCGCGCCGCTTGAGCTTTTCGGTTGCCGAAAGGATCATGCGCTTGATAATCTCATCGCTGCTTTTCAGGCTGACATGGATGACCTTTTCCGCCACCGCCACTGCTACGTCCAGCAGCTCACCGCGCAAGGCATCAATCTCCCGGTCGCGCGTTTGTGCGGCTTGGTTCAAAAAGCGCTGCACATCGCCAATCGCCTTTTGCGCCGATTCCCGGGTCAGGGCCAGCGCCTCTTCCTCGCCTTTGGCGCGGCCTTCGGCGTAGCCTTGGCTGTACCCCTCTTCGGCAGCATGGCGCTGGATAATGGCGACCTCGCTCTCCGCAGCCTGTTTGGCCTCGGCAATGATCCGTTCGGCCTGCTCCTGCGCCTGCTGCAAAAGCGTATCGGCCTGCACACGCGCAAAGGTAACCGAGCCATCCGGGCTGTGAGTTGTCTGTACGGGTTCGTCAAGCGGCGCGGGGTCAAACTGCGGCAGATCTGCCGCCGCCGATTCCTCTTCCGGCTTTTCCACTTCCAGGTTGTCTTGCGTATAGGGAAGGCTCTCCTGTATGCGCACCATTTCTTCCAGCTGATGAACCGCCTCGTCGGTTTCCGGCATGTGATAGGTTTCGGCCTTAGGCCGCGCGAAATACTTCAGGATACTAGACAATGATCTCGTCCTTTCCGCCCTTCAAAATCAGAACCTCGTTTCGCTCTTCGAGGTCTCGAATAATGCCTACGATACGCTGCTGCGCCTCTTCGACATCGCGGATGCGCACATTGGTGGTAATCTCGAGATCTTCCTCGATATTCTGCCGCATACGGGTGGACATGTTGGAGAACAGCTTGTTGGCCACATCGCGGTTGGCGCCCTTGAGTGCCAGAACAATATCCCGCATGTCGCAATCGCGGATGAAACGCTGCACCGAGCGGTCGTCCATATTGACGATATCCTCGAATACGAACATACGCTTGCGGATCTCTTCGGCCAGGTTGCCGCCCCGGGTTTCCAGGCCGTCGAAGATCTCCTTTTCGCTGGAGCGCTCCAGGTTGTTCATAATGGCCGCGATATGATCCAGACCGCCAATCTGCACATTTTCGGCCACCACCAAATTGGAGAACTTCTTTTGCATCTCCTCTTCGATCATCTTGACCGCCTGTGGGGAGGCGCTGTCCATCCGTGCGATATCCTCGACTACGCGCAATTTCTTGTTGGGCGGCAGCTCTTCCAAAACTGCGGCCGCCTTGTCCGGGTCCACGTAGGACAGCACCAACGCAATGGTCTGTGCGCGCTCATGCTGCAAGGTGGATAACAACGTCTTGGGGTCGGTTTTATTGAGGAAGGCAAACGAGCGGTTGCTCAGCGCCTTGGTCACCTTGTTGAGCAGCTGCTCGGCCTCCTGGTTGCCAAATGCCTTTTGCAGCACCGAGCGGGCGTACTCCAGTCCACCTTCGGTGATGGCCTTGTTGGCCAGACACATCTGATAGAAATCCTCGAGTACCGCTTCGGTTTGCTCTGGCGTGACATAGCCAAGCTTTGCGACCTCAATGGTCAGCTGCTCAAGCTCATCCGGGTTCATATATTGATAGATGCGGGACGCCTTGTCCGTACCCAGGGCGACAATGACAGTGGCGGCCTTTTGGATGGTTGTCAATTCCTGTTGCTCAGCCATGTGCATTCTCTCCCTTCATCCAGGCGCGGATCATCTGCGCCGCAATTTCCGGATTTTCTTCGGTGAACTTGCGGATATCCCGCTTAAGCTCCATATTCTTTTCATTCTTGATATCCAAGATATTTTCTACAGGCTCAGGGGCCGGACCCAGCGGGTTTTCCAGAACGACCGTTTGTTGCGCAGCGAGCGCCGCTTCGGCCTCCTGCTGCTTTTTGCGCCGGCGAGCCGAAATAATCAGCAGCACGATCATCAGCAGCAGCAGTCCGCCCACACCGGCCAAGACATACAGCACCCAAGGCGGCAGGTTGACATTGGACAGCCATCCGCCGGTGTCAACATTGGTGTCGGTCGGGTTGTAGAACGGCGCGACCAGGATGTTGATGCGCTGGGCCTGCTCGGCTTCCGGAATACCAGCCGCACGCGCCACATGGCTGACCAGCTGCGCGGTGCCTACATCTCCTGCAGTTGTCTGATTGATGGTCACCGCGATCATCACATCGGTCACCACACCCGAGTTTTGTTCGGTCTGGTTGACCGTCTGATTGACATCATAATCCACAGAACCAGAGTTTGTGATCGCGGTTTCATTGCCGTTTACTGCACCTTGTGAATCCATATAGGTTTGGATATCTGAGTTAGTTTCGGTGCCAACCACACCGCCCGCCGTATTGCCGTTATCACGAACCAGGGATTGGTCATACTCCCGGTGTCCAATGATTCCCTCGCCGGCCGGCGCGCCCTCAGGCGTTTCATAGGTGGTTGTCTCGGTTACGCTATGGCTAACGTCTACGGTGCTGTTGACACTCACCCGCACATTTTCCGACCCATATACTGGGGATAACGCTTGCAGAACCTCATTGCGCACCCGATTATTTACCTGGTTCTCCAGCCGCAGCTTGAGATCTGAGGCCGAAGCGGAAGAGGTCGAGCCACCGCCGCTCGGCGTATAGGTGTTGCCAAGCGAATCGGTGATTGAAATGCTGTCAAACTCCAGCCCTTCCACACTGCGTGCAACCAGATTGCCAATCGCATCCACATACTCTTCGGGCAGTGCCTCGCCGTTTTGCATGGTAACCATAACCGACGCGCTCGCTGGCACGATGTTCTCGCTGTCGAGCACATAGCGCTGGTCCGAACCCGCAGAGATTGTGACCACCGCGTCGCTCACACCGTCAAAGCATCGGATAACTGCAGCCATGCGGTCTTGCAACTCATAATTGCGCACAGTTGCACGATCGGATTCACTCGCCAGCGTCCCGATGTTGTTGAAGTATGTATCATAGTTAAAACCCGACCTGGGGTATCCGTCCAGCAAAAGCTGCGCCTTCAGGTTTGGCTCCTCCGACTCTGGGACCAGGATGGTATCCCCTTCTATCCGGTAGTCGGTTGCGCCGTATTCCTCGAGCAAGCTTACGACCGAAGATGCTTCCTCTGTCGACAGGCCGGTAAACAGGGTGACATATGGCCGGCTGTTCCAAAGCACCAGCGCCACAATCACCGCGGCAACAAGTAGGATCACGCCGCCGGCTGTAATCTTGATATTCCGGCTGCGGTTTTCGCCTACATACACTTCCTTAACTTTTTTCAAACCGCCTTGCAGCTTTTCTTTCACGATTAATTCCGCCCTATCCTTCTTCCATTCGTCTCCCCGCGTAGCCGCTAGGAGGCCTTAAATACTCATACGCGATACTTCACTGTAAGCGTCCAGCGCCCGGTTGCGCAGCTGCACCAGCAGCTCTACGGACAGCTGTGCCTTGGTGCTGGCGATGGTGAGAGTCGCTGGATTGTCCAGTTGTCCAGTGGCCATTAAGTATTCGGCCTCGTTTTTGTCGGCATCTGTTTGCCGGACATTGTCAATGGCCGACTGAAATACATCGGCAAACACCGGGACACCATTTGTACTACCGCTCGCTGCCTGCGTTTGGTTGGAAAGCGTAGGGATGACGTCCCACAGCGGCTGAATCGATCCAATGCTTGGCATATTGTTTCCCTCGTTTCTTTCAATATTCCTTGATTACTTGCCGATATCCAGCGCGCGTGTCGCCACTGTTTTCAGGGTATTGAACGCGGTGACATTCGCCGAAAAGGCTTGGGTAGCCGCCATGGCATCCGTGATCTCCTTGACAAGGTCAACATTGGGCAACTCCACATATCCTTCTGCGTTTGCGTCTGGATGGCTGGGGTCATATCGCAATTTAAACGGGCTGGTATCCTCAACAATTTGGGTCACACGCACGCCACCCTCTTCGGACAGGTCGCCGGCTGCCGCTGGAACCTCTCCGGCCGCGCGGGCCAAAATCTCGCGGAAGGAGTCCCGTCCGCTCTCAGCCTCCATGACCACCATCTTGCGCTGGTAGGGGCCGTTGCCGCCTTCCACACGAGTGGTGTTGATGTTGGATACATTTTCCGAGATGACATCCAGCCGGAGCTGCTGGGCGGTCATGCCAGAACCTGTGATATTCATAGAGCTCAAAAACGCCATTGTAGGTCCTCCTTACTGTCCACGGATCGCTGTACGCAGCAGTGTCAAATCGTTTGAAATTGCGTTATAGACATGCTGTTGCTGAAGCGCGGTGCGTGCCAGCTCGATGGCCTGCTCGGTCGCATCCACGCCGTTACCGTCCATGCGGGCGGTTTCGTCCTGCGCCACATGGACCGTCGCTTGGGCATCGTCCAGCACCTGCCGCATTTGTCCATAGTCAGCATCTGCTGCGGCGCGCAGCTGCTGACGAAAAGCCTCTTCAAATGTTACATATTTAGCCTTGTAGTTTGGCGTTTCCACATTCGCGAGGTTGTCCAGAATCGCCGTCTGTTTGGTCCACAAAAAGTCCATGGACCGTTCCATCATACGCAACGCATTATTTGTTATGGATTCCATAGAAACGCTCCCCTTCACCTATCCTACTTACCATATATATATATATATATATTACTACCAAACTTGCTATAATTCAATCTTTTTCGACGGTTGGCTTCTATCCCCCGTCAGCATTTTGATTAAATCAATTTCTGCTTTTCAAAGGCTGGGATTCACTTATTTGCATTCACTTTCAACACAAACCGTCCCAAAAAGGCCTTTTTTCTCATTTGCTTTACTATTTCTTTACGATCAATCTTTTATTTTTTGTACATATTCATCACGATAAGGCGGTAATTTTCCGACAAATACTTGCGGGTATTTCCCAAAAAAATTGGCACCGATTCCATCTCTTTTTGCGTGCAAATGGAATCGGTGCATCAAAAAATCAGTTTCAGATCCGATCATACGTAAGAGGAGGCCAGTTGGATATACCGGTAAGCCCAATGTGTGGCTGGTACGTCGGTATAATAGATCGTGCTGCCGCCCGTTGTTCTCCCTAGAACATGGGTCATCAGCGTCGCTGCCTCACTGCGCATGATGTTGCTGTACGGCCGGAAGGTGCCATCTGGATATCCGCTGACCCAGCCGCGCGATGCCGCATAGCGGATCGCATCCCGGTTGGGCGTACCATTGATATCGTTAAATTGCGCCCCATAACTTGGCACACTGGGCGAACCCGACAGCCGGTACAGGATCTCTACAAAATCGCCACGTGTTATGTACTGATTGGGGTAGAAATAGGTTCCCGCGTCCAAAATCCCCGATGCTTCAAATTCATTCACTGCACGCGCGTACCAAGCGTTGCTTGGCACATCCCAATATGCGCTATTCGCCGGCACATTGCCTACACTACCACCTGCCAGATTGTGCAACATCACGACCGCTTCCGCCCGTGTCATGTAGCTGCCCGGCCGGAAGGTGTCGTCCGGATACCCGCTCATAAAAGCATTGCGTGCCGAGGTGTTCAACCACATCTCGCCCGTACTGTCTACTGTGTCACGGGAATAGTATGTAGTCGCTGAAACGGTTACGTTTTGCTCAATATTGGTCAGGTAGAGCGTGACCGTACCGCTGGAACTGCGCCGCATGGAATAGGTTTGCCCGCCCACACGGATGGAAGTGCTGCTTGCGTCCTCGGTCCGGCTGCTACTGCCGATGCGCACGGTAATTTCGTCAATCTGGTAGTTGTCATCCGGCTCAAAATAGAAATTGACATCGTCACCCGCGTCGATCCGGTTGGACGAAACGCTCTTTGTGATGTCCAGGTGGCTGGATGAACGGATGGTCAGCGTTGGCCGGGATACAGTGCTCACCGAAGTTGAGGTTGCGGACACTGTGACCGGCTCGGTGATATTATCCACATATAAGGCATATTCGCCACCACCCAGATCTTCGATCTGGTAATTGCGGCGGCCGACCCGAATCTCTCCGTCATCGGGCTCTGCGGTTGCCTCTTCGTCGCCAATTTGTAGGGTAATCCGCCGGACCGAATACCGGTCAGACGTTGTGCTGATATAGAAAACTGCATCGGTACCGCGCTCGACCGTGTCATCGCAATCGGTATCGATATTGATTCGAGAACCCTCGTCGATTTCAATCGGAATATGGTCTTCGTCATAGCCTGCTGTAAAACGCAGCTCGGTGTCATCATAGATGGCGGGCAAGGTAAAGGAAACCTCGTCCTCCTCTTCGGTGACCCGCACGCGGTCGTTGCCCATGACGAGATAGGTTTGCCCGCTGGCCCAGCTGGCGTAGCTGCGGCCATATTGGACGGTCAGATCACCGATGGTGTAGCCGTCCCGGATGGACACCCGCACATACAGGCTATCTCCTTCTTCCACTGTGATCGAAGAACTGCCCGGGCGCTCCAATTCCAACCCGGTATCCAAATCGAACCACACGGAATAGGTGTCTGGAAGTTCCTCGACTGTGGCGCGCACCTCCAAATTGTCGTGGATGGTTCCGGTAATCTTGGTTTCACCGCTCGAACTCCAGGACACCGTCCAATCCTGCCAGGTTGTGCTACCGGTCACCCGCTGGCTCTGGCTGCCGTAATTGAGCACCAGTTCGCTCAACGCATAGCCATCCTCCGGGTCAATGGTCAACGTGACAGTATCGCCGTCATAATAATTCCCGCTCGAGTTTGTAGCGGTGGTTACCGCGTGGGACACATCTGGAATGGATGCACGGTAGGCCGTTCTCGGTTCGGTTTTAAAGGCAACGGTTACATCCACATTTTTATTCAAGCCTGCTGCATTCAATGTCAGCGTGCAATCGCCGTCATCGGTCGGCCACGTGCTCACAGACGCGCTTAGTCCGTCCTCGAAACTTACGCTTAACTTGTCAGCCGACAAGGTTTGTGTTTCAAGTGTAGCACTGCCGCCCTGTTCAGTAGTAGGCTTCACATTGATTTGAATCTTGGACAGGCGGTAGGCAGTGTTGGACATACTGATTGTATAATTTTCTGATTCGCCCGCGAGAATACTGCCGCCAGCCGGAATATTTACATAAGATTCAGATTGGAAGTCAACCGTAGCCGTACCGCTGGGGCTGGACGGGCTGCCTTGGCCCGGATCGTCCTCTTGACTGCTGGATGCGCTTTCGTTTCCCTCCGTAACGCTTGCAAAAGCGCCCTGCGGGTAGAGCAGCATAACTGCCAATAGGACCGTCAGGATATTTTTCCACGGTTTTTTCATCCCAACCTCTCCTTTCATGTATCCATCATATACTGATACTTTAAATGACATCGGCACAATTGAGCAGGAGATAAGAGCCTTTTGAAAAATTCTTTTTGCAATGTGACACACTGGCTCCAAAAGCAAGGGCGCCTTGCTAAGAATTTTTAAAAAATCCCACAAGACGCCCTGTTCATTTTTATTGATCCGCTTTACGCAGCTTAAAGTTTGCAAGCAAGGAGCGGAGCATTTCGGCCTGGCCGGAAAGCTCTTCGCTGGCTGCCGCCGACTCTTCCGCAGTCGCCGAGTTGGTCTGCACGACGCTGGAGATTTGTTCAATGCCTTGGGTGATCTGCGCGATCGACCCGTTTTCATTGACCACCGCTTCCGCGACTTGATCCATGCCGGATACCGCTGTACCCGCCGCTTTTTCCACACTTTCAACCGCTTCGCTGACCTTTTTCATCATCGAAACGCCTTCGCTGACCGCGTTCATCGACTTTTCAATCAGATCTTTGGTTGCCTTGGCTGCCTGATCAGATTTAGAAGCAAGGTTGCGCACTTCGTCGGCTACCACCGCGAAGCCCTTGCCTGCTGCGCCGGCGCGCGCCGCCTCTACCGCAGCATTGAGTGCCAGAATATTGGTCTGGAAGGCAATGTTTTCAATGGTGGAGATAATCTTGCTGATCTCCTGCGAGGTGCTCGAGATATTCTCCATCGAAGCCTTCAAGGTCTGAATGTGCTCGGTGCTGGCCGCAAGTTCACCGCCCGCCCGGTCGGCCGCCACACGGGATTCGGTCGCAAGCTGGGCTGTTTTCTGGCTTTCCGTCATAATGTCATTGATGGTCGCCGAAAGTTCTTCCACTGCACTGGCCTGCTCGGTCGCGCCCTGCGCAAGCGATTGCGCCCCCGAGGACACCTGCTCAGCGCCCGCCGACACCTGGGTGGACGCGGTATGAATCTGCGCCAGGGTGTCGCTTAAGCCATAATTGATCTTGCGCACATTTTGCAGGAGGTTCTCGTAATCGCCGATGTAATAGTTATAATCGCGCGAACGAACGTCAAAATTGCCGGCAGCCATCTCGCTGAGCAGATAGCCGATATCACCGATTAGGTTGCGGAGATTTTCGACAATTTTTTGCGTAGATACGGTCAAACGGCCGGTTTCATCCTTGGTGTTGTTCTCCGGCACCGGCGAGCTCAAGTCGCCCTGCGCCAGCAGGTCAATGCGCTCCACGCAGCGCTGGATGGGCCGGCTGATGGAATTGGATAGCCGGAGCGCAATCCCTACGCCGACGATCAGCAACACAATGCTCAAAATTACATCAATTGCAACCGATCTGTATACGTCGCCCATAAAGTCCGACATCGGCACACTAATCCCCAAGCTCCAGCCGTCTGTGTCAGCCACCGGCGCATATGCAAAAACTTTATCTACCCCATCCATTGTGTATTCACCGATACCGCTGTTGCCCGCGCGCATCTCCTTGGAATAGGCGGCCAGCTGGCTCAGTTCGGGGTTATTGGCAGCTTCCTCTTCGATGTTCTGGGTGCCGACCGTGCTCATTTCCACGTCAGCGATGGTTGTGCCGTCCTTGTCCATCATAAATGCACTGCTGTTATCCGTTACATGGATGGAGGTCATAATATCATTCAGGAAGGTTTCTTCCGGCACCAGGTACACCACGCCGATAATCGGCTGGGCATTATCGCCGTTGGCATAAAGCGGTCCGGCAACCAGCACGGACAGTTCACCTGTCACGCGGCTGAGGGTAGGCGTGGAGACAAAGCTTTCACCCTGCACAGCTTTTTGGAAATACTCGCGGTCGGCGTAATTGTTTCCGTCAAACAGGCTATTGCCGTTTAAATCCAGCACATTGCCGCGCGTCATGCCAAATTCCTGCGCCCACTGGTTGATTCTGCTCTGCTTATCTTCCAATGAAACTGCGTCACTTGCCAGCGTCGGGTCCATGCCCACCATAGAAACTTGAGACATATATTCTTTTAATTGATATTCAACCCGCGCCGCAGCAATATCTGCCATGCTGTCAACCGAATCATCTATCAACGATCTGGCGTTGCTCAAATTCGTCCCAACACTGACTGAGCATATTACCGCCAGCGCAATGGCTACCAGGGCCACCATGCTGGCCAATATCTTACCCTTTACACTTTTCACCGAATATCAGCTCCCTATCGCATATTCCTTAACCGGCACCATTTTTACACTACAGGTTACCAATTGATATTTCGACGGTTTTCGCCGCTAGTTAAGAGCTTCCTTTTCTTTTTTACATTCTCAGCAAAAAATTCTGCTTTTTTGTGATCTATACGTTAAGAATCGCTCCATGTCCTTGATTTCTGCCGCAAAATCGTGTAGCATTAATCAAAAGAAATTCGGAAAGGAGATTTCCATTTGAAAGCAAAATTTTTCCTGATCTGCCTGGCATTCGCCGGATTGCTCAGCGGGTGCGGCGGGCAGAAAGATGCCGGGGAAGAGGCGTTGACTTCGTACACCTTCTTAGGAGATACCATTCCCGCGCTCGAACAAGTGCTCACCGAGCAGACCGGCGGCCGCCTGGTGACAACTCTGTCCCCCAGCGCAGACAGCAGTGCGGGGACCAGCGACGGTGCATCCAGCAGTGCAGCTAGCAGCGCGCAAGCTGCGCAAGCCGATTATATTTCCTATGACTACCAGCAATTTAACGAGGGCCAAGCAGCCATTGCGGCCGAGGACTACGCCGCCCTGCTCACCGACAGTGACAATCAGCTTCAGCTCGACGGCGACGCCGACTATCAAGCGCAAACTGGCTCGGTGCTTTTATACCGTCAAGCAGTCGCTACCGACACAGATGGCGCCCCTATTGCGGCGCAGACTTCCAGCAGCAGCGCCGCTACCTCTTCTGAAACAGGGAATAGCAGCGCCGGCGCTGCAGCCGAAACACTAACCTACGCCGACTCTGAACACAGCACCACATTGCGCTTGCGCGTGCGTATCGATTGGACCCCGACCAGCTGCTTGGTTACGCTCGACAACGTCGAAGGGCAGGACTTTAGTTCCTCGCTGCTCGAGGCCGGAGAGCTGCTCTCTTTCTCGGGCGCAAAGACGCTCATGGAGTCGTTGCAGCCCGCGGAAATTGGCCTTCCCGGTCAGTCGATGAGCGAATATAGCTTAAAGCCAGGACCTGGCTTCGTTATGGTAGATGGTCAGGCCTGCCTGTCTGTCTATATCTACGGCACAAACGATGTCGGTACCAACTCTTTGATGGGTACTTACTTTATTTCGTCTGACGGCTCTACCCTGTACCGCCAGACCGGGGAAAATTCTGACGAGGTAGAGCGCATCCCACTCTATTCACCGCCCGCGCCTTATACCGGCAGCGCATCCACTGGCGGTTCCTCCAGCGGACAAGCAGCCACATCAAGCGCCGCTTCATCTGCAAGCCGCTAAACCAAATAAAAAAACACCGCAGGACTTTAAATCCTGCGGCGTTTTTTATGCATAGGCGTCAATGTTCTCGCCCAATCCTGGTGTGCTCGGCAGCATTTCCAACAGCGCCTGGGCCGCCATCTCGGTGGAATCCATCGCCTTTTTGGTCACCGACAAGCTCACACTTTGCTGCAACTGAGCTGCACTCATCCCAACCGCCATTGCGGCAATACTATCCATCATAGCCGCAACACCTCCTTTCATGGGGCATTTTATCTGCCCTCATTCAAGCTATCGGCCGAAATTCTTTCCAGATAAGTCCGGGTCAATCGGACAAAATATAAACCTTGGCCTGGCGTACCCCAAATTCAACCGCCTCATCTTCGGTCATAAAAAACAAGTCTATCTTTGCACCCTTGATCAGCCCACCTGTATCCTCCGCCAACCCTGGGCCGTAAGACCAGGATTGTCCGCTGGAAGAGACGACATACAAGCGGCTGCCCAGGGGGATAACCGATGGGTCTACCGCGATGGTACCGTAGCGGGTGGTCGTGCCAGTGGCAGTGATCGTCCCACCGTCTTCAATTCGGTGGTAGGCGGTAGCCGTTACATCGATGACCGAAGAATACCGGTAGGTCGAGCCATCGGCGGCGGTAATCGTTTTATTCGCCGTGTCATCCGTGATGCCAGCCGGAACCGACCACACATCGCCGCGCCCAGCAGTCGAAAGACCGCTTTGACTGCTACTCGATTGGTTGCCGGACGACGACTGTATCACTGCCGGGGTCTGAACGGCCGGCTGGCTTTCTTCGGCCAGTACATTCAATTCAGCCTGTCCGCTGGCAGCTTGCTCTTTTTTGGTCCCATGCACCACAATGCAGTTCACCGGTTCGGTTGTCACCGCATCGGAAAGCAGCGTGCGCTCATATTCCTCGCCGTCGTGCAGGGTCAGGCGGTATTCGATGGTTCGTTCACCGTAAACACCCTGCTGGGTGATCTGCTGTTCTCCTTCGGCCAGCTGGTCGCTGAACTGCTCTTCCACCTCAAAGGGGACGGTTTCGGTTTCCACCAGCGTATCATAGGTCACACGGGTGATGGTGATTTCGGTGCTGCGGCGCAGGTTGGTGTCCAATCCCGGCTTTACAAGATCGTCCTCACCCACTTCAATCCCATTCTCTTGCAGGATATTGCGCACCGTGTTCTCGGTCGTGCGCACGGTGATATTTCCCTTGCCCGAGCGGATGGACACGTCAAAGCTGTCGGCCACGGTCAAATAAATGGTTCGGTCATCCCCTTGCTCAGCTGTGATTGCTGATTCGTCCACACCGAAGCGCACGCACGCTTCGGCCACCGATCCTGGAAACATATATACGGTTTCCGGCTGGCCGCCGTCCAACAACACATAGCTATGCGCCATATAGGCCAACACACCCACGCTCACCGCAACGATGCTAAACGCCAACCCCAGCACCACACCTGCCACTGTCCGCGGATGGTTGAGCTGCATGTGCTTGGGCTGATACCGGCCATAGTGCTTCGGGGAGTATTTTCGTTTTATTTTTACGATGTTTAGTTTTTCGGTCATATCTCATATCCTTTCCCCGCACAGCGGATGCGGTTTGGTTTGAAAAAGCCCAAAAAGCTATAATATGTTATCGGCACAAATCCCGCCGACTTAATGCCGCACCCGCTCGAAATTTGTCGTTTTTTGCGATGCTAAATTTGCCAAAAAATTTTTGTGGGCTTCTCTTATTTTCTATCAGGCCCGTCCGGTAGAGTGAATGTAACCAATCGGTTTCAACCGCGTGACTGTTTCGAGCTCGCGGCCGCGCGTTTGGAATAAAATTTTATAACATGCGGGGAACAAGGAAGTTCCCTAAGAATTCAAGGAGGAATTTTTTATGCGTATCTAGCATAATATTATGGCAATGAATGCCTACCGGAACTACACCAACAATACCTCTGCGCTCTCCAAAAATCTGGAGAAACTGTCCTCGGGTTACAAGATTAACCGCGCCGGTGACGACGCTGCCGGTCTGGCCATCTCCGAGAAGATGCGCGCCCAGATCACCGGTCTGGACAAGGCCCAGGACAACGCAAAGGACGGCATCTCGCTGGTACAGACCGCTGAAGGCGCGCTGACCGAAGTACATGACATGCTCAACCGTATGGTCGAGCTGGCAACCCAGTCGGCGAACGGCACTTACGATAACGAAACCGACCGCGCCAACCTGCAGAAGGAAGTCGAGCAGCTCAAGAGCGAGATCGACCGCATCGCGGACTCCGCCAACTTCAACGGCATTAAGCTGCTGGATGGTTCGCTTTCTAATGGCGGTGTAGTCGGTGGCACGGCAGGCGCAGCAGGCGCGGTTAATCTGGAAACTGAACTTAATGGAGCAGAGTTAGCTATTAAGGATGTTGCCGCCACAAAGGGTACATATCAGAGTGCAGCCCTCACTGCGGGATCTATCTCTGATGGCGAAACCATGGAGCTTACTGTTACTCTGAACAATGGCACTAACGTAACAGTATCTCTGACCGCGCAGGACAATACGGATGGTACCGCTGGCGGCAAATTGGTCGGCGCAGATGGTACAGTATATGGTACCTACGCGAATGCGTCAGATGGAACAACAAATCCGACTGCTGCAGAGCTCGGCAAGGCAATGACCGCCGCTTTGAAAGACAGCGCTTTGGCTGATCATTTCAAGGTGAAGGATAATGGCGATGGCACCTTCACGCTAACCAACATTGAGGCTGGTGCAGATGCGCCGCAGGTGATGAAGGATTTCAACGTTACCATTAAAAATGCAGACGGTACGCAGAAGTCCGAAAACACAAATGCTGTGACTGCCACCAAAGGAGCAGATGCCTATCAGACTATTGATGCTAACCAAATGACCGAGTACGATGGTACAGATAGCTCAATTCTCACCATTAACGGCAAGAAGTTTGCCATCCTGGTGCAGGACGGCACCGCCGCCACCGACGAGCTGATGAAGAAGGCCCAAGAGGCCGGTATCGAGCTGATCATGGTGGCCGATAAGGCGGTTACAGGCGGCGGCACTGCTGACGGCAATCTGCATCTGGATGCGGCGGATGGTCAGGATACCACTGGTCCCAACTATACGGCCCAAAATAGTGCCGCGAAAGCTCAGGGCGACACCATCGCCGCAGCCCTGTCCAAGGCCCTTGGATACAACGTCACATTCGTGGGGGCCGACAAGAGCGACGGGAATACCGGCAATGACAATGATATTGCCGCCCTCTTTGCCTTCAAGAAGGACACCAGCATCGATCCCAGCACCAAGAAGGGAAATGGTCTGGTTTTGCAGATCGGCGACACCAGCGACAGCTACAATCAGTTGACCGTTTCCATTGAGGATATGCACGCGAAATCTCTGGGCATCGATACCTTGAACATTGGTACGCAGGAAGGTGCGCAGAATGCAGTTGACGTTATCAAGAACGCCATCAACATGGTATCCGATGTTCGCGGTACTTTGGGCGCAACCCAGAACCGTCTGGACCACACCATCAACAACCTGTCTGTAATGGAAGAAAACATCCAGGATGCAGAATCCAGCATTCGCGATACCGACGTTGCAGAAGAGATGATGGAGTACACCAAGAACAACATCCTGATTCAGTCTGCGCAGGCGATGCTGGCGCAGGCCAACCAGGTGCCGCAGGGCGTACTGCAATTGCTGCAATAATCATTTTAGCAGTTTTGCGCAAGTGCGGCAATGCGAAGTTCCAATTTGGCGCAAGGTGTTTCGTTTATGGTCGCCCGATTGGTCATATTTTGCACGACTTCAATTCTGTTCTTTTGTTAGAATACCGCGCACGTTGCGCGATTGCATGAAAAAGCCAGGGGAGATTTTCCCCTGGCTTTTTTGCATAATGGGATAGCCCTTCACTTTTTCATCCGCCCATTGCGGCCAAAACGACGCCATACAGCACGCTGGCCGAAACGCCATACACCAGCACCGGTCCGGCGATGGTAAACAGCTTGGCAGCCAGGCCGAGCACATAGCCCTCGGATTTAAATTCCATCGCCGGGGACACAATGGCGTTGGCAAACCCGGTGATCGGGACCAAAGTTCCCGCGCCCGCGTGTTTGGCCAGCTTGTCGTAGAGGTGCAATCCTGTCAGCAGCGCGCCCAAAAAGACCATGGTAATAGCGGTTGCAGCGGCGCTCTGGTCGGTATCCAGCCCGCGTGCGCGAAAGAAGGTGGAAACCGCTTCACCTACGACGCAAATCAATCCGCCCACTACGCCAGCCCATAGCATATTGCGGCCCAGCGGCGAGGGTGGAGACTCCTTTTTGAGCATATACTGATATTCGGTACGGTTTAGCTTCATACCAAGTTTTCTCCTTTCCCGGCACAGCCCTTGTAGGGGCCGTACTTTTTCCATGCAAAATGGTTTTCTAACAGTATTTCCGTCCTTACATTCGGGCATACGCGGGTATCCGGTTAAAAAAGACGTGGATTTTATTTTTCCACGCCTTTTTGCAGTTCACTTTCCAATTTTACCAATCCATCTACCGTGCGCTTCCCCCGCGCATCCAATGAACGATAGGCTGCCAATAGCGCGCGTTCGTCTTGGCTGAGCGGTTCGGCCTGTTCCGGGCAATCGCTCCGTCCGAGCAAATAATCCACCGACACGCCAAAATGCCCGGCCAGTATATCCAGCGCCTCCAGTCCAGGTTGCCTCTTGCCTGCTTCATACATGGAATAGGCTTCCCGGCTCACGCCCAGGCTCCGCGCGACCTCGGTTTGGGTTTGCCCGGCCGCCTGCCGCAGCGGCCGCAGCCGAAGAAATACTGCCATATTTTATCCCTCCCTATCTTTTATGTTACCACAGCATAGGACGGCTGGGAAGGGGAAAGCGCACGCAAAAGAAATTTCGTCAGCATGACGCACCCTTTTTTCACTCTTATTTTTTTACTTGACAAGGTGTGGGATTGACCCTATAATAAAGCCATAGGATAAACTGCTGAAAAAGACGAGTAGCCCGGACTCTGGCTTCCCAGAGAGCCGCAGATGCTGAGATTGCGGTAGGCGCAGGCTGGTGTGAATGGACTTTTGAGGGCAAGGCGAAAGGGCAAAAGCCCGAGTATCTGCGCCGGGTTCCCCACCCGTTATCAGAGGGGCGTGCATGTGGTTTGTGCGCGGTTAGAGCGGACGCTTTGCGTCAATCCGGGTGGTACCGCAGAAGTCTTTCGGCTTCTGTCCCAGAACATGGGACAGAAGCCTTTTTTATTGCCTACAGCAGTAACTTTTATCGACAAAGGAGAGAGCGAATATGCCTAAGATTCCACACAGACTGTATTTGACTGAAGACCAGATGCCGCGCCAGTGGTACAATCTGCGCGCTGATATGCCCGAGCAACCTGATCCCATGCTCAACCCTGCCACCGGTAAGCCGGTCACGGAGGAAGACCTGTACCCGATCTTCTGCAAGGAGCTGGCCCACCAGGAGATGGACGCCACCACCCGCTATATCGATATCCCAGAAGGCATTCTGGCCGAGTATATGATTTACCGTCCCTCACCGCTCATCCGCGCCTATAACCTGGAGAAGGCGCTGGATACCCCTGCGAAAATCTACTACAAGTATGAAGGCAACAACACCTCGGGCAGCCACAAGCTCAATTCTGCAATCGCCCAGGCCTATTACGCCAAGCAGCAAGGCATTCACCATCTGACCACCGAAACCGGCGCTGGGCAATGGGGTACCGCACTGGCTGAGGCGTGCGCTTATTTTGGCCTACAGCTGGATGTATTTCAGGTCAAATGCTCGTATGAGCAAAAGCCCTTCCGCAAGGCCATCATGGAGGTGTTTGACGCAAATGTCATCCCCTCCCCATCCACAACCACCGAAGCTGGCCGCAAAATCCTGGCCGAGAACCCCAATACCACCGGCTCACTCGGTTGCGC
The DNA here is from genome assembly GCA_904420185.1 of uncultured Butyricicoccus sp. Classification (GTDB taxonomy): domain Bacteria; phylum Bacillota; class Clostridia; order Oscillospirales; family Butyricicoccaceae; genus Butyricicoccus_B. The sequence continues at coordinate 37,299 of CAJFUJ010000059.1, read as the reverse complement.
CATTTCGGAGGCCGTAGAAAAGGCGGTCACCTCGGAATCCTGCCGGTATGTGCTCGGTTCGGTTTTGAACCAAGTGCTGCTTCACCAATCCATCATTGGCCTGGAAGCCAAAAAAGCCATGGAGGTTTTGGATGAATATCCTGACATCATCATCGGCTGTGCAGGCGGCGGCTCCAACCTCGGCGGCCTGATCGCGCCCTTTATGCAGGATAAGCTGACCGGTAAGGCCGACCCGCGCATTGTCGCCGTTGAGCCTGCCTCCTGCCCTTCGCTGACCCGCGGGCGCTACGCCTACGACTTCTGCGACACCGGCAAAGTAACCCCCATGGCCCGCATGTACACCTTGGGCGCAGGCTTTATCCCTTCGGCCAACCACGCCGGCGGCCTACGCTACCACGGCATGAGTCCCATTTTGTCCAAGCTGTACCACGACGGCTACATGGAGGCCACTTCTGTCAAACAGACCGGCGTATTCGAAGCTGCCGTCTACTTTGCCAAGAAGGAAACCATCCTGCCCGCCCCCGAATCGGCGCACGCCATCCGCGCCGCAATGGACGAAGCCATCCGTTGCCGTGAATCCGGCGAGGCGAAGACCATCCTCTTCGGCCTGACCGGTACCGGATATTTCGACATGACCGCATACTCAGCATACCGGGCTGGCTCCATGTCTGACTATGTCCCGACCGACGAGGAGCTTGCGCAAGCCTTTTCTACGCTGCCCAAAATCCCCGGTGTGCAGGAATAAGCCTTTCCCTGCTGGCTGCATTTCAAAAAGCGCCCCTTGTATCGGCCCATCCGCCTTGATACAAGGGGCGCTTTTCATCCGCCCATATGGAATATGACCCCCGCCGCCGCAGCAAAGGCAATATATACAACCGGATGCCAGTCGGTCTTTTGGGTCGCAACCAGGAGCACAACGCCCAGCACCACTTGCGGCCAACGGATCGTCAGGCCCACCAAAAAGGTGGTTTTTGCCACCAACAGTCCGGCCGACGCAATGAGCGCGGTGGACGCCGGACGCAGGCCGGAGAATATGTTGTCCACCAAGCGGCTGTCGCGGAACCGCTCTAAAACCTGCGCCACCAAAATGATGATGACAATGGCGGGCGCAATCAAGCCCAAGGTCGCCACCACAGCCCCTGCCAGGCCGTCGGTCAGAAAGCCGACGTAGGTCGCCGCATTGACGCCGATCGGGCCGGGTGTGGATTCGCTGATGGCAATCAGGTTGGTCACATCGGTATGGGTGAACCATCCTGTCCTTTCAGCCATCTCATAGAGAAAGGGCAGGGTTGCAAGCCCGCCGCCAACCGAGAACAGGCCAACCTTAAAAAACTCGTAAAAGAGCCGAAGCAATAGGAGCATTTTAGCGCGCCCCCTTTCTCTCGCGCAACACACGCAGCGCAACGCCGGCCACACCCGACGCAACCACCAACACCACCGGCGACAGACCGGTGAAGGACGCACAGGCAAATACTGCCAAAAAGATGGCCAGCGCCCCCCAACCAATCACCGATTTTTTCCACAGCTTGCGCACTGCGTTGAAGATCAGTACGCACACGCATACACTGATTCCGGCAAATGCATCCTGCACGACCTGGTATTCGGCAAAATTTTGCAAACAGGCCGCAATGATCGTGATAATCACCAGCGACGGGAACGCTACCCCCAAGGTAGCAATGATCCCGCCCAGAATCCCACGCTGCCGGTAACCGACAAAGGTGGCCGTATTCACTGCAATTACACCCGGCGTGCACTGCGCGATTGCATAATAATCCGCCAGCTCTTCTTCGGTGGCCCAGTGGTGGTTGTCCACAATTTCCCTTTGCAGCATGGGCAGCATCGCGTATCCGCCGCCAAAGGTCAGGCCGCCAATGCGGGCAAAGGTCCAAAACAGGGTCGCATACTCCTTCCAAGCACTCAAACCACTTCCTCCTTTTTCTTTTATGCCATACAGCCTTTATTGTAGCACAGCGCGCCTGGGTTTGATACCATTCCCGGGTAAAAATTCTAGCCGCATTTTTTGTTTTCCTGGGAACTTTTGCGGCGGCACTCCGTCTAAACAGGCAAACCCCTTAAAATGAGAAAAGGAGAATTGTTTTATGTACCGAAAACATCACTTGATCCGCCCAGCCGCCTTGGCGCTGTCGCTGGTTATGTTGGGCGGCACATTGCCCGCCCAGGCGGCGAGCGATCTTTCCGGCCACTGGGCCGAGGAGACTGTCAACCGCTGGCTGGACGCTGGACGGATCAGCGGCTATCCGGATGATACCTTCCGCCCCAACCAGTCCATGACCCGCGCCGAATTTGCCACCCTGCTTGCCAGCGTGTTGCCCGACGGGGAGCCCGCAGCGCAGTCGCCCTTTGCCGACGTGACCGCCGGCCAGTGGTATTACGCCCCGGTTATGAAGCTGCTGGGCCAAGGCGTTGTCGCGTCTGACACCCAGTTCCGCCCGGGCGCCTACATCACCCGGCAGGACGCCATGACCATGGCCGCCCGTGCTTTCCAAATCGCCGGACAGAGCCCGGTAAGCGAGTGGGGCTTTACCGACGCCAGCCAGGTTTCCGATTACGCGGTCTCCGCAGTGGGCGGCTTTATCGAAAACGCCTACATCAGCGGCTACCCGGATGGTACCCTGCGGCCGCTGGCTCAAATCACCCGCGCCGAGTGCGTGCAGATGCTGGACGGCCTGGACGTGGTTACCCTCCCCGGTTCGCTAGAAGATATTATGGCCCAGGTCTACGCAGGCGTGGATGCCGAATTGCCGGCTGTTTCTAACCTGCGCATCACCGATGACACCGCCGAATATTACCTCGGCTTGCCCAATCTCAACGATGTACAGGAGGCTGTGGCATCTGAAGCACAGATTAGCGCCATCGCCCATTCGGTCTGCTTGGTGCGCGCGAAAGACGGCGTAGATGTGGAGGCGCTGATGGAGACCATCCGTACCTCGGTCAATCCCAACAAGTGGATTTGTGTGGGTGTGGACCCGGAAGACGTCGTGGTTGTCAATCAGGGCAACCTGATCCTGCTGGCCATGGACAGTGAGCTGTCCCAGCAGTTTGCCGACAGCTTCCTTGCGCTTGACCTGGACGAAGCAGGCACCCAGCCCGAGGAACCAGAGACCCCCGATCAGCCCAACCCTCCCAGCGAAGAGGAAACCCCCGAGGACCCCGATTCCTCTGAAGACACCCAGCTGACGCCGGATGAAAACGGCCTGCTGCAGGTGGACGGCTACTACATGGATTCGATCGGCGAACTGCGCCCGGATTCCATCACCCGCTTTGCTGACAAGGTGGACAGCCTGGCGGCTGAATATTTGCAGGATGCCAACGGGATCTATTACGCGATTGTCCCCAGCAAGTCTTACTTTGTCAACGATCGGTTGGCCACCCCCTTTGACTACCAGACCATGGACAGCTTGCTGCAAGAAAATATCCAAAGCGCCCAGCGCATCGATTTGAACGGCGCACTTGAGCTGACCGATTACTGCCAGACCGACCCACACTGGAAGCAAGAAAACCTGCAAGGCGTGCTCGACCGCTTGGGAGAGGCCATGGGCTTTACGGCCGACCTGTCCACGTTTACTTCCCACACGGTGGACAACTTCACCGGTCAGCATGGCTATGGCAAGGACAATTTCCCGTCTGAGACCATCCACTACCTCACCAACGCAGCCATCGACGCGGCCACGGTGGATAACTATCAGAAACCGGACGTTACCACAGTTTACGATCCTGCGGCGCTCGATAGTGATTCACCGTACGATCTTTTCCTGTCCGGCCCTACGCCCCTGCTGACCATCACCAACCCTCTGGCGGACAACGGCAAAAACCTGGTTATTTTCCGCGATTCCTTTGCGTGCAGCCTGGCGCCTCTGCTTGTCGAGCAGTATGAAACCATCACACTGGTGGACATCCGCTATATGACCAGCTCGCTCTTGCCTGAATACATCGATTTTGCGGGCAAAGACGTATTGTTCCTCTACAACGAACAAGTAATCAATCACAGCGAAATGTTGCGCTAATCCCCCCAAAACAGACAACCGGCGTCCCTCCTTTGCGGAGCGGACGCCGGTTTTTTCGTTTAAGAGCGCACACTCAAGTCGCGGTAACGGCTAGGCGGCATCCCAACCACCTTGGTAAACACCTGGCTAAAGCGGTTGGGATCGTCATAGCCGACCGCACCTGCAATGTATGTAATACTGTAATCCGAGCTGGTGAGCAGCGATTGGGCCTCCCCGATACGGCGGCGCGTGCGGTATTGGATGGGAGAAACCCCAAATGCCTTGGTGAAAGCGTGCGTAACATGGAACCGGCTGACGTGAAAGAGGCTGGCCAGTTCTTCCAGCGAAACGTTCTGGGTATAGTGTCGATCGATATATTGGCGGATTTGTTCTGCCAGCGAGGGCTGTGGCGCCGGCAACGCGTCATCCGCACGGGTGAGGCTATCCAGAGCCCGTACAATCGAAATCAGCGCCTGCAAAAAGCCCTGCGCTAGACCGGCAGCATAGGGGTTTTTCTCAATCAGCGCGTGCTCAACGTTTTCAAAACCACTCTGCAAAAAAGGGAAGTACCGCCCGCTAGCCATTTGATACCCAGCCTGTCCGGAGACAATACAACCAGGCGGCAGGCCATCTAGCTGCACGCCGGACACACCGCAGCAAAAAAAGCGCAACGACTGGGCGCCAGCCGCCAGATCTTGATGTAAAATCCCGGCATTATAAAGCACCAAGTCCCCGGGTTTGCTTTGAAATTCCTGCCCGCCAATATTGTGGATTCCCTGTCCTGTACAGACCAAGCTGATCTCTACTATGTCATCGTGGCTGTGGATGGCGCGGTATTTTCCACTTTGATCCACCTCAGAATTGGTTAAATACTCCATTTTAGGCATATCAGCCAAGTGCGCTGGTGAAAAAAATGCCGGAACCGCGTGCATATGAATCATACGCTTTCCTCCTGTTACTGTCCGCCGCGCCTATCGCGCGCCAAAGGCCCACCTTATGAAAATTGCGGTTACCCGCCTGGTTTTCTCCTTAAAAAATAACATTTCTCTCGGCAAAATGCAAGGAAAATGTTAGATGCTATTTTTTCTTGCGCTTGGCACAATCCACAGCTTATTTTAAGCAATAATATATAGATACTTTTATAAAATTAAATTCTGAATGTCTTGTAAATTTCTCGGTCGGAAGATTCTAAGAAAATTGCTACTGCACGTTTTGCATAAATATATACCTATATCTTTATGCATATTACCCAATATAAAGATTGGAATTCCAATTATTCGCGCTTTATATACCTGATTATTCGCATTTTATTGGATAGTTTCACCCGTTTTGTTTCGTTATTTTTTTATCAATCTTTTATATTTCACATAATTCTATGATGATTTGTTTAAAAATATCGCAATAAATATAAGGTAATTTTTTGTCATGTCGTTATACTATACTCTTGTCAAAGGGCCTTGCGATTAAAAAAACGGCGTTAACGCCTAATTATTTCTATCACAATAACCGGAGGGAACACTTGTGGGAACTGGGAAGAAGCATCCGTTGACTGCGAAAAATAGCGGTGCGTCTGCCGATGGAAAATTACGCCTCGGCGAACGGCTGGCTTATGGCTGCGGTGATACGGCATGTAACATTGTCTTTGGCATGATCAGCACGCTGCTGACCCTGTTTTATACCGACTACGCAGGCATATCGGTCGCAACCGTCGGCTTGGTCATGCTAATCTCACGCATTTTTGATGGCACTTCAGACGTCATCATGGGCTTTATTGTAAATCGCACCAATTCAAAATGGGGAAAAACCCGGCCTTGGATCTTATGGATGAGCATTCCTTACTGCGTCTCCGCAGTTGCGTTGTTCACCGTACCCCAGACCTCGGAAACCCTGCAATTTTGGTATATTTTCATTACTTACAACTTGACAACCACTGTATTCTATACGGCCATCAACGTGCCCTACGGCACAATGTCCACCATGATGACCCGCTCAGCGCGCGAACGCGACCTGCTGTCGGTCTTCCGCATGTCGATGGCGCCCATCGGCCGTATTATTTCGGTGACGCTGACCATGCCGGTGGTCAAGCTGTTCGGCGATACCAAGGAAGCGTGGGCCAAAGCCATGCTCATGTGGTCATCCATCGCATTTATTATGCTGATTATTTGCTTTGTCCGTTGCAAGGAGCGGGTAGCGATCGAGGCTGCTGCTAAGGCCCATATCCCGCTCGGCAAAAATATCAAGGCACTTGTGACCAACCGGTATTTCTGGGCGGTTTTGCTGCTGTGGACGGTTACCTGCGTACACGGCACCCTGGTTGGCACCGACCTGCCCTATTACTGCAAATACCTGTTCGGCAACGACACCTGGATGTATAGTGTATTGTATTTGGCTGAAGCGGTCACCCTTGTCGCCGGTGCCATGCTTTGCCCGCTATTGCTCACCCGCTTTACCAAACGCGACCTGTCGCTGTGGGGTTGTATCCTGGCCGTCGTCGCCCACGCCACCCTAATCCTCAACCCGCAGAGCTTTTCTCTGGCTCTTATCAGCAGCATTGTACGCGCCTTAGGGGAAGCACCGCTGACCGCGGTCGTCTTTGGCATGTTGGGGCAGGTTGTCGAATATGGCCAGTGGAAGACCCACATCCGCCAGGAGGCGCTGATCTTCGGCGGCGGCAGCCTGGGCTTTAAAATCGGCACCGGCGTCACCAGTGCCATTATTACAAAGCTGCTCGACGCCAGCGGCTATATGAGCTCAATCGACGGTGTGGATGTGGCCGGGCAGATCACCCAGCCGGGCAGCGCGCTGCAAATGATCCAGAACATCTATCTCTACGGCCCCCTGATCATTTGGGCAGTGGCGATTGTGGTGCTTCTCTTCTACAAATTAGACAAGCATTATGATATAATTATGAGTGACCTTACCGCCCGAGAAGCGCGCGGCGAGATGTAATCCCAGAAGAAAAGCAAGGAGGACACCACTATGTTAAAACTCGGCTTCAACGAAGCGACCTGCAAGGAGAATTCCACGGTTGAAAAGGACCTGGAACTGTGCGAAAAGTACGGCTACGACTATATTGAGCTGCGGCTGGATATGCTCAAGGCGTACTTCCAGACCCATACCATCGGTGATCTGCAGTCGTTCTTTGCCAACAGCCATCTCAAGCCCTTTGCCTTCAACTCCATTGAAGACATCAATTTCAACACCCCAGCCCAGTGGGATAAGCTGGTTGACCTGTTCAAATTCGGCTGCGAAACCGCTCAGGCCATCGGCAACCCTTACATGATTGTCGTACCGACCATGACCCAAGAGATCTGTACCAAAAACGAAAAAGAGGTCTTTGAAGATTCGGTCGAGGTGCTCAACAAGCTGGCCGACATCGCTGAGCCCTACGGCGTATCCTGTTCGTTCGAGCCCATCGGCGACCGCCGCTGGTGCTGCAACTCGGTGCGCCAGGCGCTGGAAATCGTCCAGGCGGTGAACCGCAAGAGTGTGGGCCTGACGGTTGACTGTATCAACTTCTATATGCACGATAAGTGCGCGGATGTGGATTATATCCGCAAAATCCCGAAGGACAAGCTGTTTGTCTATCACATCAACGATTGTGAAGATCTGCCGCTTGGCATTCTGGACCACTGCCACCGCATCATGCCTGGCAAGGGCTGCATCCCGGTTGCCGAGATCAGCCGCGCGGTCATGGACGTTGGATACGATGGCCCGGCTTGCCTGGAGCTGTTCCGTCCGGAATACTGGGATATGGACGCAGAGCAAGTCATTCAAATGGGCGCAGAATGCTGCGCACCGTTTTTGAAATAATTTTAAAAGGAGAGAAAATCCCATGGCGAACAAAGTAAAAATTGGTGTGCTCGGCGCTGGCCGCATTGGCCGCCTGCACATCACCAACCTGGTCCAGTCGGTCCCGGCCGCAGAAGTCGTAGCAGTTGCCGACCCCTTCCTGAACGATGACACCATCGCTTTTCTGCAGGGGCTGGGCATTGTAAACTATTCCAAGGAGCCGCAGGACATCTTTTCCAACCCGGAGATCGACGCAGTCTTTGTCTGCACTTCGACCGACGCACACGCTGAGATGATCCGCCGCGCCGCCGAGGCTGGCAAACACGTCTTCTGCGAAAAGCCCATCCACACCGACCTCGACAAGATCCGCGAAGCCATTGCCGCAACCGAAAAAGCAGGCGTTAAGCTCCAGGTTGGTTTTGTTCGCCGCTTTGACCACAACCACAAAAAGGTGCATGACGTTGTCGCTTCCGGCCGGCTGGGTGCGCCGCATCTCGTTAAGGTATGCTCCCGCGACCCCGACCACCAGCCGATGAGCTACATCGAGACCTCGGGCGGCATTTTCCTGGACATGACCATCCACGATTTTGACATGGTCCGCTATCTGTCCGGCTCCGAAGTCACCGAAGTATGCGCCTATGGCGCGGCGCTGTCGGGCGAGGGCTACGACAAATACGGCGATGTAGATACGGCCATCATTATGCTCAAGTTTGAAAACGGCGCGCTGGGTGTGATCGACAACAGCCGCGCTTCCCACTACGGCTACGACCAGCGCACTGAAGTGCACTGCGACAAGGGCTGTGTACAGGTATCGAACGACCTGGACGACCAAGCCATGATTTCCACCCGGGAGGGCGTCGAGATTTCCAAACCCACCTGGTTCTTCCTCGAGCGCTACAACAATGCGTTCATCCAGGAAGCCAAGGATTTCACCGACGCCATCCTCCACGACACCGCTGTGCCGGTCGGCGCAAAGGACGGCTTGATGCCGGTCGCCATCGCCAAGGCAGCGGCCAAGTCCTTCCAGGAGGGGCGTCCGGTCAAGCTCAGCGAAATTCTCAATTAAGCACATACCATTTCAACTGATCCTCTCTCTTTACCCATTCCGGGCGCTTCGTCAGCCCCGGGGATTTCATACGAAAAGGGCGCCCGCTGGGGCGCTCTTTTTGTTGCCAGACACCCGACCCATGTGTCCGTTGACAAGGCGTGGCTGCCGGGCTATACTGAAACCGTGTCTGGCAGCACGCCCTGTGCTCTGTTGGGCATCCTATATGTGATCAAACAGCGGCCCCCACCGGTGAGGGGCGTATCAAAGGAGCTCTGTAAATGTTTCGAGAAATGAGAAGAACGAGGCAGGCGCTTTCACCTGCCGATTGCGCCGGCGTGCTGCGCCGTGGGACATCCGGTGTACTGGCCCTAGACGGAATGGACGGCTATCCATATGCTGTGCCGTTGAGCTATGTGTATGACGGCGAACAAATCTATTTCCACTGCGCCAAGACAGGCCACAAGCTGGACGCAATCCGGCGCAATCCAAAGGCCTCTTTTTGTATCATCGATCAAGATCAAGTTGTCCCCGAAGAATATACCTCCTATTTTCGGAGTGTGATTGTCTTTGGCAGGCTGCGTGTCGTTGAGGATGCTGCACGCAAGCGAGCGGCAATCGAGCTGCTGGCTCAAAAATATGCGCCCGGCGATTCCGCCGAACACCGTACCCGCACCATTGAGCGGGAGTGGACGCCTCTATGTGTGCTCGAACTATCCATCGACCACCTAAGCGGCAAGGAAGCAATTGAGCTGGTGCAAGACCCAAAGCAAGCAGAAACCCAATTCCATCAGAAGGCGGTTTGCCCCTGAATCTGCTGCGCTCGACCATTACAAGAGATACGCGCTTGGCAATCCATCTTTTCCCACTTTCGAATGTGCAAATACCGCGTTTTGTCCCTGTTTTTGTTCCGAAAACCGATTGACGAAAAAGGGCGGATGGACTATACTGGTTTCCATAGATACGAAAAAAGGGGGCGCTTTCTATGCGGGAAGCGGTGCGTAAACAGCTAAAAGAATTTGCAGAAAAAGAAGAGCAACTCCGGCAATACACAGCAGGTGTCCCCCTGCGGTCCTATAGTATTTCCGAGCTTCACGTGCTCGAAGCGGTGGACACACTGCACGAACCCACGGTCACCGCGCTTGCGCAACAATTGCAACTGACCAAGGGCGCTGTCAGCAAAATCACCAAAAAGCTGATCGAAAAAGAACTGCTCACCACCTACGCGCTCGCCGGAAACCGGCAAAAGTTGCTATTTCGCTACACGCCATCCGGGCTGAACCTATGCCGTGAGATCCAGTGGGAACGAGACCAGCGTATCGCGCGGGAGCGGGCGTTTTTGCACCAATTTTCGCACAAGCGGCTGCGCAAGGTCGAGGATTTCCTGCGGCAATATAATGCCTTTCTTCAGCAAGAGATCGACCGCTGCGAACAGGAGGACAGCGAATCATGAAATGGTTTGCTGTGGTTTTTCCCCTCCTGTCGGGCGCTTTATTTGGCGTGTCAGGCGCTTTTGTGCGTACGCTAACCGATTTTGGTATGGACAACCGAACGATTTTGTCCACACGTGCGTTGCTAGCCGTTGCATTGCTGGGGGTCGGGCTGGCGATATGTAACCGGTCGCTGCTCAAGATTCGGCCCCGTGATTTCTGGATTTTTGCCGCAAGCGGCCTTTTTGGGATGCTTGGTCTCAATCTCTGCTATAACGAGGCCATCAATGGGTTGACGCTGTCACTAGCAGCCGTGCTGCTCAGCCTATCTCCGGTATTTGTGATCTTTTTAGCGGCGGTTTTTTTCGGCGAAAAAATCACCCGCCGTAAGCTGGGCTGCGTGGGGCTGGCGCTGGTGGGTTGTGTGCTGGTCAGCGGTGTGCTAGAGCAGGCCACTTCCATGCGCTGGAGCAGCCTTGGCATTGTGTTTGGCGTCCTATCCGGGTTGTTCTATGCGCTATACAGCATCTTCGCCAAAGTCGCCACCAAACGTGGGTATCCAGCGCTTACCATCACGTTTTACAGCCTATTGGTCTACGCATTGGCGCTGCTGCCCTTCACCGACTGGAACATGGTGTCCATGTTTGTCCAGGCTGCGCCTGCATGGAACACATCCTTTCTATTGATCAACGCAGCCTGTACCTCGGTGCTGCCCTATATCTTCTACAACTTGGGGTTTTACTATCTAGAAGCCGGAAAAGCCTCCATCCTGGCGGGCGGCAGCGAAACGGTGGCCGCCATGCTGACCGGCCTGGTCTTGTATTTGGAAGTCCCCACCGTGCTGTCCCTGTTGGGCATCGCGCTGACCGTGGCGGCGCTCGGGCTGCTGTGCCGGCCCGACACGCCCAAACTCGACGTTTAACCAGCTAACCCATCGCAGCTTGCAGGCTTGCGATGGGTTTTTCGCGCCGATGGCTCGGATTCCTGTTTGCCGCTTGACAGTGGCGCGCAGCTGTGCTATATTGATAATTAGATTATCGATAATCATGTTATCAGTAAAGGAGGAGCTTGGATGGCCAAGGCCGATTTGACCATTGACCCGCGCATACGCGAGAGCGCACGGCAGGAATTTCTCGCACTGGGCTTTGAAAAGGCGTCGCTCAAGCGCATCTGCGCCCGCGCCGAGGTCACAACCGGCGCGCTGTACAAGCGCTACCAGGGCAAGGCCGATTTGTTCCATGCAGTGGTCGCCGATACGGTGGCCGACCTGAACGCCGTGATCCGGCAAAAAACCGAGATCGATGCGCGGAGTTTGTCCGACGCCGCGCTGGTGGCGGCGTGGGATATGGATGAAGCCTATATGCTCTGGTGGTTCCGCTTTCTCTACGCCCGGCACGACGGGTTTGTGCTGCTGCTGCGCGGCGCCGAGGGCACCGAATACGCCAATTTCCAACACGACTGGGTCGAGAAAATGACCGACGGCTCTTTTCTTTACTACGCCGAAGCCCTGCGCCGCGGCCTAGCCCGGGTGGAGCTCTCCCGCAGCGAGCTGCACATCCTGCTGACCGGGTTCTGGTCCACCATCTACGAGCCGTTCATCCACGGCTATGATTGGGCGCAAATCACCGCCCATTGCCGGGTGGTCTGCCGCCTGTTCGACTGGAAGCGCGCGCTGGGATTGGATTGTCCCGCGGAAGAGACCTCGCCATGAGGTTTCTTTTTCGCCCAACGGTTAGCCAAAGCTAACCACAAAAAGGAGGAAAATGCTTGTTCAAAAAGGTATTGGAATACGCGGGCGGCCACCGCAAAAAGACCTATCTTGCCGCCGTGGTGCTGCTGCTAGGCACGGCGATGCAGGTGCTGCCCTATTGGTTCATCTATCAGATCCTGCGGCCGCTACTGCTGCGCACACCGGTTTCGACCGGCTATCTGCTCACACAAATCGCAGCCATCGCCGTGTGTGCAGTGCTGTATGCGGCGTTCTATGTAAAAGGGCTGTCTTTGTCGCACGACGCGGCCTATCACGCGCTGAAAAACCTGCGCGTCTCGCTGCAAAGGCGGATGGAGCAGCAGCCGCTCGGCACCATCCAGGACAAAGGCGTGGGGGTAGTCAAAAAAATGTTCATCGATGACATCGAGTCGATCGAGCTGCTGTTGGCGCACGCCCTGCCCGAGGGGATCGCCAACCTGGCCGTGCCAGTGTTTGTGTTCGTCGCCATGTTTTTTGTCGATTGGCGGTTGGCGCTGCTGGCGCTGTGCGCGCTGCCGCTGGGCCTTTTGGCGGTGATGATGATGTACCGGGCGGGCATGGGCAAAATGGGCGACTACTACGCTTCGGCCCAGCAGATGAACAACACCATCATCGAGTACATCAACGGCATGGAGGTCGTCAAGGTGTTCAACCGGGACGGCGAATCCTACCGGCGGTTTGAAACCGACGTCCAGCGGTATCGGGATTTTACCCTGGCATGGTTCCGGGTGTGCTGGCCGTGGATGGCACTGTATACCAGCGTGCTGCCGTGCGTGGCGCTGTTTGTGCTGCCGGTGGGCGCCTATCTGGTGCTGTGCGGCGTGTGTACGCTGCCCGACCTGGTGCTGACGCTGTGCATGTCGTTTGGCATCAGCGCGCCGCTGGTGCGCGCGGTGGGGTTTATGTCCACCATGCCGCAGGTCAATTACAAGATCGACGCGCTCGAGCAAATGCTGGCCGATCCGCCGCTGCAGCAGGCCGACCGGCCCTTTGCCGGGACAGACCACACCGTGACCTTTGAAGATGTGCGCTTTGCGTACAACGAGGAAGAGGTGCTGCACGGCGTGTCGCTGACCGTCCCCGAGGGCAGCCTGACCGCGCTGGTCGGCGAATCGGGCAGCGGCAAATCCACGCTGGCCAAACTGCTGGTGCATTTTTATGACGTGTGCGGTGGCGCCATCCAAATCGGCGGGCAGGATGTGCGCGATATGCGGCTAAACGCGCTCAACGACCAGATTTCTTTTGTCGCACAGGAGCAGTTCCTGTTCAACACCACCCTGCTGGAAAACATCCGCGTGGGCAAGTTGGACGCAACCGACGCCGAGGTGCTTGCGGCCGCCGAAAAAGCGCAGTGCGGCGAATTCCTCGCGCGACTGGAAAAGGGCATCTACACCCTGGCGGGCGACGGCGGCAAGCAGCTGTCCGGCGGTGAGCGGCAGCGCATCTGCCTGGCGCGCGCAATCTTGAAAAACGCGCCCATCATCGTCTTAGACGAGGCAACCGCCTTCATGGACCCCGAGAACGAGGAAAAGATGAACGCCGCCATCGCCGAGGTCATCCGCGGCAAAACCGTGATCGTCATCGCCCACCGGCTGCCCTCCATCGTCCACGCCGACCAGATTTGCGTCCTGCAGGACGGCCGCCTGGCCGGCTGCGGCACCCATGAAGCCCTGCTCGGCCGCTGCGCGGAATACCGCCGGTTGTGGCAGGCCGCAGAGGGCAGCGCCCAATGGAACATCCGCTCCGACAGGGAGGTGAACTGCTATGCTTAAACTGATGCGGCGGATCTTGGCGGCCGCCGGGCCGTACAAGCGCCGAATCCAGGCGGCGTTTGTCTTTTCCTTCCTACATTCGCTGCTGGCCAAGGCGCCCATCGGGCTGGCCTTTGCCGTGCTGGTTGGCTTCTTTTACGGCACAATGCGCGCCGAATGGTGCCTGTGGATTGCCGCCGGGTTGGTGGTCTGCATCGCGCTGCAATGCCTGTGCCAAAACGCGGCCGACCGGCTGCAAGCCGCTGCCGGGTATATGGTGTTCGCCGATCTGCGCATGAAGCTGGGCGCGCACCTTCGCAAAATGCCCATGGGCTATTTTACCGAAGGCAATATCGGCAAGATCAGTTCGGTGCTGTCCACCGACATGGTGTTCATTGAAGAGCACAGCATGAAAAACATCGCGGACATGATGAGTCATGTGTTTGCACAGGTTATCCTGGTCGCCTTCCTATTTGCGGCGCACCCGCTGCTGGGGCTGACCGGCGCGCTGGTTGCGGGGATCGCCTTCCTCTCCGGGCAGGCCGGCGTGCGGGACGCGCTCAGGCATTCGGCCATGCGGCAAGAGCAGAGCGAAAACCTGACCGAAGCGGTGCTCGACTTCACCGAGGGCATCGGCGTCATCAAATCCTACAACCTGCTCGGCGAAAAATCCAAGGAGCTGTCGGAAAATTTCGTGCGTTCCTGCCGCGCCAGCATCGAATTCGAGCAGAGCCAGTCCCCGGCCATGCGGCGGTTGTTTCTCATCTGTGGGTTGGGGGCAGCAGCTGTCCTGTTGTTTTCGCTGGTGCTGTATGCACAAGGGGCGCTGGACGCTGTGCTGTTGGCCGGGGTTCTGCTGTTTGTACTCGACCTGTTTGGTCCGGTCAAGGCCCTATTTAGCGAAAGCTCACGCCTGACCGTGATGAACAGCTGCATGGACCGCATCGAGGCAGTCTTTGCCGCCCCCGAATTGCCCGATACCGGGCAGGATATGCTGTCCGCCGCCAGCACGGCCCCTGCGGTGGAATTCCGGGACGTACACTTTGCCTACGGCGCCAAAGAGGTGTTGCACGGCATCTCCTTCCGGGTGCAGCCCCGGCAGATGCTGGCCCTGGTTGGCCCCTCGGGCGGCGGCAAGTCCACCATCGCCAGCCTGCTCGCTCGTTTTTGGGATGTCAGTGGGGGGCAGGTGTGCATACAGGGCAAGGATGTGCGTTCGCTGCCCTTGCAGACGCTGATGGAACAGGTGAGCATGGTCTTTCAGCGGGTCTATCTGTTCCAAGACACCATTTATAACAACATCTGCATCGGGCGGCCGGACGCCACCCATGAGGAGGTCATCGACGCCGCCAAACAGGCGCGCTGCTATGATTTCATCATGGCGCTGCCCCAGGGGTTTGACACGGTGATCGGCGAGGGCGGCGCCAGCCTTTCAGGCGGCGAACAACAGCGCATCTCCATCGCCCGCTGTATCCTCAAGGACGCGCCCCTCATCATTTTGGATGAGGCGACCGCCAGCGTGGACGCCGACAATGAGCGCTATATCCAGCAGGCCATCAGCGCGCTATGCCGCGGCAAGACCCTGCTCGTCATCGCCCACCGGCTGAATACCATCCGCCATGCAGACCAGATCCTGGTTGTCTCCGACGGCCGCATCGTCCAGGCCGGCACCCATGCGGAGCTTATGGCCGAGGGCGGCATTTACCGCAATTTCGTCGTGGCGCGCACCCATACGCAGGGC
The DNA here is from genome assembly GCA_904420185.1 of uncultured Butyricicoccus sp. Lineage (GTDB taxonomy): Bacteria > Bacillota > Clostridia > Oscillospirales > Butyricicoccaceae > Butyricicoccus_B. Next base: position 21,786 of record CAJFUJ010000059.1, on the reverse strand, counting down.
TGGAACCGATAATCCACCGCCCCCAATGAAAAAAGTCAGGCGCTTGGCCTGACTTTTTTTGTTCTCATTTGCAAATCGGCGGGTATTTTTGGGCTAGACGGTGCAGCCGCTCCAGCTCCTGGCGCGGTAGGTCGGACGATTGCTCCTCAAACCGTTCGATTGCAGCCTGCACCTTTTCCAGCGACTGCTGGGGCAGCTGCCGCAGCGCAAAGGGGAATAGCACCTGGTTTTCCTTTTCCAAATGCCGCTGCATCAGCTCGGCATATCCGGATGCTTCGGTGACAATGCGCAATTTATCCAGCGTATTTGGCTCCTCTGCATAGCGCTTGCGCGCATTTTCCAGCTCAAAAATGTGCAGCCGCCCCAAATCGTGCTCGACCAGCATCCCGTGCTGGATCAGATTGACCGCGACCGAACCCAACTGGGCGGTCATCTCCTCAAACAGGCATTTTTCCTCTTTGCCGTGGTGGTATTGGTCGGCATAGACGCGCACAAAGTGGATGACTTGTTCCAAATCGTCCACCGGGACCGGTGCGCCCTCCAAAATCTCGCAGCACATCCGCCGCACCACGCCCGCAAACTGCCGGATCTGTTCGTGCTCGTGTTCCATGCTCTCCAATGCGTACATTTTCAAAATCGCTCCTTCTCCAATGAACGTTTTTTTGATGCGCCTTGTTTACTGCACCAGGGTCTTCAAATCCTCTTCGACCGTGCCGATGCCTGCGATGCCGAATGTATCGACCAGCACCTTGGCCACATTGGGGCTGAGGAAGGCGGGCAGGGTGGGCCCTAAGTGGATATTCTTGACCCCAAGATACAGCAGCGCCAGCAGGACGATCACGGCCTTTTGCTCATACCAGGCGATGTTGTAAACGATGGGCAGGTCGTTGATGTCGTCCAGGCCAAAGACCTCCTTGAGCTTGAGGGCGATCACAGCCAGGGAATAGGAATCGTTGCACTGGCCGGCGTCCAGCACCCGCGGGATGCCGCCGATGTCGCCCAAATCCAGCTTGTTGTACTTGTACTTGGCGCAGCCTGCGGTCAAGATCACCGTATCCTTCGGCAATCCCTTGGCAAATTCGGTGTAATATTCGCGGGATTTGGCGCGGCCGTCACAGCCAGCCATGACCACAAACTTCCGGATTGCGCCCGAGCGGACCGCATCCACCACTTTGTCGGCCAGCGCCAGCACCTGCGCATGGGCAAACCCGCCGACGATTTCGCCCTGCTCGAGCGCCTTGGGCGGCGCGCACCGCTTGGCGTGTTCAATGAGCGCCGAAAAGTCCTTGGTTTCGCCAATATCGCCCGGGATGTGCGTGCAGCCCGGATAGCCGGCCGCACCGGTGGTATATAGCCGGTCCTTATAGCTGTCCTTGGGCGGTACGATGCAGTTGGTCGTCAGCAAAATCGGGCCGCCAAAGGCCTCGAATTCCTCCTTTTGCTTCCACCAGGCGTTGCCGTAGTTGCCGATAAAGTTGGGGTATTTTTTGAACGCCGGGTAGTAGTGGGCGGGCAGCATTTCCGAATGGGTGTAGACGTCCACGCCGGTCCCCTGGGTTTGGATCAGCAGCTGCTCCAAATCGCGCAAATCGTGGCCGGAAACCAAAATGCCCGGCTTGTCTCCCACGCCGATATTGACCCGGGTGATCTCGGGATTGCCGAACGCGGTGGTGTTGGCCTTGTCGAGCAGCGCCATGCCCTGCACGCCGTACTTGCCGGTCTCCAGCGCCAGCGCGGTCAGCTGGTCGGCAGTCAGGCTGTCGTCCAGGGTCGCGGCCAGCGCGCGCTGCAAAAACGCATCCACCTCTTCATCATCGGCCAGCAGCGCGTTGGCGTGCTTGGAATAGGCCGCCAGGCCCTTTAGGCCATAGGTAATCAGCTCGCGCAGCGAACGGATATCCTCGTTCTCGGTGGACAATACGCCGACGGTCGCGGCCTTGGCCGCGAAATCGCCGCCATCCCAACGGGCGGCCTCGGGCAGGGTGTCCGGTGTTTTGACCTGCGCGAGCAGTTCGCGCTTGCGCTGCAAGGTCTGCTCGATGCGCTCGGTGATGGCCTGGCCGTCAAAGTTGGCGTTGGTAATTGTGACAAACAGATTGAGCGTGATGAAATGGTTGACCTCGGCCGCAACTGCCGTCCCCTCTGCGCGCAGCTGGGTGGTCACGGCAGACAACCCCTTGGTCACATAGACCAGCAGATCCTGCTGGGCGGCGACTTCGGGCGTTTTGCCGCAGACGCCCACGCGCGTGCAGCCGGTGCAACCTGCGGTCTCTTGGCATTGATAGCAAAACATCTTCGTTTGCATAGTCGTGCTCCTCTCCTTAGCGTTCGGTTCTCTGATGGGTCTATCCTACCAGATTTGCACGACCGTGTCTGTAACAAATGTTACGAAAAATATTTTTCTTGCTGTTTTACAACAGTGCTTGTAAAGCGGTACAGTCCAGCAACTGAATTTCCCGCCGCTCCAACCGGATGAAACCATCCGCTTGCATATGGGACAGCTCTCGGGAAACCGAGGGCCGGGCAGCACCCACAAAGCCGGCCAGCGCTTCCCGCCCCATGGGCAGGTACACCCGGCCGTCTGGCTGCGCATATTGCAGCAGCATACACGCCAGCTTTTGCCGGAGGGTGCCACATGTCAACACCTGCACCCGCTGATTTAGGAAGTAGGCTTTTCTTGCAAAAATAGTCAGCAAATTGCCTGCTATCCGGCCAAAGGACCGCTCTTCCAAAAAATCTTTGGGCAGCTGCAACACATACGACTGTGACGCAGCTTCTGCAAACTGTTCGTAGGGCGTGTCCGGCAAAAACAGGAACACCTCGCCAAACAGCTCGCCCGGCTGGGTGAAGGTTGCAACCACCCGGCGCGTGCCGTCTGGGGCATAGTTGCCCACGCGCACGGCTCCTTCCAGCAGGATCAGCAGCCCTTGCGGCCGGTCACCCGCGCGAAAAATCGTCTGTTCCTTTTCATATACCATTTCTTGTGCATTCCACTGCCGCAGGCAATCGGCAATTTCTTGCAGTGTAAAACCCGCAAATAGCGGGCAATGTTGCAGCGATTCTCGCATAAAGTGTCTGCTCCTTTCCCTGCGCGGACCGGCGCGCAGCTTATTGTACCACAAGGCCCCGTCCTTCATACCGAAGGGCAGGGCCTATCGCGCGGTTTTCTTTGCTTGTCAGTCCATTTTCACCGGGCGGATGACTTTGGCCGGTACACCGCCGACAACCATATTGGCTGGCACATCGCGCGTGACCACCGCACCGGCGGCGATGATTGCACCGTCGCCTATCGTGACGCCCGACACAATGGTCGCATTGGCGCCGACCCAGACATTCTTCCCCAAAATAATCGGCTTGGGATGCAGGATATGTCGTTTTTCCGGATTCTCGTCATGGTTGAGCGTAGCCAAGACTACGTTGTGTCCAATCAAAGCACCGTCTCCAATCTCAATGCCGCCCTGATCCTGGAACCGGCAGCCGCTGTTGATAAAGACATTCTTGCCTACCTTGATGTGCATCCCGTAATCGGTATAAAAAGGTGGAAATAGACAAAACGTCTCGTCTTCCGGCTGGCCGATGAGCTGGAAAAACAGTTTCCGCACATCCTCTGGCTCGTGATATTGATTGTTAAGCTCCATGGTGATCCGCATCGCGCGCTGGCTAGCCGCGCGCATCTTGTCCGGATCTTCCAATCCTGCTTGAATCTCTTCTTGAGACATTTGAAAACACTCCTTTTGTCTATTGTCAATCTCGTCCAAGGTATCTAGACCCACAAGCCGAAATATTCCATACACAAACCCTACCGAAAGCCACCAAGTAATTTCATAAAGAAAAAGCACCGATTTATCAAAAATCAGTGCTTTTTATTGGGTGCAGGGACAGGACTTGAACCTGCGACCTCCGGGTTATGAGCCCGACGAGCTACCAGCTGCTCTACCCTGCGATACAGACATATGCACCATAAACTCTCAAACGGTGCTTAATTATAATATCACAGAGGGCGCCGTTCGTCAAGGGGTTTTTTCACATTTTTTCATCTTCACAGAGAAAGTATCCGACTGCGGGCCATAGTCGCTGTAGAAAAGCGGTACAGTCGCTTTTTTGTCCTCCATATACCAACTAGGGATCCAGCTTGCATTTTGGGGGGCCAACCTATCTGGATCCATCATTTCATCAAATTAACGTCGGATACAGTACCGAATCCCGTGTAAATCGCACCAAACCTTCTATGTAGTTGCCAAACACATCATTGTCAATGCGGATCGATGGGACATTCGCCGCAGGCATGGTTTCCAGACACCGGCTGCATATTGTACGCAGATCGTTTTCGTCCAGCCCGTTTCCCATGATCGTCACCTGTGAGGGATTGACGGTACAAGCCACCACCAAAACCATCTGGGCCACAAAACGGCAGAAAGACTCCCGGTTTTGCATGATTTTGCGCTGTTCCTCGTACGAAATGCCGAATGCACGGGCGACGTGATGCAATTCCCCCGCGAGCATGGACGAGCCCTTAAGCAAACGCCCTTCCACGATCAGACCCGCACCTACAAAGGCCTCAGGTTCCCGAGGGAAATATATGGCTGCAAAGTTTGCATGTTTTTCCGGGCATTCATGGAAAAGCTGATAAGCAATTAAATTCATATCGTTCTCTATCATGACCTTCACATGATGCTTTTCCTGGATGCGTTCAGCAAAATTTGTCCCGATCAAGGTCGAGATATCGCAGTCTTTGATATCGCTATTTTGTACATAGCCCGGAACGCCCAAGCCGACCGCTTGAATGCGCGCATCCTGTTTCATACATTCATGGGCAAGCGCCTCCAACAGCGTATCGTCTAACCTGTCCACCCGTATCGTTTCATGGGTTAAAATACGGCCAAACGCATCTGCGATGGCATACTTTACCATATTCCTCCCATTCTGCACGGCCGTACAGAGCCCTAAAATGTGCATATAGTCAGCGTTATAAGTAAATACATCGGCTGGGCGGCCGATATTAAAGCCCGTTTGTTCCACTTTAAGGATCTCACCAGATTCGAGCATTTCATTGAGCGTTGTGCTGCAGGTCGCCATGCTCAACGCAGTTTCCCGCGCAATATCCGCCTTTGTACATTTTTCATACCGCTGGATGGCGTTACGAATACGCTCTTTATTGAGCCGCCGGATTTCAATTGCAGTGCTAACAACCATGCTTTTGTTCCCCTATTCTGCGCGGCCGCCTGTTCATAAAGGACACGCTTGAAATTATTTTTCTACTGCCTATGGGAGGGATTGAAATGTCATCTTACATATAGTATACTTATATATTAGCGGGCTTCTCTCCAATTCTAGGTGCAAAAACTTTACCGCAGCCCTCTATGGAACCTACCAGGCTTTTGGCCCCAAATGAGGGGGATACCTTTGTCAATCTAGTGGACATCTGCGCTGATGCAGCCTTTCCAGGTTACTTTAATCATAGCGCAAACCAAAATAAATGTAAAGGGAAAGAAAAAATTTTTCCTTTTTCCTGTAAGAATTCCGCACTTTTTCTATGAATCATATCAGTATTTAAACCTCTCTCTTGTGATTTAGAGCAGTATAATATAATATTTAAATTAAGTTGTAAATTAATTGAGGAGGATATCTATGACGCGTGTGACCGACATGACCCATGGGAAACCAACCCAACTCATTTTCACCTTCTCGCTCCCCCTGATGTTCGGCGGAATTTTTCAGCAATTTTATATGATTGTGGACACCATTATCGTTGGACGCGGTGTCGGCATTTCGGCTCTGGCCTCGCTTGGCGCAGCCGACTGGATTAACTGGCTGGTGCTTTGGGCCATTCAGGGCTTTACGCACGGTTTTTCGGTTTTGGTCGCGCAGGAATTTGGCGCGAACAACCAGGATGCTCTGCGCAAAACCGTGTGTATGATCATCAAACTATCGCTCGTATTCGGTATTTTCATTACCGCTGCTAGTTTGCTCATTGCCGATCCGCTGCTGCAGTTGCTCGGCACCGAAGCTTCCATTATCGACGGTTCCCGCACCTATCTCTATGTGCAGTTTTCCGGCAGCCTCGTCATTATCGCCTATAATATGTCGGCTGCCATCCTACGTTGCCTGGGCGACAGCCGCACCCCCTTGCTTGCTGTGTTGATGGCAACCGTCCTCAATATCGGCCTGGATCTTTTATTTGTGCTCGTCTTTCATTGGGGGATCTTTGGTGCCGCAATCGCAACTGTCATCGCCCAGTTCGGTTCCTTTGTGGTCTGCTTTGCCGCGTTGCGGCGGTTTCCGCTGCTGCGCCTGACGAGGGAAGATTGGAAAAATGACCGCAGCATCCTGTTCCACTTATGCCGGTTGGGCATTCCGACTGCTCTGCAAAACAGCACCATCAGTTTGGGCGGCCTAGTCCTACAATCGGTGCTCAATAGCTTTGGCTTTTTGTATGTCGCCGGATTTACGGCCACCAATAAACTCTACGGTGTGCTGGAAAGTACGGCCATTGCCTTTGGCTATGCAATGACCGCCTATATGGGGCAAAACAGCGGCGCACAGCGAACAGAACGCATCGATGCCGGCATCCGCAGCGTTTTGAAACTTTCCCTGATATTTTCGGTCAGCATCTCGCTGCTGATGGTGTTCTTTGGCCGGTATCTGCTGATGCTTTTTATTTCGGCTTCTGATACAGACGCAGACGTTGTGCTGGATATTGCCCACCGGTATCTTATGATTATGAGTGCCTTTCTCATCGTTTTGTTTCTGGTACACGCCTACCGTTCCTCTTTGCAGGGGTTGGGGAATACGACCGTTCCCATGCTTTCCGGCCTGGCAGAGATGGTAATGCGCGCCGGTGCGGCACTCGTCCTGCCCCACTTTCTAGGTAACTCGGGCATTTTTTTCGCTGAGGTTGCTGCCTGGAGCGGCGCAGCAGCCCTGATGATCATCTACTATTACGCCCGTATCGGCGCCATCAAGCGCGACATTTTAGCCAGACGTTGAACCGATGGAGGGTCCAGCTTCTACTGAACGTATCCAAACCAAAAAGGTGGGGGACCAATCCAGTCCTCCACCTTTATCTGCAATCTCTAGTCCAAATCCTTCTGTAAATAAACCATGTCGCACAAGGTCACGCCATCCTCCACAATTGGGTGATCGTAGTGATCCCGAAAAAAACCCGGAATGCGCCCGCACACTTGAAAGCCAAGCTGCTGGTAAAAGGAGAGCGTCCCTGGCACATCCCCTGTCCCCAGCCGGACGTGGGCAGCCTGCAACTGCGCCAATACCGCTTGCAGCAAATACGAACCATACCCCTTTCGCTGCATCGCTGGCGCAATCGCCAGATTTTTGACCTCTGCCCATCCGCTGCCCTCATCGGTGACAACGCACACGCCGATATCCTGTCCGTCTACTTGCAAGACATACATCACGCCGCGGGAAAGATAGCGGTCGATCATATCCTCCTGCTCATCCCCGATCAGCAGAAGAGGCAAATACCGCTTTTTCCCCTCCTGCACCACATAAACCTTACACATTTTGGGGTGGAATTTCACCTACGCCACTCAGGATATGCCGCGGACGATAAGCATAGTTCTCCACGTCCTCGCGCATGGTACAGCCTGAGAGCACTAACACAGTATCCAATCCACTTTCCATCCCTGCGACAATGTCAGTATCCATCCGGTCGCCAATCATAGCCGCCTCCTCGGAATGTACGCCTAACATCCGCAGGCCGGTGCGCATCATCAAGGGGTTTGGCTTGCCGACATAGTAAGCATTTTTGCCGGTGGCCAATTCAATTGGTGCGACCAGCGCGCGACAAGCCGGGATGATCCCACGCTCAGAAGGCCCGGTCAGATCCGAGTTGGTTGCGATTAGGCGCGCACCGCGCTGCACATAGCCCACTGCTTTGATAATTGTCTCATAGTTGTACGCAGTGGTTTCCCCCGCGATGACATAGTCCGGGTCAACATCGTTCATGGTAATCCCCACATCATAGAGTGCGTTGACCAAGCCAGGCGCGCCGATCACATAGGCTGTGCATCCAGGCGACTGATTGGCCAGGAAAGCGGCGGTCGCCAGCGCCGAGGTGTAAAAGTGTTCTTCACTCACATCTAAACCCATGCGCGCCAGCTTTTGCTGCAACTCGCGCGGCGACCGCTCAGATGAATTGGTGAGAAACAGGAAACTCTTATTTTCCCGGTGCAACCAGTCTACAAACTCGGTCACGCCTGGAAGCAGACGGTTTCCATGGTAGATGACACCGTCCATATCGCAGATAAAGCCTTTTTTGCTTCGAATTTCTTCCAAATGATTCATATCCATACTCCTTGTCCATGATTCTTAGAGCCTTCTTTTATTATGAACCAACTTAGCCCAAGAATCAATGGAATTTCGGTAAAGTTGACAGGATTCCATCGGCATGCTTCAAAACATAAAAAAGCCAGGATAAAAACCTGACTTTTTTATTTGCGCCATTCGCGCAAAGCATTTCCTATGTGCAATATGCAATTCGCTTTTCCGCCGGCAGGCGGCATTGAAGCTTTCTTTGCCTACTTTCTTTCCCGAAAGAAAGTAGGTCAGGCTTTGGTTTGGGCGCGCTCCAGCGGCTGGATCTCTTTGCGATAGGCATGGCGCAAAAAGATCATGCACAAAACCAGCGCAAAGATTTCAGCAATGGGGAATGCAAACCAGATCTGATCCAAACCGCCAATCCGGCTGATGAGAAAGGCCACCGGCAGCAGGACAAACAGCTGGCGGGCAACCGAAATCCACAAGCTAAGCATCCCGTGGCCTAGTGCCTGGAAGAAGGAAGAGCAGATCACATTGACGCCTGCAAGCAAGAAGCTGAACGAGATGATCCGCAGCGCCGGAATGCCGATCTCCAGCATATTTTCCGAAGCATTGAAGAATCCGAGCATCACCCCAGGGGCCACCTGCATAATGGCAAACCCAAGCAACATAATCAGCGTAGCATAGGTTGCCGCCAGCTTGAATGTTTTTTTCATGCGATCGGGCTTACGCGCGCCAAAATTGTAGGCGATGATCGGCACCATGCCATTATTCATCCCAAAGACCGGCATGAACACAAAGCTCTGCAACTTAAAGTAGACGCCAAAGACCGCCGTCGCGGTGGAGGTAAACGAAATCAAGATTTTGTTCATGCCAAAGGTCATAATCGAGCTGATGGACGCCATAATGATACTGGGTATCCCGACCGAATAAATGCGGGCAATGGTCGCGCCATGCGGCCGGAATCCCTTAAAGGACAAATGAATCTCCTGATTCTTCTTGATATTCAGCACCAGCGCCAGGATACAGGCGATAATCTGGCCCATTACGGTTGCAACTGCGGCGCCGGCAACCCCCATATACGGGAACGGCCCAATTCCAAAGATCAGCAGCGGGTCAAAAATAATATTAATAATTGCGCCCGTACCTTGGGTAATCATCGTATAAAAGGTGCGGCCAGTCGATTGCAACAAGCGTTCAAAACAAATCTGTCCAAATATACCGAAGGAGAGCATACAACAGATGCGCAAATAAACTGCACCGTCGTTGATGATCGTCGAGATGTCTGTTTACAGCTCAAAAAAGATGCGTGAGAAAAACAAACCGATGACGGCAAACACAACAAAGCTAGCAAATGCCAAAAAGATGCCGTTGGTAGCTGCGCGCTCGACCCGCTCGGTATCATTTTCACCTAAGCTTTTGGATAAAAGCGCACTGATACCGACACCTGTACCGGTAGCCACAGAAATCATCAAGTTTTGCATGGGAAAAGCCAACGAGACCGCATTCAGCGCATCCTCGCTCAACTGGGCGACGAAAATGCTGTCTACTACATTATATAGCGCCTGCACTAACATGGAAATCATTAGCGGAACCGACATGGTGATCAGCAGCCGGTTCACCGGCATGACGCCCATCTTGTTTTCCTGAATTTTTTCTGTTGCCATACCATCACTCCTTTGGAACCCTTGATCTTTCCCGCATGATGAAGAAAAAAGAAGCAGTCAAAAGCCCTGTCGCTTTTGCCGCTACAGAATATTGTATCCAATAAAGCATCCCCTGTCAATGAAAGCAATCGAAAAATATCGACACGAAAACCGGCGGTTTTTTCTATAAAACTGACAAATCAGGCCCTCTGCAAAAAAGTTATGCAGATTATCCACCAACTTGTGCACAGGTTGTGCATAACTTTGGGCAAAGCCCCCGGCACGTTCTGGACAAGCGCGGCTGGTTGTAGTATAATAACCGGGAAACAATGAAGGGCCGGACCCGCCCCGGCTAACGGCAAAAAAGCAGCAAAAATACCGACTGTTCAGCTAAAAAGGAGAGAAAAACTATGACCATTCGAATCGGCATCCTGGGCTATGGCAACCTGGGACGCGGCGTGGAAGCCGCCATCCATCAAAATCCGGATATGGAGCTCAAAGCGGTGTTCACCCGCCGCAACCCTGCGTCGCTCCAGATCGCAACGCCCGGCGCACAGGTATTGCCTGTGGATGCTGCCGCCGATCTGCGGGATGCAATCGATGTGCTGATACTCTGCGGCGGTAGCGCGACCGATTTGCCTGAGCAGACCCCTGCATTTGTGCGTTTATTCAACGTAGTGGATAGCTTTGACACCCATGCGCATATTCCCGCGCACTTTGACGCGGTCGATGCGGCCGCCAAACAGGCCGGAAATATCGGCATCATCTCGTGCGGCTGGGATCCGGGCATGTTTTCGCTCAACCGCCTCTACGCCAGCTGCATTCTGCCCGAGGGCCAGGACTATACCTTCTGGGGACGGGGCGTCAGCCAGGGCCATTCGGACGCAGTGCGCCGGATTGCAGGTGTCAAGGACGCGCGGCAGTATACAGTACCTGTACCGGCAGCGCTCGAAGCCGTCCGCGCTGGGCAAAACCCTGTCCTGTCCACCCGCGAAAAGCACACGCGCGAGGTCTATGTGGTTGCCGAGGAAGGCGCCGATTTGGACCGCATTGCCCGTGAAATCGAAGAAATGCCCAACTACTTCTCGGATTACGACACCACCGTGACCTTTGTCGATGCCGAAACGCTGGCGCGTGAACACGCGGGTTTGCCGCATGGCGGTTTTGTCATCCGTAGCGGGCAGACCCACGGCGGTCACAAGCATATCATCGAATACCGCTTGCAGCTAGAGTCCAATCCGGAATTCACCGGCTCTGTGCTCGTCGCATATGCCCGTGCGGCACACCGGCTGGCCCAGGAGGGCCAAATGGGCGCCAAAACGGTCTTTGATATTGCCCCTGCCTATCTGTCTCCGCAGTCGGGCGAATCGCTTCGCGCACACATGCTCTAATTTCAAATCACAAGCAGGCCCCTCCGCCAAACGGCGCAGGGGCCTCGCTAGCTATGGATTCCCCCTTGCAAGGAGGTTTTTCTTTGATTCGAACGATGCACGCGGCTGACCTGGACACCCTGCTTCAAATTTGGCTGGACGGCAACCGGCAAGCACATGCCTTTGTCCCCGCCACCTACTGGGAACAACATCTCCCCTTGCTGCGGGTTGCCCTGCCTGCGGCCCAGGTGTATGTATATGAGGATGCAGCCGGTATCCAAGGGTTTCTCGGCTTGCAGGGCGACTATATCGCCGGATTATTCGTCCGTGCGGCGGCGCAAGGCCGGGGCATCGGCACCCAACTGCTCAAGCATGCAAAAGCCACGCATCCCCACTTGACCCTATCGGTCTATGAAAAGAACAAGCGTGCCCGTGCCTTTTATGTCCGGGAAGGCTTTCGGTATGGGCCGCCGCAGACCACAGACGGCGAAACCGAATATTCAATGACCTGGGCCGCCCCGTAAGCGGCCCTTACACTTGGGAGGCATGTTTGTGAAACCGAATTTCTTATTAAAAGGCCACATTGTCTTTAGCGCCGCGCCAGACCGGTTGACCGTTGCAGATCACAGCTATCTCGTCTGCCAGGACGGGGTTTGCGCCGGGGTGTTCCACGAATTGCCTGCGCGCTATGCCCATCTGCCTGTGCACGATTGTGGGGATTGCCTGATTATCCCCGGCCTCATGGATCTGCATGTCCATGCGCCGCAGTATGCTTCCCGCTCGCTGGGTATGGATCTAGAATTACTCGACTGGCTGGATACCTACACCTTTCCTGCGGAAGCGCAGTATGCCGAGCTCTCCTATGCTGGTCTGGCATACCAAGCGTTTGTAGACGCACTACGGCAGGGTGCAACGACACGGGCATGTATCTTCGGCACACTGCACCGCCATGCCACCGTGCTGCTCATGCGCAAACTGGACACCAGCGGCTTGCAAACCTACGTTGGCAAGGTCAATATGGACCGCAATAGCCCGGATTGTCTGCGGGAAGCAGACGCGGTTACTGCCTTGGCCGATACCCGGCGCTGGCTTGCGCAGGTGGCGCCGCTGCGCAATTGCCAGCCTATTTTGACACCGCGGTTCACACCATCCTGCTCGGATACACTGCTTTCCGGCCTAGGCATACTACAACGGGAAACCGGCCTAGCGGTGCAAAGCCATCTGTCTGAAAGCCAGGCAGAATGCGCCTGGGTACGCACCCTCTGTCCAGATGCTCGGGACTATGCAGACACCTACGGCCGCGTTGGCTTACTTGGACAAAACGGCCCCTGCATCATGGCACACTGCGTGTACTGCACGGAACGCGAAATCCAAGCCTTGCAGCAAAACGGTGTTTTTATCGCCCATTGCCCACAATCCAACATGAACCTGGCCAGTGGGATCGCACCGGCGCGCCGGTATCTGCAAGACGGCATCCCAATGGGCCTGGGAACCGATGTGGCGGGCGGTGCGCATCTGTCGGTATTCCGGGCGATGACCGACGCCATCGCCGTGTCCAAGCTGCGCTGGCGGCTGGTAGACAGCGCGCTGCCGCCGCTTACTTTTGCCGAGGCCTTTTATCTGGCCACGCGTGGCGGAGGCGCCTTCTTCGGCAAGGTGGGAGCCTTTGCGCCCGGTTATGCGTTTGACGCGCTGGTGCTGGACGATTGCGCTTTGCCCACCCCACAGCGGCTGACCACCCGCGAACGTCTGGAACGCATTGCTTATCAACTGGAAGACCGGGCAGTACGCCACAAATACGTCGATGGCGTCCAGCTCTTTTAGATTATCCTTCCTCCCGCGCAATGGCCGTCAACAGCTTGCTCAATCCGAATAAGGCAGCCACGCCTGCCAGTGCCACCACGAAATGCACCTCAAACAACACAGTCTGCAAGAAGAAGGAGATCGTCAACAGGATCAAGCAAGCGGCAAGGCACAAGGCAACCAGAATTTTCTCCCGACGGTCGTTTTCTTCCAGTGAAAACCGGCAGATCCAAAACACAACCAGGGTTGCAGTCGCCAAAATAGCGGCAGAGGCTACAATATCTCCTACCGTGATGGGCAAGCGCAAATCACTCCGGGCAAGCAGGTTGCTGAAGAGCTGGAACACCAGCCAGATGCCGCCCAAAATGGACAGGTATAAACACAGGTTGCCGCTGGCTTGCAGCGCCCGGTCGCGCAGGCTCTGCCGGGGGATTTCGGCAAGCACCTGGTCGCAAAACGCCTTGTAGTCCGCGCCGATCACCTGCCGCATATCCTCGCCCCGGCGTTGACCGTCCAGCATCATATGGGTCACATCCCGCCGCACCAATTCTTGTTGGTATTCGCTAATGGGTGCGGCCCGTAAATACACCACGATATCGGTTAAAATCCGGTCGTTTTCCGGACTCAAATCCTGCTCTAACCGGTTATTTTCCTGCAAAAGTTGTCTAGTTTTGGGTTTCATGACCGATTCTCTCCTTTCATCGTGTCGCGTAGCAACCGGTTGACTGCTTGCTGTAACTCCAAGTAATTTGCCTGAAAGGCTGCCCATTCGGCCTGTCCTGCCGGGGTCAGCGAATAGTATTTGCGTTTGGGCCCGGTTTCCGATGGCCGGTAGACGGCCTGGATTCGTCCGTTTTTTTCCAGACGCAGCAGCAAGGGATAGATGGTTCCTTCTGCAATTTTCCCAAAGCCGTAGGCCTCCAGCTTTTGTGAAATCACATACCCGTAGGTTTCCTGTTGCCCGAGAATCCCCAAGATACAGCCCTCCAGCGTCCCCTTGAGCATTTGCGAGGGGATCATACTTTCACCTCACTATCTTGTATCGCAATATAGTAACTATATTGTATAACAATGTAGCATGTCTGTCAACCCTCTCATAAACATTCCACTGCTTTGTAAGCCGTGTCCCTGGCGCAGACCTTTCTTCATCATATAACAACAAAACCGAATAAAATGTTGACAAAATACAGGGGAAGTAATACACTGGACGTGTCAAATCTAAATCATAGAAAAAGAGGAGTCCTGTTTATGAAAAAGCCTATATGCTGCCTATTGACCACTGTCTTGCTATTGACTCTGCTTGCGGCCTGCGGGGGGAACGACAATGCTGCCGGCAACAGCACCGCCGGTAGTACAGCCCAGCAGAGCAGCGCTTCGCCCAGCCAGAGCGCAGCCAATTCCCAACAGGCGGAATCGGAAGAGCGTGTGATCGAGCTGAATCCTGCGGTTTTGCTGTATGAAGACGAAAATATTACGGTGGAGCTGAGCGGCTTCTTTGAGCGCATGATGGACAACATGTTGGATAAATGTTTGACGCTGAAGGTTACGAACAACAGCGATCGAAAGCTCCTATGTTCTTTCCAGGATCTCTATATCGGAGATGAAAGTGTCAGAACGGTTTTGATTGACGGTAATCTTGGCCCGATGCCTGGCAAAAGCAAGGAACTTTCCTTTGTCATTGAGCAGAATACCAAACCCGATCCCACGCCCGTCGAAAATTTAGAGGATCTGTTCCACATGGAGGGCATGCTTGACATCTCTATTTTCAGCGCAGATGGTGAATCCATCGAAAACTCCTACGAACCCATGATTGCGATCAACGTGGACGCATAACCATCTTTCCAAGGCTATTTTTTGCGTCCCGGCCAAAAATTCTCTCCTTTTGGGGAACAAACCGCCCGGTTGTACCGTCTAAAAAGTATCAACCGATCCCACCAAATCTTGAGAAGAAGGAGTGAACCATCATGATCCAAGAAATGCTTTCCCTGTTGCTCTCGGTCACCTTGCCGCTGGGGGCGGTATATGCACCGGCCGGGTCACTGCCCGATTCGGTCACCCAGGCGGCTGCACCGGCTGCCCTGTCCGCGCCCGCTTTCGAGGACTTTGACGCGGCCTTTGACATCCGCGAGCAAAACCCGGTCAGCGACGAATTCCTGGCCGCTGTGGACGAGTTCTCTGCCCAAACCGCGGCAGGGCTGCTCACCGGTGCGGAAAATGCCTGCTATTCCCCGGCCAGCCTGTACTTTGCCCTGGCGCTGACCGCTTCGGGCGCGGCGGGCGATACCCAGTCCCAGCTGCTCGACCTGCTGGGCGCAGAGGATGCCGCTTCCCTGACCCAAAGCTGCAGCAACCTCTACCGATTGCTGTACACCGACAACGAGATTGGCGCCCTCCAAATTGCCAACGCCCTATGGATGGAGGAAACCGCTGCCTTTATGCCGGACTTTACCCAGACCGCTTCGTCCGACTTTTACGCATGGCTTTACACGGCTGATTTGAACGCACCCGCCACGGTTACAGCCATGGAGCAGTGGGTCTCCGAGCACACAGGCGGCAAAATCCAGCCCATCATCGAGCCCTCGGCGGACAGCATCCTGTACCTGATGAACACCATCTACCTCAAAGACGAATGGACTGACCTCTTCGACGAGACCGAAAACACGGTCGAGCCCTTCTATCTGGCCGACGGCAGCAGCCAAAATGCCACTTACATGCACCGGGAGGATATCGGCTCCTTTGTCCGCGCGGACGGATATCTATCAGCCAGCCTGGGCTTGAAAAACCTGGGGTGGGTCACCTTTGTGTTGCCAGATGAGGATACGCCCCTCTCCAGCCTGCTCACCCGCGAAAGCCTGGCTGCGATCCTATCGGACGAGAATGCAGTCAGTTCGGGCCGCATCCTGTGGTCGGTCCCCAAATTTACCTATGACAGCAAGTTGGACCTGAAAGCCATGCTGCAAGGCTGCGGCGTGACCGACCTGTTTGATGCCGAACGCGCCGATTTAAGTGCGATGACCACCGCCCAGCCGGCTTATTTGGCGTCGGCAACCCAGCAGACCTATATCGACGTCAACGAAAAAGGCGTTGAAGCCGCCGCTTACACCGAGCTAGGATATGCTGGCTCTAGCCTGCCCGAAGGCACGGCCGAAATGAAACTCGATCGGCCGTTCCTGTACATCTTAACCGCATCCAATGGTACACCGCTGTTCATCGGCGTGTGCGCGCAGCCAACTGCTGCCTGAAGCACAAAATGCGTGGGAACCATCCAATCGATCGGTTCCCACGCATTTTTTATGGCGTGTGTTTGGGTTTGGGGATAAATAGGGCGGTCCGGTCGGCCTTTTCCAGGCCGAGCAACGCCATTTTTCTGTCCAGTCCGCCCGCGTAGCCAGTCAGACTGCCCGTCGCCCCCACTACCCGGTGGCAGGGGACAAAGATGGAAATCGGGTTGCGGCCCACCGCCCCGCCAACCGCCTGGGCGGACAAATATGCCCGCCCCATTTGGCTAGCTAGCTGTGCGGCCAGTTGGCCATAGGTCCGCGTCTGCCCGTAGGGGATGGCGCACAGCAGCTGCCACACCGCCGTTTGAAAGGCGGTACCCATCGGGTGCAGCGGCACGGGAAAACCCGGCTCGTACCCGGAAAAGTACACATCCAGCCACCGCCCGGCCTGTTCCAAGTGCGGCGTTTGCCGTTCGGCGTGCGCCGCGTCCAGGTGCCGGGCAAAGTATTTCTGCCCTTCAAACCACGCCCCGGTCAGGCCGCTGTCGTCTGCTGCGAGCAGCAACCTACCCAGCGGGGATGTGTACCAACTTGTATATTGCATATCGCACCTCCTCTGCGGGGGCTTTGCTATTGCACGATGCGGTAATAGGCCCGTGCGGTCAGCCAATACACCCCGCCATACAGCAGCGCAAAGCCGAGCAGGCTGCCCACCGTGCAGGCCAGCGTCAGGGGCACATTGCTCAACCCGAACAGGCTGAGCAGCTGCACCATCAGGCGGAAGTCAAAGGCCACATGGATGGCCGCCACCGCGAGCGGCAGGAAAAACACCACCAAAATCTGCGCGTTGACCGACCGGCGCACCATCTTTTTGTCCAGCCCGACCTTTTGCATGATTTGATAGCGCTCGCAGTCCTCGTAGCCCTCGGAAATTTGCTTGTAATACAAAATGAGCACAGCGGCCAGCAGGAACACCAGCCCCAGAAAGACGCCCAGGAAAAAGAACCCGCCGTTTAGGGCGTACATCTCGCCCGCCCGGTCGGCCTGGCTCACCACGGCGTAATAGTGCCACTGGCCGGTGTCCTGCCCGTTGTCGACCGCGTTCCAGTCGGAAAGCGCCTGCGCACAGGCGATCTTTTGCGCATCCGTACCGGTGGTGTCGATGTAGGCGTGCCAGCGCATGGGGCTGGTCTGCCCGTCCGGCGTCTGGGCAGCCTGCGCCAGACGCAGCAGCGCCGCTTCATCAGCCACCACTATGGCGACGTTCTGGCTTTCGGTCCCGGTTTCTACTGGCAGCAGCGGGATGGTTTCCCCGCCCGGCTGCACGGCATAGGTCAGCGTGCCGCTGTCCGACAGGATATCCAGCGAGTCGCCCAGGTCGTACCAGATGCGCACAAGCGCTTCATTTGGCTGGAGCACCGGCCGGGCCTGGCCGGTCTGGGCGGCGTAGGCGTCGGCGGTCATCGCATACAGCGCACTGCCGCCGGACGGGTTGAGTTGGGCGCTGCCGTCAGCCGTCCAATCGATGCTCAGCGACAGATAGCTGGTTGTGCGCACGTCTGCAACCGCCAGCCCTTGCTCCTGGATGGTCTGCTCGACGGCGTCCAGCATGGCGTCCGGCTGGAAGGGCTCGCCGGATAGGTCGTTGTACCGCACCTCTAGGTTGATGTCCCCGGGATACATCCGCTGGACGGCGTCACTCGTCCCCAGGAATAGGGCCAAGGTGCCGGACACCATGACCAGCACCATGGTGGACAGGATGCAGATGTTGGCCAGCCCGACCGCGTTGCGCTTCATACGGTAGAGCATACCGGACACCGTAATGAACGCCTGCGGCCGGTAATAGAACCCCTTGTTGGCGCGCAGCGCCTTGAGCACGGCGATGCTCACCGCCGTAAACAGGCAATAGGTGCCGATGATGACCAAAAAGACCGCCACAAAATAGAAGGCAAACGCCTCAATCGCGTCACGCACCAGCAGCGAGATTGCATAACCGCCGCCCAGGCAGATAACCCCCGCCACAGCCAGCAGCAGCCGGGTTTTGGGTTCACGCTCGCCCGCACTGCCCTCCCGCATGGTTTCCAGCGGGTTCTGCACATGAATCCGCCGCAAATTGACCAGCAGGTTGACCAGCAAAATGCACCCGAACCAGATCACTGTCGCACCGATTGCGCCCGGTGAAATGTAAAACCCAAAGCCGCTGCCCTCCAGCCGCATCAGCCGGAACAGCAGCAGGGTGACCAGCTTTTGCAGCAGCATGCCCAGCAAAATGCCGCCCACAATGCCGGCCAGCGCGAAATACAGGGTTTCCATACCCAGCACGCAGGCGATATGCCGCTTGCCCATGCCCAGGACGTTATAGAGCCCCAGTTCCTTTTTGCGGCGCTTTATCAAAAACCCGTTGGTATAAAATAGGAAAATGACCGAAAACAGTCCGATCACCCAGCAGCCAATCGTCATAAACATGGACAGATAGGCGTAGCGGGTATATTGGGGTAAATCCTGCGCACCTGCCAGCGTATAGGTGATGTAAAACGCTGCGACCGTACACAAAATGGTCAGCAGATAGGGGCCGTAAAAGCGGGCATCGCGCCAGATATTCTGCGCCGCCAGCCGGGGGTACAGGGCTTTATGCATCCCGTTCACCCCCTGTTTGCAGCATGGTCAGGGTGTCGGAAATTTTGACGAACATGGTCTCTTCGCGCATCCCCGCACGGTAAAGCTGGTGGAACACTGCGCCGTCCTTGATGAACAGCACCCGGCTGGCGTGGCTGGCTGCCATGACCGAATGGGTCACCATCAGAATGGTCTGCCCGTCGCGGTTGATCTCGCCGAACAGACGCAGCAAGTGGCTGGAGGCACGCGAATCCAGCGCTCCGGTCGGTTCGTCGGCCAGCACGATCTGGGGATGGGTGATCAGCGCCCGGGCGACTGCGGCCCGCTGCTTTTGCCCGCCGGACACCTCATAGGGGAATTTGTCGAGCAGATCGGCAATCTCCAGCTTGCGCGCCAGGGGCGCCAGCCGGTTTTCCATCTCCTCCTGCCGCTGGCCCGCCAAAACCAGCGGCAGGAAAATATTGTCCCGCAGCGAAAAGGTATCGAGCAGGTTGAATTCCTGGAACACAAAGCCCAGGTTGTCCCGCCGGAAGGCGGCAATCTCCCGTTCGGGGATGTCGGCCAAGTTGCGGCCATTGAGCCGCACCTCGCCGCTTGTGGGACGGTCCAGTGCGGCCAGGATGTTGAGCAGTGTAGTTTTGCCGCTGCCCGATTCGCCCATGATGGCGACGTATTCGCCCTGCTCGACCGAAAACGTCACATGGGTCAGCGCCGTGACCTTGGCGCCGCCAAACCGTGGGGTATAAATTTTCCCCAACCCTTCTACTTCCAAAATCGCCATCGTATTCGCACGCTCCTTTCGGTTGTGTGTCCCTATTATACCGTGCGAATGGGGCGCGCTGCCATCGCCTGCGCTTACATTTGGGGCAGCATTCCTTACAGTTTTGTAAGTTTACTCGCGCGGGATGGACACGGTGGACAAATCGATGGTGACGCGCGTGCCCTTGCCCTGCTCGGAAGCGATGGAAAACCCATGGCCGAGCTGCTTTAAAATGCGGCTGCACAGATACAGGCCAATGCCGGTTGATTTGTGCCCGGCCCGCCCGTTGTAGCCGGTGAAGCCCTTTTCACACACGCGCGGCAAATCTTCGGCCGCAATGCCGATGCCAGTATCCTGGATGACAAGGGTCTGCGGGCCGTCTTGGGTGATCGTCACAACGCCTTGCGGCGTATATTTGAGCGCGTTGGACAGCAGCTGCTCGACCACAAAACCTAGCCACTTTTCATCGGTCAGCACCTGGCCCGATAGGCCGTCATACGCCAACTGCACCCGGCTGCGGATAAACAGCGGCGCATACTTGCGCACCGCCCGCCGCACGATCTCGTCCAGCGCGCAGGTTTGGAACGCAAAATCGCTAACCCTGCCGTTCAGCCGCAAATATTGCAGCACCATATCCGCATACTGCTCGATGCGAAACAGTTCGGCTGTCAGTTCCCGGTTGGCGGGGTGGGTCTCGCTTTGCAGCAGCAGCCGCATGGCCGCAATGGGGGTCTTGATCTGGTGCGCCCACAGGGTGTAATAATCCAGCATTTCGGCGCGGACACGTTCGCTTTCTGTGGCCAGCTTGCCATACGCCGCCTGGAGCGCCACCAATGCCGCCTGGTAGTCGGCTTCCACCGGCCCATGTGCGGGCGGCAAACCGTCCATCTGCTGGGGCAAGTTCCGCAGCACCTGCCGGATACGCGCGCGCCGCCGCAGGGTATACACCCTATACGCGCCAAATCCCACGCCGCTGAGCGCCAAACTCAGCAGCAGCGCATAGCCAACCGCCTGCACCGGCAGGCCCTCCAGCCATAAAACCGCGGCAAAAATACCGGCAAAACAAAAAATCAGGAGCAGCAATAGGATGTACACTCTGCAACCGTGCATATTGATCACCTCACATAGTAGCCCAATCCCTTTTTGGTGCCAATGAAGTCAGGCAGCCCCAAGCCCTCTAGCTTTTTGCGCAGGCGGTTGACGTTGACGGTCAATGTATTGTCATCGATAAAGCTGTCGCTTTTCCACAGGTCGGTCATAATCGTATCGCGGGAAACCGTTTGGCCGCGGTGCTCCATGAGCAATTTGAGAATGCGAAACTCATTGCGCGTGAGTTCTGCTGTTTGGCCGGAAACGGTCAAGGTGCCATCGGCTAGGTTCAAAACCGCTCCACGGTGTTCCAGCAGGCTTTGCGCGGCCGAAAACTGATAGGTCCGGCGCAACAACGCCCGTACCTTTGCGGTCAGTACCGACAGATCAAAGGGCTTGGGGATAAAGTCATCCGCCCCCATATCCATGGCCATGATGATATTCATATTGTCGCTTGCGGAGGACAAAAACAAAATCGGCACCCCAGATAGCTTACGGATCTCCTGGCACCAGTAATACCCATTGAAAAAAGGTAGGGAGATGTCCAAAACCACCAGCTGCGGCGCGTATTGAACAAATTCTTGCAGGACATTGGCAAAATCGGTCGCCGCTTTGGCCTCCAGGCCCCACCTACTGAGCTCTTTGACGACCGCTGCCGCAATTACAGGGTCATCTTCTACGATCAGAACTTTGTACATCCTAATCACCTCCCAAAACCACGGTCTTACCATCAATGCTCATCAGGTGATACATTGATCCCAGCCATTATAACGATGAACCATACACAATCTGCGACGGACAACGAACCGACGTTTGATACAACTGTTGGTGCAACCAAGATAGCCCCTAAGCCGCCTAAAATGGAACAAGCGAAGGACTGTACAGCCAAACAGTAACCGAAATAAAACCCTATATGAAAATAGCAAAAAACCCGTATAACCGCCCTTTTCAACGTTTATACGGGTTTTAAATTTGGAGCTGTTGAACAGATTCGAACTGTCGAC
>CAJFUJ010000058.1 GCA_904420185.1 uncultured Butyricicoccus sp. | reverse complement strand
CGCTGCCTGCGGGCAGCGACCAGCCTGCGCGGCTGGACCGCGCTGGGGACTCGTCCCCAGGCCCCTTTTTGTCCTACCCCTCCCGGAATGCCAATTCTGGGAAGACGGGTCCAGGGGCTAGCCCCTGGCGGGGGTGCAGGGGGCGGAGCCCCTGCCGGGGGTGCGGGGGCTGGCCCCCGCGCTTAGCTTTCGATTTCGCGGATCAGATTAACCATTTCGATGGCGCTGAGGGCGCAATCGTAGCCCTTGTTGCCGGCTTTGGTGCCGGCGCGTTCGATGGCCTGCTCGATATTTTCGGTTGTCAGCACGCCGAAAAGCACCGGCACGCCGGTTTGCAGCGACACGTTGGCGATGCCCTTGGACACTTCGCTGCACACATAATCATAATGGGTGGTGCTGCCGCGGATGACGGCGCCCAGGCAGATGACGGCGTCATATTTGCCGCTCTGCGCCATTTTGGACGCGATCAGCGGGATTTCAAATGCACCCGGCACCCATGCGACCTGGATGGCGTCCTCGGGTACGTCGTGGCGCTTGAGGCCGTCCAGTGCGCCGTCCAGCAGTTTGGAGGTGATAAATTCATTAAACCGCGCGGCGACAATGCCGACCTTAATTTTTTTGGATACCAGTTTGCCTTCGAAAACCTTCATTTTTTGTTCGCTCCTTATTTTTTGATTTCTGCTTTCTTTTTTGCAATTTTTAGTAATTTAAGATATGGCCCATTTTGGCCTGTTTTGTCTTGAGATAGAACAGATCATAGGCGGTTGCGTGCATTTGAATCGGCACCCGCTCGATGATTTCCATGCCGAAATCGGCAAGCTGATAGACCTTATCCGGGTTGTTGGTCAACAGGCGCAGGGTTTTGGCGCCCAGGTCGCGCAAAATCTGTGCGCCAATGTAATATTCGCGCAAATCGCCTGCAAAGCCCAGGGCCAAATTGGCCTCCAGGGTGTCCATGCCCTTGTCCTGCAGGGCATAGGCGCGCAGTTTGTTGATCAGGCCGATGCCGCGGCCCTCCTGGCGCATGTAGAGCAAAATGCCGCGGCCTTCCTTTTCAATTTGGGTCATGGCAGCGGCGAACTGCTGGCCACAGTCGCAGCGCAGCGAACCGAAGGTATCGCCGGTCAGGCATTCCGAATGTACCCGGCACAATACGTTCTGCCCGTCGCCAATATCGCCTTTGACCAGGGCCACATGGTGTTCGCCGTTGAGTTTGTTGACATAGCCGTATGCGGTAAATTCGCCGTAGCGGGTGGGCATACGGGTGACGGTCTCGCACTCGACCAGGATTTCGTGCCGTTTGCGGTAGGCCTGCAGGTCGCGAATGGTGATAAAGGTCATGCCCCATTTTTGGGCATGTTCCATCAGCTCATCGCGGCGCATCATGGTGCCGTCGTCGCGCATGACCTCGCAGCACAGGCCGCATTCCTTCAGCCCCGCCAGGCGGAGCAGGTCGACCGTGGCTTCGGTGTGGCCGCTACGCTCGAGCACGCCGTTCTTTTTGGCCAGCAGTGGGAACATATGGCCAGGCCGGCGGAAGTCCTCGGGCCGCGCGTTTTCATCCACGCACTTCATGGCCGTGATCGAGCGTTCGGCCGCCGAAATGCCGGTGGTGGTATCCACATGGTCGATGGACACCGTAAAAGCGGTTTCGTGGTTGTCGGTGTTGTGGGTGACCATCTGCGGGAATTGCAGGCGGCGGATGTACTCCTCCGACATGGGCATACAGATCAGGCCCTTGGCGTAGGTGGCCATAAAGTTGACGTTTTCGGTGGTGGCGAATTGGGCGGCACAGATCATATCGCCCTCATTTTCCCGGTCGGGATCGTCGGTGACCAGGATGATTTTGCCTTGGCGCAGGTCTTCAAGCGCCTGTTCAATGGTTTGGAACATGGTTCATTGCTTCCTTTCTACATGCCATAGCCGCAGCTGGCTAAAAATTCTTTGGTGATCGCGCGTTTGCCCGCTGGTTCAGGGGACGGGGGCGCGAGCAGTTTTTCCACATATTTGCCCAAAATATCGGTTTCCAGGTTGACTTTATCCCCCGGGCCTTTGGCGCGCAGGATGGTCACAGCCACCGTGTGCGGGATGGCCGAGATGGCGAAATCCTGCTCAGATACCCGGGCCACGGTCAAGCTGATGCCGTCCACGGTGATCGAGCCCTTTTCCACCACATACCGCAGCAGCCCCGGTTCGGCCGCGATGGTGTACCACACCGCGTTGTCATCGCGCTGTACGCTGGTGATGGTGCCCTGGCCGTCCACATGGCCGGACACGATGTGCCCGCCGAACCGGCCGTTTGCCGGCATGGCGCGCTCCAAATTGACCGGGCTGCCCGTCCGCAGGGTGGATAGCCCCGAGCGGTTCATGGTTTCGTGCATGACGTCGGCTGTAAAGCCGTCCTTGGTCAGGGTGGTCACGGTCAGGCACACGCCGTTGACCGCCACGCTGTCGCCGATTTTGAGATCGTCCAGCACGGTTGCTGCGCGGATGTGCAACACCGCCGAATGGGCGCCCGGCTGGACGCGGGCGATCTGCCCGACCTCCTCAACAATGCCGGTGAACATGGTTTTCTACCTCGCCTTCTATCAAGAAATCCGCCCCCAAGCGGGTGCATTCGATATTTTGCAGCTGGAATGCTTGGTCGGGCTGCCCGACGCCCTGTCCGCCGACCGGCGAAGGGGCATCCTGCCCGCCGAACAGCTTGGGCGCGATGTAGGCCTGCACCCGCTGCACGATGCCGCTGGACAGGGCTGCGCCGTGCAGGGCCGCGCCGCCCTCGAGCAGCACGCTGTCGATGCCCTGCGCGCCCAGGTAGTCCATGAGCGCGGGCAGGGATACCGCGTCCCCTTCTTGGGGCAGGACGCAGATTTGGCAGCCTGCGTCACGATAAGGTGCCGCGCGCGCCGGGTCGTCGCAGCAGGTGGCCAGCCAGGTCGGCGTCTGCCGGGCGGTGCGCACCAACTGGGCAGTCAAGGGGGTGCGCAAATGGGTGTCGCAGACGATGCGGACCGGGTCACGCCCGCCAGGGATGCGGCAGGTCAGCTGCGGGTCGTCGGCCAGCACGGTCCCCACGCCCACCAGGATGGCCTGGTAGCGGTTGCGGTCCTCGTGCACCCGGCGGCGGGCCTGTTCGCCGGTGATCCAGCGGGAAGCGCCCGTGTACGTCGCGATTTTTCCGTCCAGCGTCATGGCGTACTTGAGCACCACATAGGGCCGCTTGGTCTGGATATAGTGGAAGAACACCCGGTTGAGCGCCTTACAGGGCTGTTCCAGCACGCCGGTCTGCACCTCGACGCCGTGCGCGCGCAAAATCTGCACGCCCTTTCCGGCCACCAGCGGGTTGGGGTCCATCGCGCCCACGACCACCTGGGCGATGCCGCTTTCCAAGATGGCATCCACGCAGGGCGGCTGCCGGCCGGTGTGGCAGCAGGGCTCGAGCGTGACGTACATCGTTGCGCCGCGCGGCGACTCGGTACAATCGGCCAGCGCGTTGCGTTCGGCGTGTTTTTCGCCGTATTTTTCGTGGTACCCGCACCCGATGACCCGGCCATCCTGCACGATGACCGCGCCGACCATCGGGTTGGGGTTGGTCCAGCCGCAACCCTTTTCGGCCAGCTCCAGCGCCATGCGCATATAATCTTCTGCTTGCATGTTGTGTTCCTCCCAAAAAGAAAAACTGCCTTTGACAAAAATCAAGGCAGTTTTGCACAGCGAATCCTTGCCCGTGGAGCAAAAAGGCCCTGGAATGAAAAATCATTCCAGGGCTCACTGTATGCTTGCACGCGCAAAAAACACCAATCTTCTTCCATCCAGACTATACTGTCGGCTTCGGAGTTGCACCGAATCATGCCTTGCGGCTCGTGGGCTATACCACCGGTAGGGACTTGCACCCTGCCCTGAAGAT
>CAJFUJ010000057.1 GCA_904420185.1 uncultured Butyricicoccus sp. | reverse complement strand
GGCTCGGCTTTTAAAGGGAAACCGCCAGAGCGGCGACGCATGGTAAGCCGCGGGGAAATCCAACCGAACCTCAAGCCGTAAGATTTATCCTGCTCGCTGTCACCCTCCTTTTGAACACAGACTGGCTCGGAACGTTGGTTTCGAGCCTTGTTTACATATTTTGCACTTTGGGAGTTTTGCAAGTGGAAGAGAAAAAGCCAAAACGGGGCGCCAAGCAGGCGGCCAATCCAGGCCGGGCCAGCCGGGTCAACTGGCGCTGGGTGGGCTCGATTACGGTGCTCAGCTGCCTGACCTCGGCGTCTATGTCCTATATTTCGTCGGAAGCGCTCAACAACGCGGGCAACATCGTGGCCGTGATCCTTTTGTTGGTGTTCATTGCGATCGGCATCTTGTTCGACCTGATCGGTATTGCAGCTGCCTCAGCGACCGAAAAGGAGTTCCACTCCATGGCCGCCAAAAAGGTGGCGGGCGCCAAGGAGGCGGTCTGGCTGTCGCGCAACGCCAACAAGGTGTCCAGCATCTGCAACGACGTGGTGGGCGATATTTCGGGCATCATTTCGGGCGCCACCGGCGCGATCATCGTCGCCCACCTGACCCAAGGGATGGGCGTCTTTGCCACAACACTGATCTCCCTGACCGTCACCGGGCTGATCGCCGCGCTGACCATTGGCGGCAAAGCGGTCGGCAAGGGTTTTGGGCTGGGATACAGCGTGCAAATTGTCTTTGCGGTGGGCCGGCTGCTGGCCCTGCTGCCCATCCGCCTGGATAAAAACAGATAGCCCGGCGCAAACCGCCTGCCTGCCGGGCAAGGAGAAGCTATGAAGCAATACGCAATTCTGGACCGTATCCAGTCGGCCACAGAACTCAAAAACCTATCCTATACCGACCTCAACGCCCTGTGCGCCGATTTGCGCACGTTTATCATCGACACGGTGTCCCAAACCGGCGGGCATCTCGCCTCCAACTTGGGCATTGTCGAGCTGGCGGTCGCGCTCGAACGCGAATTCGATTCCCGCACCGACCGCCTGGTCTACGACGTCGGCCACCAGTGCTATGTCCACAAAATTCTGACCGGCCGCAAGCAGGACTTTGCGCGCTTGCGGCAGTTTGGCGGCGTCTCCGGGTTTTTGCGCCCAGAAGAGAGCCCAACCGACGCGTGCGTGAGCGGCCATGCATCCAATTCGGTATCGGTCGCGCTGGGCATGGCGCACGCGCGCACGCTGCGGGGGAAGAAGTACCACGTGGTGGCGGTGATCGGCGACGGCGCGCTCACCGGCGGCATGGCCTACGAGGCGCTCAACAGCGCCGGGGGAAGTGGGGAGCCGCTCATCGTGGTGCTCAACGACAACAACATGTCCATCGACAAAAATGTGGGTGCGCTCAGCCGCCATTTGGCCCGCCTGCGCGTCAGCCCGCGCTATTTGCGCGCCAAAACCCGCGTCAAGCGCGCGTTTGGCTTTTTGCCCGGCGGCAAGGCGGTGGTGCATTCGATTTCCCGCATCAACAGCGCGGTCAAGTCGGTCTTGCTGCCCAGCTCTTTGTTCGAGGACATGGGGTTTGCCTACCTGGGGCCGGTGGACGGGCACGACATCAAAGCGGTCTGTGAGCTTTTGCAGCTGGCCAAAGCCATGAGAAAACCGGTACTGCTCCATGTGATGACCCAAAAGGGCCGGGGCTGCCTGTATGCCGAGCAGCATCCGGAAACTTTTCACGGTGTGTCCCAGTTCGATCCGGCCACCGGCAAAAGCTTAAAGGCCGGCGGTCCTTCGTTTTCCTCGGTGTTCGGCGAGACACTGTGCGCGCTGGCCCAAAAAGACGGCCGCATCTGTGCGATCACGGCCGCCATGCCCACCAGCGCCGGGCTTTCGGAATTTTCCCAGCGCTTCCCGGCCCGCTTTTTCGACGTGGGCATCGCTGAGGAGCACGCGGTCGCCATGACCGCCGGCATGGCCAAACAAGGTCTCAAACCGGTGTGCGCCATCTATTCGACCTTTTTGCAGCGCGGATATGACCAGCTCATCCACGACCTGGCCATCGACGGGACCATCCACGCGGTGTTCGCCATCGACCGGGCCGGCATCGTCGGCGCCGACGGGGCCACCCACAACGGGGTGTTTGACATCGATTACCTGCAATCCATCCCGGGCGTGCGCATTTTGTGCCCGGCCAATTTCGCCGAGCTGCGCAGTATGTTCACCCAGGCGCTCTACCACGAAACCGGCATTGTCGCGGTGCGCTATCCGCGCGGCGGCGAGGGCGCTTTTCAGCAGGACACCTCGGCGGACTGGATTTCGCTCGTCCATGGCAGGGCTGGGGAAGGGCAGGTCAGCCTGCTGACCTACGGCACCCTGGTAAACGAGGCCATGACAGCGGCCGGGCTGCTGGAAGCGCAAGGCATCGATGCGCAGGTGTGGAAGCTCAACAAAATTTCCGAGGAGTACCGCCTGCTTTCGCCCCAGGTGCTGGACAGCTTATGCGGCAAGGTCGCGGTGATCGAGGAGGTCGTACACCACGGTTGCGTGGGCTGCAACGTCATCGAGGCGGTGGCCGGCACAAAGGAAGTCCGGCTCTACAACACCGGCAACCGCTTTCTGCCGCAGGGCAGCGTGCCGGAGCTCTATCAATCCTGCGGCATCGACGGCAAGAGCGTGGCCACCAGCCTGGCGCAGTGGCTGGACGGTCGCGCAGAAAACGCATAAAGGACAGGGTGCATATGGCAAAAAAACGCTTGGATATCTTGCTCGTGGAGCGCGGCTTGAGCCCGTCCCGCGAGCGTGCAAAGGCTACCATTATGGAGGGGATGGTCTATGTCGGCGGGCAAAAGGCCGACAAGGCCGGCGAACTGGTGGCCGAGGACTGCCCGCTGGAGGTGCGCGAGACCGGTAAGGCGTTTGTCTCCCGCGGCGGCAAAAAGATCGAAAAAGCCCTTGAATTCTTTTCCATCGACCCCGACGGGCTGGTTTGCATGGACATTGGCGCGTCAACCGGTGGGTTTACCGACTGTCTATTGCAGCGCGGTGCAGCCAAGGTGTATGCGATCGACGTCGGATATGGACAGCTCGCTTGGAGCTTGCGGCAGGACGAACGGGTACGGTGCATGGAGCGCACCAACATCCGGTATGTCACGCCCGATGATCTGGAGGAAGCGCCGGCGCTGGCGGTGATCGATGTGTCGTTTATCTCGCTGCGGCTGGTGCTGCCCGTGGTACATGGCCTGCTATCGCCCGACGGGCAAGTTGCCTGCCTGATTAAGCCCCAGTTTGAGGCCGGGCGCGGCAAGGTGGGCAAAAAAGGGGTGGTGCGCGACGCGGCCATCCACCAGGAGGTGCTGGCCGGGTTCGTGGAAAATGCCCGCGCTGCTGGGTTCCAGGTCCAGGCACTGACCTTTTCGCCCATCAAAGGCCCGGAAGGAAACATTGAATTTTTGGGCTATTTGAGTAAGTCGCTGCCCGAAGGACCATATGATATTCCAGACATTGTCCGGCAGGCGCACGCGGCGCTGGACAAAAAGGATTGAGCCGATGAAGAGCGTATTTATCAGCCCCAATTTGGAGAAAAACGGAATCCACTGCGCACTGCAAGAGACCTGCCGCATTTTATCGGCCTGCGGGGTGCGCATCCTGCTGCCGCCCCAGGCCCAGGGCATCGAGCTGGAGGGCGCTGGAGCGCAGTATCTGCCCGCCGAAACGGCCATCCCGCAGGCCGATTTTGTCATCTCCCTGGGCGGGGATGGTACCATCCTGCGCATCGCCCGCCAAGCGGCGCTGCACAAGGTCCCGCTGCTCGGCATCAACATCGGCCATGTGGGCTTTATGACCGAGCTCGAACGGGAGGAAATCGGCCTTGTCCAAAAGGTGCTACAAGAGGAGTACACCATCGACAGCCGCATGATGCTCGAACTGTCCATCCTGCGCGACGGGCACATGGTGTATTCGCAGACCGCGCTCAATGATGTAACCGTGACCAAGCACAACCCCTTCCATGTGATCTCGCTGGACATCTGCGCCGACAGCGTGCCGGTGACCAGCTTCCAGGGGGATGGCGTGGTCATCTCCACCCCGACCGGCTCGACCGCCTATTCGCTGGCAGCCGGCGGGCCGGTCATCGAGCCTTCGGCGGAAAATATCGAGGTGACACCCATCTGCCCGCACGCCATGCAGGCCAAGTCCTTTATCTTTTCTCCGGAACGTGAGATCGCCGTGACCGCCTCCGGCCGGGACGGGGGCGTGGTGTGTGTTGCCGCCGATGGGGACGGCGGGCTGGAGGTCCACCCCGAGGATGTGGTGATTGTGCGCCGCTCCAAGCTGGACACCCGCCTGATCCGCATCAAGGGCAAGAGCTTTTATCATGTCTTACGACAGAAACTTTCCGACGGAGGAATCAAACATGAAATTTCAACGGCAGGCTAAGATCCTGGATCTCATCGAACAGTATGAAATCGAAACCCAGGAGGAGCTTTCCGAGCATTTGCGCGACCTGGGTTACGCCACCACCCAAGCCACGGTTTCACGGGATATCAAAGAGCTGCGGCTGATCAAGATCCTGTCCTCCACCACCGGAAAGTACCGCTACGCGGTCGCCACCTCGGAGGTGGAAAACAGCTTTACCAGCCGCCTGCGCAACATTTTTAAGGAATGTGTCACCGAAATCAGCTATGCGCAGAACATGGTCGTCATCAAAACCCTGCCCGGCCTGGGACAGGCTGCGGCCATGGCCATCGATGCCATGCGCGACAAGCGCGTGATCGGTACCCTGGGCGGTGACGATACGGTTTTCATCGTCATGCGCGACGAAGGTGTGGCCAGCCAGTTTTGCTCGGAAGCGCAAAAGACCCTGCTGTAAAGGGCGATGAAAGGTGGGCTTTGTATGCTCAGTCTTGTTCACATTGAAAATATTGCGGTCATCGAACGCGCCGATTTGGAGCTTGCCGGCGGCCTGACCGTGCTGACCGGCGAAACCGGCGCAGGCAAATCGATCATCCTCGACGCCATCGGCGCCATTATGGGCCAGCGGGTGGGCAAGGGCTTGGTGCGCGCCGGCGCATCCAAGGGCTTTGTCAGCGCGGTGTTTTCCGACATCCCGGCCGAGCTCGGCCAGTGGCTGGCCGAAAACCAGCTGGACGGCGAGGACCCGGACACCCTGCAAATCCAGCGGCAGATCTCGGCGGACGGCAAATCGGTCTGCCGCGTCAACCTCAAGCCGGTGGCGGTGGCGGTTCTCAAGCAGATCAGCCCCTTTCTCATCAACATTCACGGCCAGCACGACGGGCAAAAGCTGATGGACGAGAGCTGCCACATCGATTTTCTGGATCAGTTTGCCGGGTTGGACGCTGCGCTGCAAGCTTACCAGCCCGGCTATCATCAGCTGCTCGCGCTCAAACGTCAGATCACTGCGCTCGATCAAAGCGAGCAGGAGCGGCTGCAACGGCTGGACATGCTGGGCTTCCATTTGCAGGAGATCGACGCGGCCGCCCTGGTAGAAGGGGAGGAGGAACACCTGACCGAGCGCAAGGCCTTCTTTGACAATGCCGGGCGGCTGGTGCAGACGCTGGACACTGCCTTCCACGCCCTGGACGGCGAGGAGGGCTATGCGGCCGGGGCGTGCGAACAGCTCGCCGAAGCGGCCGGGGCGCTGGGCAGCTTGGCCGACGTGTCGGGCGCGCTGCGTGCGCTCAGTGACAAGGCCGAGGAGCTCAAATACCTGGCACAGGATCTGCGCGGCGCGGTTGCCGACCTGCGCTCGCGCACCGATTTTTCGGCCGAGGAGCAGGCAGCCGTCGAAGAACGGCTGGATCTCATCTACCGGCTCAAGCTGAAATACGGCGGCAGCATCCCGGAGATCCTGGCCTACGCCCAAAAGGCGCGCGACGAACTGGACACCTTGCAAGCCGCCGACCAGACCCGCGAGGCCCTTTTGCAGGAATACCGCCGCGTGCGCCAGACCGTGCGCGAACAGGCGCGGGGGCTGTCGGCCAAGCGGCGGGAGAGCGCCGCCCAGCTGGAAAAACGCATCGTCGATGAGCTGGCTGACCTGGACCTGTCCAAAGTGCGCTTTGCCGTGCGGGTAGAGACCGGCAGCAAGCTGGGTCCCAAGGGATTGGACACGGCCAGTTTCCTGATCTCGGTCAACCCGGGTGAGCCGCTGCAAGGCATCTCCAAGGTGGCTTCGGGCGGCGAGCTGTCGCGCATCATGCTGGCCATGAAAAATGTGCTAACTGCGCGCGAACCGGTCGGCACCCTGATTTTTGACGAGATCGACACCGGCGTGTCCGGCCGGGCCGCCCAGAAGATCGCCCACAAGCTGTGCGAAATCGGGGACAAGAAACAGACCCTGTGCGTCACCCATCTGCCGCAGATTGCCGCCATCGGCCGGCACCATCTGCTCATCACCAAGCGCACCGACGGCGACCGGACCTATACCCAGGTCCGCCCGGTTGCAGGGGAGGAACGGGTCGAGGAAATCGCGCGCATGATCTCGGGCGACCGCATCACTGACATCTCCCGGAAGAACGCGCTCGAGCTGCTGCAATCTTCGGAAAAGCAGAGGAACCCAGAATGATTATCATCCACGAGAATTTCAAAGAACGCGCCCCTTGAAGCCCGGCAAACCACCGAGCAAAAAATAGAAAAGGAGCTTATACCGATATGACTGTTTTTGAAGAGTTAAAAGCGCGCGGCCTGATCGCGCAGTGTACCAATGAAGAAAAGGTGCAGGACCTGCTGGACAACCATAAGACCACCTTTTACATCGGCTTTGACGCCACGGCGGATAGCCTGCACGTCGGCCACTTTTTGCAGCTGGTCGTCATGAGCCGTCTGCAAAAGGCCGGCCACCGCCCGATTGCGCTCATCGGCGGCGGCACCACCATGATCGGCGACCCCACCGGCAAGACCGATATGCGCAAAATGCTGACTAAAGAGGAAATCGAACACAATGCAGAATGCTTCCGCCGCCAGATGCGCCGGTTGGTCGATTTTTCCGACGGCAAGGCGGTGATGATGAACAACGCCGACTGGATCTTGCAATTCAACTACATGGACTTTTTGCGCGAGGTCGGCGTGCATTTTTCGGTCAACCGGATGCTGACCGCCGAGTGCTTCAAATCCCGGCTGGAAAAGGGCTTGAGCTTCATCGAGTTTAACTACATGCTGCTCCAGTCCTACGACTTCCTGCATCTGTACCGCACCATGGACTGCCATTTGCAGCTGGGCGGCGACGACCAGTGGTCCAACATCATCAATGGCGCCGACCTCATCCGCCGGGTGGACGGCAAGGACGACGCCTACGGCCTGACCTTCACCCTGCTCACCACCTCGGAGGGCAAGAAGATGGGCAAGACCGAAAAAGGCGCGGTCTGGCTGGACCCGGACAAGACCTCGCCCTATGACTTCTTCCAGTACTGGCGCAATGTGGACGACGCCGACGTGGTGCGCTGCATGAAGCTGCTGACCTTTGTGCCGCTGGAGGAGATCGCCGCCTTCGAAAAGCTGGACGGCGCGGCGCTCAACCCGGTCAAGGAGCGCCTGGCCTACGAGATCACGTCCATGGTGCACGGCAAGGAAGAGGCCGATAAGGCCCTGGCTTCGGCGCGCGCGCTGTTTGGCGGCGGCGCGTCGGACGAAAATATGCCCTGCACCGAGCTTACGGACGGCGACTTTGCGGACAACGCCATCGGCGTGCTGACGCTGCTGGTCAAATGCGGTCTGGCGTCCTCCAACGGCGAGGCGCGCAAGCTCATCCAGGGCGGCGGCGTTTCGCTCGACG
Source organism: uncultured Butyricicoccus sp. (assembly GCA_904420185.1). Taxonomy (GTDB): domain Bacteria; phylum Bacillota; class Clostridia; order Oscillospirales; family Butyricicoccaceae; genus Butyricicoccus_B. The sequence goes on along the minus strand of CAJFUJ010000057.1, from coordinate 61,278 downwards.
GCGAAAAGCTGACCGACCCCAAGCAGATGCTGGAAAAGGACAGCTTTGCCCAGGCGCGCATCCTCAAAAAGGGCAAAAAAACCTACCATAAGGCGGTATTGCACGAATAAAGCGTCCGAAAAACCGCATATACTGATCAAAAAGCGCTGCGCACCGCAAGGGAGCACAGCGCTTTTCGCTGTCAATGGACAAATTTCTGCGCACAGGGCGGCAATTCTCTGCGAAATTTACACTTTCATATGCCGCAAAAATTTGCTATAATGACAAGGTGTATAGCGTAAGGAGTTGTATATGGATATTTTTGAGGAGATTACTTCGCTGCGTGAGCAGCTGCAAACCCATAACCGAAAATATTATGACGAGGATGCGCCGGAAATTTCCGACTACGAATACGACCAGCTGCAGCGCCGGCTGCGCGCGCTCGAACAGGCCCATCCGGAATTCCGCTCGGCTGATTCACCGACCGAACGGGTCGGCGGCCACGCAAGCGAGAAGTTTTCCAAGGTGCAGCACCCCTACCCTCTGGAAAGCCTGCAAGATGTGTTTTCGTTTGAAGAGCTGCAGGAGTTTTTCACCCGGGTGGAGAATGCGGCCGGCCCGGCCGAATACGCGGTCGAACTGAAGATTGACGGCCTTTCGGTGGCGCTCGAGTACCAAGACGGCGTGTTCGTGCGCGGCGCGACCCGCGGCGACGGCCAAGTGGGCGAGGATGTGACCGAAAACCTCATGACCATCGCGGACATCCCCAAACGGCTGCAAGGTGCGCCGCCCCGTTTGATCGTGCGCGGCGAGGTGTATATGCCCAAGCGCGTCTTTGAAGAACTCAACGCCGAATTGGAGCTGCAGGAAAAGCCGCTGCTGGCCAACCCCCGCAACGCGGCTGCCGGTTCGCTGCGCCAAAAGGACAGCAGCATCACGGCCAGCCGCCGGCTGTCCATCTTTTGCTTCAACATTCAAAACAGCGAGGAACTGCCGCTGCAAAGCCATGTCCAGTCGCTCGACTACCTCAAGGGGTTGGGCTTTCCGGTCAGCCCCTGTTACGACCTGTTTTCCGACCCCGCGGACATCCGCCGGGAGATCGAACGCATGGGTGACAGCCGCGGCGCGCTGGATTTCGACATCGACGGCGCGGTCGTCAAGGTCAACGACTTCGCCCAGCGCGCGGTGCTGGGCTCCACCGCCAAATTCCCGCGGTGGGCGGCCGCATATAAATATCCGCCCGAAATCAAGGAGACCCTGCTCAAAGAGATCATCATTTCGGTCGGCCGCACCGGGGTGCTGACGCCCAACGCGGTGCTCGAGCCGGTGCGCCTGGCCGGGACCACGGTGTCCCGCGCCACGTTGCACAACCGCGACTTCATCCGTGAGCTGGACGTGCGCGCGGGCGACACCGTGCGGGTGCGCAAGGCAGGCGAGATCATCCCGGAAATTGTCGGCGTGATCCGCGAAAAGCGGCCGGCCCACACCGTGCCGTTTGTCATGCCATCTGTGTGCCCAGTGTGCGGTGCGCCGGTGTTCGATGACCCGGAGGAGGCAGCGATCCGTTGTACCGGCGCCGCGTGCCCGGCCCAGCTGCTGCGCAACCTGATGCATTTCGCCTCGCGCGACGCCATGGACATTGACGGCTGCGGGGAAGCGGTGCTGCAAGCGCTCATCGACGCCAAGCTGGTGCATTCGGCCGCCGACCTGTACGACCTGACCGTGGAGGACGTCATGTCGCTCGACCGCAAAAAGGAAAAATCGGCTTCCAACCTGATCGCCAGCATTGAGGCGAGCAAGTCGCGCGACCTGTCGCGGTTGATTTTCGCCTTCGGCATCCGGCACGTCGGGCAAAAGGCGGGTAAGGTGCTCTCCGACCACTTCGGCAGCCTGGATGCGCTGCTGGCCGCGCCGGTCGAGGAGATGACCGAAATCCGGGACATTGGCGCCGCCACCGCCCAATCCATCGCCGCATGGCGGGAGCTGGAGCAGTCCAAGCGCCTGATCGAGCGTCTGCGGGCAGCGGGTGTCAACTTCACCGGCGAAAAGACGGCCAAATCGGACAAGCTCGCCGGCAAAACCATCGTCGCTACCGGCAGCTTGCAGCTGTTCACCCGCAAGCAGATCAACGAATTGATCGAATCGCTCGGCGGCAAGGCGGCGGGCTCGGTGTCCAAAAAGACCGACTTTGTCGTGGCCGGGGAAAATGCGGGCAGCAAACTGCAAAAGGCAGCCGCCCTGGGCATCCCGGTGCTGACCGAAGCTGAATTCCAACAAATGATTGAACGTGAATAGAGGAGGTTTTTCTATGGCAATCGAACGAAAGGAAATCGAACACATCGCCGCGCTGGCGCGGCTGGATATTGGCGATGCCAACTTTGACCATCTGGCCGCAGATATGCAGGGCATCGTGGCCATGGTCGATCAGCTGCAAAAGCTCGACCTGGGTGACATCACCGACCAAATCGACGCCGAGCGCAAAAATGCCTTCCGCGCGGATGTCGTGGAGCAGGCGTTCACGCCCGACACGCTGATCGCGCCCAATGCGCCCGACTTCCAGGCGGGCGGCGTGGCTGTGCCGCGCGTTGTAGAGTAAAAGGAGGGGGATACTATGGAACTTTATCAGAAAACAGCCGCCGAGCTGTCGGCCATGCTGCAGGCCAAGGAGATCAGCGCGGTGGAACTGACCCAATCGCTGCTCGCGCGGACCGACGCGGTCGAGGACAAGGTGCAGGGCTTTGTCACCGTTACGCGCGAGCAGGCGCTCGCACAGGCGGCCAAGGTGGACGAAAAACGCGCCGCCGGGCAGGCTTTGTCCGATCTGGCCGGCATCCCAATGGCCATCAAGGACAACATCTGCACCAAGGGGACGCTGACCACCTGCGCATCCAAGATGCTTTACAATTTCAACCCGCCCTATAACGCCACGGTGGTGGAAAAATTGGCCGCACACGACGTGGTCGTCACCGGCAAGGCCAATATGGACGAATTCGCTATGGGTTCCTCGTGCGAAAATTCGGCCATGCACCCCACCCACAACCCGCACGACCTGTCGCGCGTGCCGGGCGGCTCGTCGGGCGGTTCGGCGGCCGTGGTCGCATCGGGCGCGGTGCCCATTTCGCTCGGCTCGGATACCGGCGGCTCCATCCGCCAGCCGGCGTCGTTTTGCGGGGTAGTCGGCCTGAAGCCGACCTACGGGGCGGTCTCCCGCTATGGCCTGATCGCATTTGCCTCCTCGCTCGACCAGATCGGTCCCTTTGGGCGGTCGGTTGAGGACGTGGCCATGCTGCTCGACGCCATCACCGCCCACGACCCCAAGCACGACTCGACCTCGGTCCAGACCCCGTTCGAGGGGACCACCCGCGCCAACCTGCGCGCGGATGTCAAGGGCATGAAGATCGGCCTGCCCAAGGAGTACTTCGGCGCAGGTATTTCAGACGAGGTACGTACCCAGGTGCTGTCCGCTGCCGACACCTACAAAAGCCTGGGGGCCGAGGTGTTCGAAATCTCGTTGCCGCTGGTTGAGTATGCGCTGCCGGTGTATTACATCCTGTCGTCGGCCGAAGCTTCGTCCAACCTGGCGCGGTTTGACGGCGTCAAATACGGCTACCGCACACCGCACGCAGGCGACGATCTGATCGCCCTGTACACCAAGTCGCGCTCCGAGGGCTTTGGCGCCGAAGTGCAGCGCCGCATCATGCTGGGTACCTATGTGTTGTCCTCGGGCTACTATGACGCCTATTATAAGAAGGCACGCGCGGCCCAGCGCAAGATCCGCCAGGAGTTTGCCGCCGCCTTTGAAACGTGCGACGTGATTCTCACGCCGGTCGCGCCGACCACTGCCTACGAAATCGGCTCCAAGACCACCAACCCGCTGGAAATGTACGCCGGCGACATCTGCACGGTATCGGTCAACATCGCGGGCCTGCCCGGCCTGGTCCAGCCCTGCGGCTTTGACGAAAACCATCTGCCGGTCGGGATGCAGCTGATCGGCCCGCGCTTTGGCGAACAAACCCTGCTGAACGCCGGACTCGCATTCGAGCAGGCGTCCGGCCTGAAAAATATCGTCGCTGCGCTGTAAGGGGAGGAGAAACCATGAAATATGAAGCTGTGATCGGTCTGGAAGTCCACGCCGAGCTTTCGACCCAAAGCAAGATCTATTGCGCCTGTTCGGCCAAGTTCGGCGCAGACATCAATTCCCACACCTGCCCGGTGTGCACCGGGATGCCGGGCGCGCTGCCTGTGCTCAACAAGCAGGTGGTGCATTATGCCGCCAAAATGGGCTTGGCCACCGGCTGCACCATCAACCGGTTGTGCAAGGCCGACCGCAAGAACTATTTTTACCCTGACCTACCCAAGGCCTACCAGATTTCGCAGTTCGACGTGCCGTTGTGCGAAAACGGCGAGGTGTTCTTCTATGTGGACGGGGAGAAGAAGTCCTGCCGGTTGGAGCGCATCCACTTCGAAGAGGACGCCGGCAAGCTGCTGCACGACGAGATCGACGGCACGGTCGTCGACTTCAACCGCTGCGGCGTGCCGCTGATCGAAATGGTCACCAAGCCCGACCTGCATTCCTCGGCCGAGGCCAAGGAATTCTTGGAGATGATTAAGACCACCTTGTCCTACCTGGACATCTGCGACTGCAAGATGGAGGAGGGCTCGATCCGCTGCGACGTCAACGTCTCCATCCGGCCGGAAGGCTCGCAGGAGCTGGGCACGCGCGTGGAAATGAAGAACATCAACACCTTTTCGGGCGCGGTGCGCGCGATCGATTATGAGGTTGCGCGGCAGATCGACCTGGTCGAGCACGGCGGGCAGGTACAGCAGGAGACCCGCCGCTGGGATGACGTCAAGCTCAAAAACACCGTCATGCGCACCAAAGAGGACGCGCAGGATTACCGCTATTTCCCCGACCCGGACCTGATCGCGGTCGAAATCGACGATGACTGGTATGGGCAGATCCAAAGCGAGATCCCCGAGCTGCCCATTGCCCGCTATGAGCGGTACCTCAACGAATACGGTATGACCGCCATGGAAGCCCGGCAGCTGATGGATTCGGTCTCCAAATCCGACCTGCTGGACGCCGCCGCGGCGTCGGGCAAGATCAAGCCCAAGGCAGCCGCCAACTGGATTTTGTCGGACATCTCCAAGTACCTCAACGACAAAGAGGTCGAACTGTCCGATACCAAGTTGACCGCACAAAAGCTGGTCGATATGGTTTGTCTGATTGATTCGGGCGCAATTTCGGGTGCGGCCGGCAAAAAGGTGCTACTCTCGCTGTTTGAAACCGACGAATCGGCCGAACAGATCGTGGAGCGGCTGGGCCTCAAGCAGGTGTCCGATGAAGGCGCGATTTTGGCGCTGGTTCAGGAAGTGCTGGCGAATAACCCCAAGAGCGTCGCTGACTACAAGGCCGGCAAGAAAAATGTGACCGGTTTCCTGGTTGGGCAGTGCATGAAGGCCTCCAAGGGCCAAGGCAATCCCAAGATCATCAACAAGCTGCTGGCCCAGGAATTGGACAAACTTTAAGCGAATACGGCAAATGAAACCGGCGGAACCAAACCTTCCGCCTGTTTCTGTTTGCAATTGATCGCAACTGATTCTTGTTTTTTTGCCGCGCTTATTTACTTTCATAATGTGATGTGTTACTATAATAATAATCCTATCGAAGCGGTGGAGGGAATCAGCATGAACAGCAAATTGAAAGACGGGCATATGGATGAGCTTTTCACCGGCATTTTATCCTTGCAATCGGTGGAGGAGTGCTATAATTTCTTTGAAGACCTGTGCACCATCAACGAATTGCGCGCCATGGCGCAGCGGTTCCAGGTAGCCAAAATGCTCGACCACGGCCAGATTTACAGCGACATTGTCCACGAAACAGGCGCGAGCACGGCCACCATTAGCCGGGTCAACAAATGCTTGATTTATGGCACCGATGGCTACCGTACCGTACTTGACCGCCTGAAACAAGAGGAGTAAGATGAACAGCTACCAATTCCTTTCCTCTTATTATGACCGGTTTACCGATGACGTCGGCTACGCCGCTTGGGCGGATTTTTTCGAACGGATCTTTGTAGCCGAGGGGCTCCAGCCCCATCTGCTGCTCGATCTGGCCTGCGGCACTGGCAGCCTTTCGGCCGAATTCGCGCGCCGCGGCTATGAGGTCATCGGGGTGGACGCGTCCGCAGAAATGCTCATGCAAGCCATGGACAACACCCTTTCTTTGCAGCCGCGTCCGATTTTCCTCAACCAGCGCATGGAGCGGCTGGACCTGTACGGCACGGTGGACGCATGCCTGTGCTGCCTGGACAGTGTCAACTATATCACAGAGCCTGCCACGCTCCGGGAAGCCTTCCGCCGGGTGGAGCTATTTTTGGAGCCTGGCGGCATCTTTATTTTTGACGTCAATACCCAGCAAAAATTCGACCGGATGGACGGGGAGTGCTATGTCCGCGAGGATGCCGACGTGTTTTGTGTGTGGCAGGCTGTGTTCAAAAACCCGGTATGCCGGTATGATTTCGACATTTTCACAAGGGAAGGGGACTGCTGGTCACGACAGCAGGAAACCCATACCGAGCGATACTATGCGCCCGATTTTCTTGCGCAAATGCTGGACGATCTCGGTTTCCTGGATGTTCAATTCTATCCGGAACTGCAATTTCCATCCGCGCCTTACGACCGCTTAACCGGGGAGGATCGGATTTTCATATCAGCTAGAAAGAGGAAATAATCTATGGATACACGCATTCGTGCGATTGCCGCCGACGCGGCCATCCAAATCACGGCTGTGGACAGCACCCAAACGGTAGAACGCGCCCGCTGCATTCACCGTACGCTGCCCACCGCAACCGCGGCGCTCGGCCGTACACTGACCATTTGTTCGATTATGGGTAGCCAGCTCAAGGTCGATGACGGCTCTGTGACCGTGCAAATCAAGGGCAACGGCCCGTTGGGTTCGATTGTGTGCGTGTCGGATGCCGAAGGCAATGTGCGCGGTTATTTGCAAAATCCAGCCTGCGATTTGCCGCTGCGGCCGGACGGCAAACTGAACGTCGGCGCCGGCGTGGGACAGGGCTATGTGATGGTCATCAAGGATATTGGGCTGAAGGACCCGGTGACCGGGACGACCGTGCTGGTCAACGGCGAGATTGCCGAGGATATGACCCGGTATTTTGCTGAAAGCGAGCAGATCCCGTCGGCCTGCGCCTTGGGCGTGCTGGTGGATACCGACCAGAGCGTGCGCCATGCGGGCGGGTACCTGGTGCAGCTCATGCCCGGCTGTACCGACACGGATATCGCACGCCTGGAAGAAAACATCCAGAATGCTGGGGCGATCACGGCCATGTTGTCGCGCGGGATGCATCTGCGAGAGATCATTGCAACCGTGCTGCAAGGATTCACGGTCGAATTCTTGGAGGAGTCGTCATTCGAATACCGATGCAATTGCAATCAGGATAAGGTAATGCGCGCACTGATCAGCATGGGTCCCAAGGAACTGCAAAAGCTGATCGACGAGGAAAATCAAATGGAAATTACTTGTCAATTTTGTGACCAGGTGTATCGGTTTTCCAAAGATCAAATGCAGCGCATTTTGGACCAAGCGCTGCACAAATAAAATCACGCAAACGTAGCGCTGAACTTAGACAGATACCAATTGGCTAGGTCCAGCGCTGATTTTTAAAATTGCAAAACGATATGAGAGAGGGGCGGAAAACTGGAAGAAAGCCCCTCTCTTTGCCGGATATTTAATTATGCAAAATAAAGATTTTGTATAATTTGGGGAGGGATTTTTTCGAAATTCCCGGTTTTATCCAAGACGCAGCCGGTTTGCCGCTGTTTGCTTCGGCTGCGCCTTGGATTATATCTTTGCACAGTTTGTCTGCTTTCTTTCATTTTTATTTCGGATTTATCCAGTCATTGCGCCAGCCGTTGCAGCTTTTGCAGAACTTCGACAAAATATTCTGGCAGCGGCGCGTCAAGCCGCAGCGTTTGGCCGGTCCGCGGATGGTCAAACGTCAAATGCGCTGCGTGCAGGCATTGGCCGTTTAAATACGCAAACCGGTCTTTTTTAGGTCCGTATACAGGATCGCCCACAATTGGATGTCCAATATAGGCGGTATGCACCCGGATCTGATGGGTCCGGCCGGTTTCCAGTGAAAACGCCGCGTGCGTATAGCCCGGATATCGTGCAATCACCTGATAATGGGTAATCGCCGGCTTCCCTGCTGGATCAACAGACATTTTCTTCCTATCTGTCCGATGCCGCGCAATCGGCTGGGAGATCACGCCGGTATCTGCCCGCAGTACGCCAGACAGCACGGCTTCATATTCCCGGCGCACTGCATGACGGGCGATCTGCTCGGCCAGCGCGTGGTGGGCCGCGTCATTTTTTGCCACGACCAACAGGCCGCTGGTGTCCTTGTCGATCCGGTGGACGATGCCCGGCCGGATCTCCCCATTGATGCCCGAAAGCCGGTCGCCGCAGTGGTACAGCAACGCATGGACCAGCGTGCCGCTCCAGTTGCCGGCCGCCGGGTGGACCACCATTCCCCTTGCCTTGTTGACCACAATGATGTCGCCATCTTCGTAGACAATGTCCAGCGGCAGATCTTCTGGCTGCAGTGAAACCGCTTGGGGCGCTGGCTGGTCAATCTGCAAGACCTCCTGCCCGAGCAGTTTGTAATTTTTTTTGAGCGCGCGGCCCGCGCAGGTCACCCGCCCGTCTGCGATCAAGTTCTGCGCCATGTTCCGCGTCATATCCGGGTATTGTTCGGCCAAGTAGGCGTCCAGCCGCTTGCCGGCGTCCGTGGCCTGGACGGTCAATGTGTCACTCATCGGCCTCTTCCCCATCTGGCTTGTCCGGCTCGGCTTTTTCGCGCGCCATCGCCCGGTCGTGCTGCACCAACACATAGTACACAAATAGGATGCCGCCGCACACGACAAACACATCCGCCACATTGAAAACCGGAAAATCGATCAGCCGGAAGTAAAACAGGTCGACCACATAGCCGCGGACCACCCGGTCGATCAGGTTGCCTACCGCGCCGCTAGCCACCAGCAGCAGCGCGCACACGCCCAACCGGGTGCGCATCATCCGCTTATATAGGCAGAAAAAAATGGCACAAAGCACCACACAGGTGATGATGACAAATAGCCATACCTGGTTTTGCAGCAAAGAGAATGCTGCGCCCCGGTTTTCCACATAGGTCAGCTCGAACACGCCCGGGATAATGGCGATAGCCCCGGCCGTAAGCGTCTGCACCGCCCAATATTTCACCACTTGGTCGAGCAAAACGCCGCATAAAACACAAAGAATCCCTAAAATCATGCACACTTCTCCCTAAATGAAAGGGGACGGTCTACAAAAGACAGTCCCCTTTTTTGCAATACGGTGTAATCCGCGCTTACAGCGCCCGGACGACCGAAGCGCACCGGCTGCACAGGGACGGGTGCTCGGCATCCTGGCCGACCGAATCGACATACATCCAGCAGCGCTCGCACCGGTCGCCCGACGCGCGCTCTACCTGCACCGCGAGGTCCTTTTCGTCGCCGTTGAGTTCGGCATCGCGGACCACGCGCAGCTTGGAGACAATGCACAATGCCGCCAGCTCCTCCAGCGACAAACCGCACTGCTCCAGGAAGCCTGCCGTGCGCTCACCTGCCTTGACGGTCACCCACGCCTCCAGCGGCTTGCCGATCACTTTGGCGTTGCGCGCCGCCTCCAGCGCCTTATTCACCTCGTCACGTAGCGCGGTCAAGCGCTCCCACTTGGCGCGCTCTTGCTGCGGCAGATCAAACTGCGCCTGAATGGCTGGCATCTCGTTGAGGGCGATGTTGCGCAGGTCGTCCCCTTCGCGATGGGGCATGGCTTTCCAGATTTCGTCCGCGGTAAAGCACAAGATGGGCGCGATCATGCGCACCAGCGCATCCAAAATGGTGTAAATGGTGGTCTGGGCGGCCCGGCGGCTCAAGCTGTCGGCGCCATCACAATACAGGCGGTCCTTGATGACGTCCAGATAGAAGTTGGACATATCCACTACGCAGAAATTGTGGATGGCGTGCATGACCGTATGGAACTCATAGGCATCGTAGCCGCCGCGCACACGGGTTACCAAATCGTTCAGCTTCATCAGTGCCCACTTGTCCAGCTGCGGCAGCTGGTCATAGGCCACTGGCTGGGCCGGGTCAAAGCCCTTGAGGTTGCCCAGAATATAGCGGGCGGTGTTACGGATCTTGAGATAATTCTGCGACAGATGCTTAAACATCTCCTTGGAGATGCGCATATCCTGCCGGTAATCGGCCGAAGACACCCACAAGCGCAGCAGATCTGCGCCGTATTCCTTGATGAGGTCTTGCGGGCTGATGCCGTTGCCCGCCGATTTGGACATTTTCTGCCGTTCTTCATCGACGATCATGCCGTGGGTAATGACCGTCTTATAGGGTGCGATGCCCCGGGTGGCGATGGCCGTGAGCATGGACGACTGGAACCAACCGCGGTACTGATCGTTGCCTTCCAGGTATACGTCCACCGGGATGGGCTGCTTTTCGCGCTCGGCGATGACGGCCGCCCAGCTGGAGCCCGAGTCAAACCACACATCCATGGTGTCGGTCTCCTTGTCGAACGAATCACCGCCGCATTCACAGCGTACATCAGGCGGCAGAATCTCGCTGGCGTCCATTTCGAACCAGGCGTTGGCGCCCTTTTTCCGGAACAGGTCGGACACAATGCGGATGGTCTGCTCATTGACCAACGGCTTGCCGCACTTTTTGCACAGGAAGATCGGGATGGGGACGCCCCAGATACGCTGGCGCGAAATGCACCAATCCGAGCGCTCCTGGATCATGGAAATCATGCGCTCCTCTCCCCAACCGGGCAGCCAGGTAATTTCGTGGCAGGCGTTGACCGCGCTGTCCTTGAGGGCGTCCACCGAGCAGAACCACTGCTCGGTCGCACGGAAGATGATCGGGTGTTTGCAGCGCCAGCAGTGGGGATAGCTGTGTTCGATCTCCTCGACGGCCAGCAGCGCACCGCACGCCTTCAGGTCCTCCAGGATGACCGGTGTGGTCTTGTCGTAGTACATCCCCGCATACTTGCCCGCGTCGGCGGTCGCATAGCCCTTGCCGTCCACCGGCACGATGATCGGGATGCCATATTGCTGGCAGACCGTGAAGTCCTCGGCGCCAAAGCCCGGGGCAGTGTGTACGCAGCCGGTGCCGGCGTCCAAAGTGACATGGTCGCCGCACAGAATGACGCTTTCGCGTGCCATGATCGGGTGTTGGGTCTTCATCAGCTCCAGCTCCGAGCCCAGCACGGTGCCAAGCACCTCCCAAGAATCGATGCCTGACGCCCGCATAACCGACTCGGTCAATTCTTTGGCCAACACATAGATTTCGCCGTTTGGCACCTTGACCAGGTCGTATTCAAAAACCGGGTTGACCGAAATGGCCAAGTTGCCGGGTAGCGTCCAAGTCGTTGTGGTCCAGATGACAAAGTAAATGTTGTCGCTCGTCCCGAGCAGCTTAGTGAACACGCCCTTGTCGTCGGTCACGGCAAACTTCACATAGATGGAAGCGCACGGCTCTTCCTGATACTCAATTTCAGCCTCAGCCAGCGCGGTCTCGTCGTGCGGGCACCAGTAGACCGGCTTGAGCCCCTTATAGATATACCCCTTTTTGGCCATCTCACCGAAAATTTCGATTTGCTTGGCTTCGAAATCATGGGTCAGGGTCAAGTAGGGGCGCTCCCAATCGCCAAGAACGCCCAGGCGCTTGAACTGGGTGCGCTGGGTGTCCACATGCTCACGGGCGAAGGTTTCGCATTTGCGGCGAAATTCCGAAACCGAGACCTTGTCCCGATCCATGCCGTAGGCCTTGATGGCCTGGCGCTCGATCGGCAGGCCGTGGGTGTCCCAGCCTGGGATGTACGGCGCGTAAAAGCCCGCCATATTTTTATAGCGGACGATGAAATCCTTGAGCACCTTGTTGAGCGCGTGGCCCATATGGAGGTTGCCATTGGCATACGGCGGTCCATCGTGCAGCACAAACAGAGGCTTGCCCGCATTTTTCTGCATGATATCATGGTAGAGCTGGTTATCCCCTTGTTCCCAATCGGCCAAAAAGCCGGGTTCACGCTTGGGGAGCCCCGCCCGCATGGGGAAATCGGTTTTGGGAAGATTGATGGTTTGGTTATAATCCTGCGGCATTGTACCGTGTCCGTCCTTTCGTGTCTACAAATTTTATTTCCCGGGTTTGGTGTCCCCCAGATGGAGGTCGTCCATTTCGAAGGGGGGCTTGCTGCCTGCCTTGGGCGCGTCGCTGCTCGAAAGAGCCACTTCGGTGATTTTAAAGCGCGATTCCTTTTTATCGTTGCGTCCGGACGCAGGCGGTTCGGTGGTAAACTGCTGGGTGTCATCGGAAACCGGTGATACCGGCGGCTGCGGGGTTGTGGGCTCGGCGGTCATCGAGATGGGCTCGGTTGGAAACGCCTGATCGCTCGCAAAGATGTCCGACGCCGAGAGCGAAACCAGCGATTTGAGCTGCTCTTCGTATACGGCGGACAGCTGCGCGACAAATTCCGCATTTTTGGCCTTGGCCTCCTCCAGCTTTTTGCCCTCTGAGGCGATCTGCATCCGGTAATTTTCGATGCGGTTTTCGGCCTCTGTGCGGGCCTTGAGCAACAGCTGCTCGGCCTCGGTCTTGGCCTTGTCGAGCGTTTCCTGGGCGATGCTTTGCGCCGAAACCAGCGCGCGGCGCATCCCCTCTTCCACGCTGCGGTATTCCTCGATCTTATCGACCATTACCTTCATCTTGGATTTGAGGGCTGCATTCTCCTTTTGCAGCGCCGCAAAATCCTCTGTGATATGCTCAAGGAATTCATCTACGGACTTCATATCATAGCCGCCAAAAACCGCTTTTTCGAAATTAACAGCCTGTATCTCCTGAACAGTCAGCATATCCAATATCCCTCCAGTTCAATTTTGGTAAATTGTAAAATACGGTAAATGGCCGGGGAGCCGCCCCGGCCAGTACCTCGTCAGTAAACGCTGTAATACAACAGCATACGAAGAAATTCTAGCGCCACAAATGCGCACAAAAACGATAGGTCGATCGGCATCATCCGCATCCCGCGGAAACGATCGAGCAAGCTCCGGAACGGCATAATAATCGGTTCGGTCACCATATACAAAAATTCGGCAATTGACGAATTTTGCATCTGTGGGAACCAGGAGAAAATCGCGCGGGCAAACATCAGGAACTCCAGAATCCGGATAATCGTGAGCACCAGCTGAATCAATATATATGTCACAGTCTTACAAATACAGTCCGTTGTTTTCGAGTTCGTCCAACAAGTCGCCAAGGATATCGACATTGTAGGGGGTGATGATGTAGGTGTTGTTGGCCACCCGTTTGATCTTTCCCTCGTTGGCATAGGCCACACCGCTTAAAAAGTCAACCAGGCGCCGGGCGACATCCTTGTTGGTCTGTTCCAGGTTGAGCACGACCGTGCGCTTGTCCTTGAGGTGGTCGGCAATCTCGGCTGCATTTTCAAACCGGTCGGGCTTGACCAGCACAACTGCAAGCTGGGTGGTCGCATGGATGTTTACCACTTTGTTGTTTGGCCGCTGGTTGTCTGCTGTGTAAGAAAGGGAGTCCTCTGCGGGCGGGGCGGTGGATGCCGCCTGCTGCGAGGGTGCGGCGCTCGGCTGTGGCTGGGGGCGCGGTTGAGAGCGCGGGACGTACTCTTCGTAATCGTCCTCCATATCCTCTCCTTTTACCCAGTCCAAAAATCCCTTTAACGATGCCATTGCTGTATTTCCTCCTTACGGATATTCTAACTTCCTTATTTTATCATATAGGGACGCAGGCCAAAAATCGCTGTCCCCACGCGCACCATATTGGCGCCGCAAGAAATTGCGTCCTCAAAATCGCCGGACATACCCATTGACAGAAAGTCCATAGATACATTATCGTATTTTTTCTGTGATATGTCAATAAATAGTTGGCGCATTCTATCGAAATAATGCAAATTTCCGCCCTTTTCTTGCGCGGCTGGCGGAATTGCCATCAGCCCGCGAATGCGCAAACCAGGCATTTTACAAATATTCTCAAGAATTTTATCTAAATTTTCGGGGTCTAGGCCACTTTTTGACTCTTCTTTCCCAATATTTACTTCCAAGAGAATATCTTGACGAATCCCATGTTTTTGTGCTTCTTTGGAAATTACAGCGCCTAATTTTTCCGAGCTTACCGACTGGATAAGGGATACCTTCCCTATCAAATATTTCACTTTATTGGTCTGCAAGGTCCCAATAAAATGCAGCTGTGCGCCGTCATACGCGTGCTGTTCATATTTTTCCAAAAGCTCTTGCACCCGGTTTTCGCCCGCGATGCCGATGCCATATTGGATCGCAGCGCGCACCCGTTCGGCGTCGTTCATCTTAGACGCGGCCACCAAATGGATGTCGCGTCCTTTGCGCCCTGCTTTCTGGGCAGCAGCTTCGATGCGCTCATATACCGCTTCGATGTTTTGCTTGAGCTGCAGTTGTTCTTGTTCTGTCATGATACAATTCTCACCTCGTCCAATCCGCGTGCGCGCACAATAATGTTATCTCCCACAACCAGGCCGGTATCTTCGCTGGTGATGCCCTGCTGCACCACATAATAGTCGTCGGCTTCATACAGAATTTCAATCGGCTTGAACCGCTGTACATTGCCGGTTAGGATGTATACGCCCTGCTGCTGGTTGCCTTCGCTGTCGGTCTGGATGCGAACTGCGCTCTTTGGCACCTGGATGCCAGTATACGAGCTGTAAATCACCTCAGCTTGTTGGTGACGCATGGTGACCAGCTCAGGTGTCACATCCATACCACTGAGCACCAGCACGGCCTCGTCTGCACCCCGTTCGGCCCGGATGGCGTAAACCGTGACCGGGATGTCCTCCTCGACCTGAGAAAAACGCAGGCGCAAGGAGTCGCCAGCCTCCAATTCGGAAATTTCAGATGTCGGAACAACTGTCACAAAATACCATCTGAAATTTTGAATGATCTTACCGAGCTGATTACCACCGCTCCCCTCTTCGTAGGTGCGCTCCAACTCTTTGAGCTCCTCGACCGTGATGGTCTCCATCCGCTCTAATGTGAGCTCGCCCTCCAAGCCGTCCACGATGTCAGAAAAATAGCCAGAAGCAGGCGATGCGATGGTGACGCTTCGCCCGGCGAGCTGCTGCTCCAGCGAGTCCCGTTCGGTTGTCAGCGCCGAAAGCCTTGCAGAAAGGGTAGCGCTGTCCAGTTCACTGGCGCTGCGCCGCAGGCATAGGTTGCGCAAGGCAGTGGTTTCGTTCTGCACCCCGGTTGTCACACCGCTTTGCACAGCAGCTGACAGGCTGGAGATCTGCGCAGCAATTTCACGGTCCAGACGCGAGGTATCGCTGCCGCTTGTTGTGGACGCGATGGCCGCGGTGAGCAGTTCGACCTCATCGCTCAGCACGCCGACCTGCTGGCTGATTTCCAGCGCCTCGGTGTCGGTATAAACCACGGCCAATGCCGCATTTTTTTGCACCTTTTCGCCGCTATACACGATATGGCGGACGGTTTCGCTGGATACAGCGTCGGCCACGGTCTCCTCCCGGAAAAACCAACCGGTTGTGGTAAAGGAGTTGTCCGCTGTCACCTGGACCGCGGTTGTCGTCTCCATGCCGCTGAGCAGCCGAGCTGTCAGCTGTAAAAGCATAAAGATGGCAAACAGCGCCGCCATACTGATCGCCAGCAGCGAGCCGATATGAAAGATTCGTTTGGGTGTTTTGTCGTTCATATGCCTTCATCCCAAAAATTTTTTATTCCTTACGGGTGTAAAAGTCCACCCGGCGTTGGGGTACAACCGTGGAAATGGCGTGTTTGTAGATCATCTGCTGTCGTCCTTCGACGTCGAAAATGACGACAAAGTTGTCAAAGCCGCGCACAATCCCACGCATTTGGAAGCCATTCATCAAAAATACGGTGACTGGCTGCTCCTGTTGGCGCACCACGTTTAAAAAAGCGTCCTGCAAATTCATTTCGGTTTTCATGATGTCCCTCCGCGAATAGTAATTTATGGCAACATCATACCCCTTCTTCTGTCAAAATTTCTGTCGAACGACGAATGACCTCGTCAAATGGCGTTTGTCCATCATAGGAAATCCAATGGATGGACCCATCCCGCCGCAGCCAGGTCAGCTGCCGTTTTGCATAATTACGCGAATGCTGCTTGAGCAGTTCGGTACAGCTTTCCAGCGTAGCCTGTCCGGCAAAGTACGGGAAATACTCCTTATATCCGATTGCCTGTGCTGCTGTTCCGGTCAGCACGCCGTCGTTTAGCAGGGCCCCAATCTCGTCCAGCAGGCCCTGCGAGAGCATCTGATCGACCCGCTGGTCAATACGCCGGTACAGCGTTTCTCGTTCACGCGGGCAAACCCCCAGCTTGACCGCCCGATACTTGGGCGCACGGCGGCGATTGCGCGCATTGAGCTCGTCGAGCGTGCTGCCGGTCTGCAAATACACTTCCAGCGCCCGCACCACCCGTTTGCGGTTGTTTGGGTGCAATCGCGCGGCCGCCACAGGATCAACCGCTTGTAGCCGCGCATGCAGCGCCGCATTACCGTGGGTTTCGGCGAACTGGTTGAGCTCCTGCCGCAGCTTGGGATCGGTCTCCTCCCCTGAAAAGGTATTGCAGTCGATCAGCGCATCCAGGTATAAGCCGGTCCCGCCCACCACGATGGGCGTTTTGCCGCGCGAAAGGATGTCTTGCGCACAGTGGTCGGCCATCTCGACATAGCGTGCCACCGAAAAATCGGTTCCAGGGTCGCACACATCCAGCAGATGGTGCACCACCCCACCCCGTTCTTCGGTGGTGGGTTTGGCCGTGCCGACATCCATACGGCGGTAAATCTGCATGGAGTCAGCTGAGATAATCTCGGTGCCACGTTGCTGCGCCAGGGCCACCGAAAGAGCGGTTTTGCCGCTGGCGGTCGGTCCAACGATGCAAATCAGTTGATTTTCCATCTATTGATTCACCCGCTTAAACAGCTTGTCAATTTCATATTTGGTCAGCCGCACCGTAACCGGCCGCCCGTGCGGACAGCTGCCGACCGTTGGGTCGGACAATACACGGTTACACAGCCGTTGCAATTCGGCGGGTGAGGTCTGCCTTCCGGCTTTGATCGCCGCCTTACAGGCCACCGTATGGAGCAGATCGTCCAACCGGTCGGGTGTTGGGCTGCGGCCTGACGCCAACTTGTCTGCCATCTCGGCCAACACCGAAGGCAAATCGGCTGCATCCAAATAGGCTGGTACCGCACGCACTGCCAGGCTGTTTTCGCCAAACGGCGAGATATCGAATCCGGCACTGGCGACTAGGTCTTGATTTTCTTGTAGCGCTGCAAATTCTGAAGCGCTGAGATCCGCGATATACGGGGTGAGCAGCTGTTGCTGCGGCACCTGGGTTGTAGCGCGCAGTTGGTTAAACAAAATCCGTTCATGGGCCGCGTGCTTGTCGAGTAAGATCAAGCTTTCTCCTTGTTCTGCCACCAGATAGGTGTGGAAGGCTTCTCCGATCACCTGTGCAGACGGTGCCCATTGATCGTCCTCCGGCTGGGCTTGCACCGGGGATTCGGGGGAAGGCTGCTGTTTGGGCTCTGCTTTTGGAAAGAGCGGCGGTGGAATGAGGCTGGAAAGTGGTACGACGCCCGTTTTATATGTCGGGGACGTACGCGCCTCGGGTGTTTGGTGCACCGCCAGCGGCGCGTACGGCTCGTCTTGCTCATCTTCGTCATACTCGATCAGCGGCGGCCGGAATTTGGGCGCGGTTGGTTTGGGTGAAGCGGGCGGTGCCGGTTTGGCCGGCTCTGATTGGGGCAGATCCTGCGCCGGGGAAACCGGCGGTACAGAAGATGGAAGCTGTTGCTGGAAGGTGGTCAAGTTGTCCTCCTTGACGGACCGGGCCGCACGCGGCTGCATGACAGGGATATTATCGTGTTTTTCGAGTGTATTTTTACAAGCGATATAGACCGCCTCAAAGACTGCCTTTTCCTGCGCAAACTTGACTTCGGTTTTGGCTGGATGCACATTGACATCCACTTGATTGAGCGGCAGCTGTAAAAACAACGCACAGCTCGGGTATTTGCCAGTGATGATCTTATTTCGGTACGCTTCCTCCAAGGCGGCTTGCAGCAGCCGACTTTTGATATACCGTCCGTTGACAAAAAAATGCTGCATACTCCGGTTGGGGCGGCAAAAATGGGGTTTTGTGAGATAGCCCCACGCTGCAATCCCTGCCCGTTCGAACCGGTCGGCCTCAATCATATTGGCGGTAATTTCCCGACCGAACACGCCGAACACCGGGGTGATGAGCTTGCCATCCCCCGCTGTTACAAAGGCCTGTTTGCCGTCGCGCAAAAAGGAGAAGGCGATTTCCGGGTGGGAAAGGGCAGCATGTTGGACCACGCCGCTGACATATCCCGCCTCAGTAAAATCCTTTTTGAGGAATTTCATACGTGCTGGGGTGTTAAAAAACAGATCCCGGATGATGATGGTGGTTCCATCTGGGCAACCGGCCTCTTCTTGGACCTGGATCTGCCCAGCTTCCAAGCGCAGATGGAATCCGGCGAGTGCACCCGATTGTTTGGTAAACAGATCAATCCGGGACACTGCTGCAATCGCTGCCAACGCTTCCCCGCGAAATCCCAGCGTGCCGATTGCGGTCAGATCTTCTTCGGTGCGCAGCTTACTGGTCGCGTGCCGGCGGAAAGCCACAGGCGCATCTTCGGGCGACATACCGCAGCCGTTGTCCATGATGCGCAAATAACTTATGCCGCCGTGTTCAATCTCCACTTGAATGCGTGTGGCACCAGCATCGATGGCATTTTCGATCAGTTCTTTTGCCACGGATGCCGGGCGCTCCACCACCTCGCCTGCCGCAATCAGGTCGGCCAGATGGGGAGATAATTCGTGAATGATAGCCATGGCTTATCCTTTCTAAAACCTAGGATGCAATTTCGATGAATCCTGCGGCATCACACCATTTTCTTCAGTTCATACAGGGTATTTAACGCTTCAATCGGCGTCAAGGTGTCGATTGGTAGGGTACGCAGCCGTTCAGCCACGGCCGCGCCGCTCAAATCAGTCATCGTAATCTGCGGTTCTTCC
Organism: uncultured Butyricicoccus sp.; assembly: GCA_904420185.1. GTDB lineage: Bacteria > Bacillota > Clostridia > Oscillospirales > Butyricicoccaceae > Butyricicoccus_B. The sequence goes on along the minus strand of CAJFUJ010000057.1, from coordinate 42,118 downwards.
TCCTCTTCGGGGAGATTTTGCAGTGTAATTTTGGGTGCATGGGCCTCCAGGTCCTCCAAGATGTGTTTGGCGCGCTTGATCACTGGATTGGGTACGCCGGCGAGTTTGGCCACCTCAATGCCGTAGCTATCGTCCGCACCGCCACGCACAATCTTGCGCAGGAAGGTGATGTCATCGCCCCGTTTTTTGACCACGATGTTGTAATTGAGCACGCCGTCCAGCAGATCCTCCAAGTCGGTCAGTTCGTGGTAGTGGGTGGAGAACAACGCACGCGCGCCCAGTTTCTTTTTGTCAGCCACAAATTCGATCACCGCGCGCGCAATCGACATCCCGTCATAGGTTGACGTCCCGCGCCCGATCTCGTCCAGAATGAGCAGGCTATTGCGGGTAGCGTTTTTCAAAATATCGGCCACCTCGCTCATTTCCACCATAAAGGTAGATTTGCCGCTGGATAGATCGTCCGAAGCGCCCACGCGGGTAAACACCCGGTCAGCGATGCCGATATGCGCCGAGGCAGCCGGTACAAAGGAGCCCATCTGTGCCAAAATTGTGATCAGCGCCACCTGCCGCATATAGGTGGATTTGCCCGCCATATTCGGGCCGGTGATGATGGAAACCCGCTGGGTCTGGTTGTCCAGGGTGGTGTCATTGGGGATAAAGAAGCCGCCCTCCAGCATTTTTTCCACCACTGGGTGCCGGCCATCCTTGATTTCAATCTGTCCGGAAAAATCGACCTGTGGGCAAACATAGTGGTTTTCGCACGCCAGCTCGGCCAAGGCGCACAGCACATCCAAGTTGGCGATGGCCTGGGCGGTGCGCTGAATGCGGTGCACCTGGGCGGAGATTTCTACACGCAGCTTGCAAAACAGTTCGTACTCTAGCATGGTCAACCGCTCTTGTGCGCCCAGCACCATATGCTCCAGGTTTTTGAGTTCTTCGGTGATGTAGCGCTCACCGTTTGCCAATGTCTGCTTGCGGATATAATGGGGTGGAACTGCGCTGAGGTTGCTTTTCGAGACCTCTAAATAGTACCCGAACACCCGGTTATAGCCGATCTTCAGATTTTTAATACCGGTCTGTTCTTTTTCCCGCAACTCAATCGAGTTGATCTTCTTTTTCCCGCCGCTGGCCAAATCGCGCAGCCGGTCGATCTCCTCGCTATATCCTTCACGAATAAAATTGCCATCCCGGACCGATGCCGGCGGATCAGGAACGATGGCCCGTTCAATGAGAGAAGCGACATCGGTCAGCAGATCCAGCTGCTGATGCAATTCGCACAGCAGCGGCGCGGTAAAGCCGGCACTTTGGCGCTGAATATCGGGCAGATGTAGGATTGCCGATTGCAGCGCGCACAGGTCACGGCAGTTGGACGAACCATAGACCACCCGTCCGATCAGGCGCTCCATGTCGAACACCTGGCGCAACTGCTGGGTCAATGCGTCGCGCGCCACCACATCCTCGGCCAGTGCGCGTACTGCATCTTGCCGTTTTTGGATAAGGATCGGATTGAGCAGCGGTTTTTCCAGCCAGCGGCGGATCAATCGGGAGCCCATAGCGGTTTTGGTCTTGTCGATCACCCACAGCAGTGAGCCGCGTTTTTCCTTGCTGCGCATGGTTTCACACAGCTCCAGGTTTCGCTGCGCGGTCAGATCGAGCTCCATATACTGACTCTTCTGATAGACATTCAAAGTGTTGATATGGCCTAGGCTGTTGTGCTGGGTCTGGTTTAGGTAGCACAACAAGCCGCCCAGGGCGCACACCACGATTGGCATATTTTCCAAGCCAGCCGACTCCAAACTGTCCAGATGGAACTGTTGGCAAACCATCTCAGCTGCCGGTGCTTCGGCAAAATCCTCAGCTGACCGGACTGAAAAAATGCCCTCCAGCCGTTTTTTGATAAATTCCTTCAATGCATCACTTTGCGCACAGTCGCCACCCAAAAGTACCTCGCGCGGTAAAAAGCGGCCAAATTCACTGAAAAGCATCTGGTATTTGTCATCATCATCGACCTGGGTGGCATAGACCTCGCCGGTTGAAAAGTCGCAAAAGCACAGACCATTTTCCCCATTCGCGCCATACACACAACCGAGGAAGTTGTTTTGGCTGTCGTCCAGCATAGATTCTTCAATCACCGTGCCGGGCGATATCATGCGCACGATCTCGCGCCGCACAATCCCCTTCGTAGACTTGGGGTCCTCTACCTGCTCGCAAATGGCGACCTTATACCCCCTGCGTACCAAACGGCCAGCATAATTTTCATACGAATGAAACGGCACGCCGCACATGGGCGCGCGTTCCTCCTGCCCACAATCCCTGCCGGTCAAGGTGAGATCTAGCTCCCGGGACGCCACCAGTGCGTCCTCATAAAACATTTCATAAAAGTCGCCCAAGCGATAAAACACAATGTAGTCGGGGCACTTTTTTTTGATTTCCATGTACTGTTTCATCATGGGCGTGAGTTCTGCCATAGTATGCCTCGCATTCTATCTCATACCTCGCGCGCAAATAGGCAGCGCAAGGTCGGTTTTTCAATTTTCACCACCGCAAATCCCCCGATTTGCAGCGATGGCCCCGCGCAGCAGACCAGCAGGCCGCCTTCTGTACGCGCAGTAAACGGATAGGCCGGGTCTTTGCTCACGCCATCCACCAGCACGCGCAGGGTTTTACCGTCATACGCCTGCTGCCGCGGCCATACACATTGGTCCTGGGCTTGCAGCAGGCGGGCAAACCGCGCCTTCTTCTCTTCCTGGGGGGTGTCATCCGCATAGGAAGCCGCGGGCGTGCCGCTGCGCTTGGAATATAAAAAGGTATACAGCATATCAAAACCAATGTCCTGCACAAGGGCCAAGGTCTGCCCGAAATCGTCCTCGGTTTCGCCCGGGAACCCGACGATGATGTCGCTTGACAGGGTGATCTCGGGCATTTTGGCGCGGGCGTACGCGATCAGCTCCCGGTAATGCGCCGCCGTATAGCCACGGTTCATCCGTTTGAGGATCGCATCCGAGCCCGACTGAAAGGGCAAATGCAGCTGCTTTGCCACCTTGTTGCAGGCGGCCATGGTATCAAACAGCTTTTTTGAGGCATCCTTGGGGTGGCTGGTCATAAAACGGAGTAGGAAGTCCCCCTCCACCCGATTGAGCCTTTCCAGCAGTTCGGAGAAGTCGATCCCCTCCGGCAGGTCCTTGCCGTAGGAGTTGACGTTTTGGCCCAGTAGCGTAATGTCCTTATATCCCAGCGCGACGAGTTCACGCAATTCGCCCTCGATGTCTGCGGCATGGCGGCTACGCTCCCGGCCGCGCACATAGGGGACAATGCAATAGGTGCAGAAATTGTTGCAGCCATACATGATGGACAACCAGGCGCGCGGACCTTTTTCCCGCCGGACGGGCAGGCCCTCGGCAATTTCGCCGGTTCCACTGGTATCAAACACCCGCTTTTCACCGGTCAAGCGCCGGTAGAGCAGCTCAGGGAACCGCCAGAGCGCATGGGTGCCGAACAGCAAATTGACCTGCGGATAGCTGCGGCGGATTTTATCCGGGATATGGTCTTGCTGCACCATGCAGCCGCACAGACCGATGGTGATGTCTGGCCGTTCTTTTTTCAGATGGGCCAGCGCGCCGATGTTGCCCAGCGCACGGTCCTCGGCGTGCGCACGCACCGCGCAGGTGTTATACAGGAGTACATCGGCCGTTTCGGGCCGGTCCACCTTCTCGTACCCCATCTCGTCGAGCATACCGGCGAGACGTTCGGTATCGGCCTCATTTTGTTGGCAACCAAAGGTCTGGGTATAAGCACGCGGACGGTGGCCGTTTTTCTGTGCAAAATCGCGGCTGAGCGCTGCGACCCGTTCGATATAGTCCAGCTGACGGTCGATCTGATCCTGCGGGACTGCGGTGGGGGCTTTCACATTCATCAAATTTTCCCTTTCTGTGGTTTTGCCGTTTTAGCGAAACGGCTCCATTTGGGCGGTATAGACCGCCAAACGGTGATAGGCCGCGTCCTGGATGGAAAACTGCGGCAAATATTGCTGTACAGCTCGGGTCAGATACTCCGGGCTCAGGCTCTGATTTCCGGCCGCTGCGACGGTCTCGCAGAGTACAAAGTGGCCAAATGCCTGGATTTGCGGTAGTTCATGGAGAAATTCCCGCAGGTTGACCACTTTTTCGCCCCGTTTGGAGCGCTTTAAAATGGGGATTTCGTCCCTAGCAAATAGGCTTTGCACCTGCTCTACAAATCCGTCTGGAACGCAGTCTGCAAAACCCCAGGTGATGCGAAAGCGGCTCCAAGCGATGTCGGCAATTTTGTGACCGCCGTCGGCCAGCGGATAGATTTCCAGTGCACGCAACCCCTCCGGCAGCACGGCGTTTAACCGTGCCACTGCATCGGGCGGTGTCTGATCGGACAGCAGGTTGAAGTCCAAAAATTCACATTCCCCTGAAAATCCGGTTGCGAGCGGCAGGGCGACCGAAACATAGGCGTGCTGGTTGTAGCCCTCGGTAAACCACAAGGGCATTTGGCAGCGGGCCATGGCGCGCTGCAAGGTATGCATCAGGTCTAGGTGGGAGATATACTTGGCCCGTCCCTCCTTTGCAAAGCGCATCCGTGCTTTAAACACAGCACTTCCCCCCTTCCAACAGGGCGTTTGCGCCGCAGCCCGCACAGGCTTGCATACAGTCGGGCGTAATTTCCGCCCGGCGCGAGCGCTCCCATTCGCGCCGCAGGTGGGTCTTGGTGGTCCCACAGCCGATGTGGTCCCACGGGAAGAGCTCATCCAGCGGGCGCTGGCGCGCCGCATAGAAATCCGGATCCAGCCCACAGTCGGCAAACGCCTGCATCCATTTTTCAAAGTCGAACAGTTTTTCCCAGCCGTCCATTTTGCAGCCGCGCTGCCAGGCCAGGTAGATCGCCCGGCCCTGCCGGCGGTCGCCGCGCGCAATCACGCCCTCGAGCACCGAGGTCTGGGCGTCGTGCCAGTTGTAGGTGACATTTTTGGTCTTCATGATCTCCTTCATATAGGCCTGCTTGCCGCGCAGCATGGGCAGGGGGTTTTGCGCATCCCACTGGAATGGGGTCTGCGGCTTGGGCACAAAGCAGGACGCTGACGCCGTAATCTTGACGCCGCGCGCGCGGTTGTCGGTGTGCATCCGCCAGCAGTAGGCAACCTTTTTGCAGATTTCAGCGATGCCGTCCAGGTCCTCCGAGGTTTCGGTGGGCAGCCCAATCATAAAATAGAGCTTGACGTTGTTCCAGCCGCCCTGGAAGGCGATTTCGCACGCGCCCAGCACATCCTCCTCGGTGATGTTCTTATTGATCACGTCGCGCAGGCGCTGAGTGCCCGCCTCACAGGCAAAGGTCAGGCCGCTCTTGCGCACCTTTTGCACCCGCTGCATCAGTTCCCGGGAAAAGCTGTCCGCCCGCAGGCTGGGCAGCGACAGGCTGATGTGGCGCGGCTCGCAGTAATCGAGCAGGCACTCGGTCAGGCCGGACAGGCCACTATAATCGCTGGTAGACAGCGAGGACAGCGAGATTTCCTCGTAGCCGGAATTTTGCAGCACAGAGACGGCCTGCTGGACGAGCGTCTCCTTGGACTTGCGGCGCAGCGGACGGTAGGTATGCCCGGCCTGGCAGAACCGGCACCCGCGCGGGCAGCCGCGGAACAGCTCGACCATGGCCCGGTCAAAGACAATCTCGGTCGAGGGGACGACAAAGGATGCAGGATAGTACATGGTATCCAAATCCTTGACGATGCGCTTTTGCACGAATGCCGGCGCACCGTGCTGTGGTGTGACCGCCTGGACGGTTCCGTCCGGCTTGTAGGTCACGGTGTACAGCGATGGGACGTAAATGCCCGGGATCTGAGCGGCCGCAATCAAAAATTCCTGTTTTCCCCATCCGGCCTCTTTGGCTTTGCGGTAGAGGGTGGTCAGGTCCAGCATGACCTCTTCTCCGTCGCCGATCATAAACAGGTCGATAAAATCGCAAAGCGGCTCAGGGTTGTATGCGCAGGGCCCGCCGGCGACCACCAGGTTTTTCAGCCCGGTTCGCTCGCTGGCCAGCACCGGCACGCCGCCCAGATCCAGCATATTTAAAATATTCGAAAACGACAGTTCGTATTGCAGGGTAAAGCCGATGATGTCAAAGCAGTGCAGCGGGTCGCCGCTCTCCAAGCCGTATAGTGCAATCCCCTCTGTGCGCATGGCGTCCTCCATATCTACCCAGGGGGCAAAGACACGCTCACACCAGATATCGGGCTGGTCGTTGAGCAGGCCGTACAGGATGCGCGAACCCAAATGGCTCATCCCCACCTCATACACATCGGGAAAGCAAAAGGCAAACCGCAGTGCTACCTTATTTCGATCCTTGGAAACCGCTCCCCACTCGCCGCCCACATATCGGGCCGGTTTTTGCACCTGGGGGAGAATCCGTTCCAGCTTTGCATTTCGCATATGTTCCTCCTCACTTGGATGGCCGCCGTTTCCAGCCGGCGCACCATTCTTTCACGATTATACCACACTTCCGCGGCAAATGACATGAAAATTTTCTTTCGGACGGGATTCGTTTGATTTTCCGGCCAAACTGCGCAAAATAAAGTGGCTCCGCCCTTCCCGGGGGAAGAACGGAGCCATGTATCAGAGGATGAAGAAGTTTACTTGCTAGTCTTTTGGGTTTGGGTATCGAACCAAACGGCTGCTACCAGGATGACGCCCTTTACCATGAACTGCCAGTAAGCATCCAGGTTCATCAGCGACATGCCGTTATCGATGGACATCATGATCACCGCACCGAGGATCGCGCCCGAAACTTTACCGACGCCGCCAGTCATCGACGTACCGCCGATAACCGCCGAAGCGATCGCGTCCAATTCGTAGTTACCGTTTGCAGCCTGCGAGGTACCGCCGTTGAGACGTGCGGTGTAGATGACCGCCGCAACCGCACACAGCAAGCCGTTGAGCATATAAACCAGGGTCAAGCTCTTGGGAACATTGATACCAGCGTACCGCGCTGCCGCGATGTTGCCGCCAATGGCGTAAACGCTGCGGCCGAAAGTGGTCTTCTGCGCGATGAAGGTGAAGATGACGACGACAATTGCCATAACCAGTACCGGGATCGGGATGCCGCGGAAGTCGTTGAGCACCCATACTGCCGCTACGATCAGCACCGACATCACCGCCCAGCGGCCGATCATGGCGCCCATCGGCTCCAATGCGCTGCCGTACTTCTGCTTCTGGCGGCGCTTGTTGAGCTCGGCCAGCAGCAACGCGATGATAGCGACCGCCGCAATGATCCAGCCGGCGAACGGCAGGACATACTGTGTGCCCCAGAACTTATAGGATTCTTGGAATGGTGCGATGGTCTGGCCGCCTGTTATGGCGAGCATACCGCCGCGGAATATCATTTGTGCACCTAAGGTTACAATGAAGGGCGCAACGCTCGTGTAAGCGATCAGCACACCTTCTGCCGTACCGATGATGATGCCGACAAGCAAACCGATTACAAGTGTAACCGGGGTGGACAGGCCCCACCATACCTGGCAGACCGCCATAACGCAGCCGATAAAGCCCATGGTCATACCAGCCGAAAGGTCGATACCGCCGGTTACGATGACCAGCGTCATGCCGACGCCCATAATGCCTGTAAACGCTGCCTGACGCAGCAGGTTGGAAAGATTTCGTGTGGTTAAAAAGTTACCGCCCGTTGTCGCGGTGAAGGCAATCCACAAGATGATGAGGACAAGAACCATCGTCAACATGCGGATATCTATTTTTGCGCCCAGTTTCTTCTTCTCTGTTGCCATTTTGCTTTAGCCCCTCCCTACGGCGGCGCGCATCAGGATTTCCTGCGTCGCGTCCTTTACGTCAAATTCGCCGGTAATCTCGCCGTTTGCAACCGTGAGGATGCGGTCGCTCATACCCAGGATCTCTTCCATTTCCGAGGAGATCATGATGATTACCACGCCTTTATCCACGAGTTCATTCATAATCTTGTAGATTTCATATTTTGCACCGACGTCAATGCCGCGTGTCGGCTCGTCGAGCACCATGACCTTGGGGTCGCTCATCAGCGCCTTGGCCAAAACGACCTTCTGCTGGTTACCGCCCGACAGCGTGTTGACGGCCACATCGATGCTTGGTGTCTTGGTGCGGATCTCTTCGACGTACTTGGTCGTGTAGGCAACTTCAGCGTCGTCGTTGAGGATGCCGAACTTGGACACCTTGTCCAGCGCAGCCAGTGTGGTGTTTTCCTTGATGCTCATAATCAGGTTGAGGCCCAATTTTTTGCGGTCCTCGCTGACGATGACATAGCCGGCCTCCAGTGCGTCCAGCGGCTTTTTGATGTCCACCTTTTTGCCGTCGATATATACTTCGCCGGTGCCTTTGGTGCGGTATGCGCCGTAGACCGCGGTGAACAATTCGGTACGTCCGGCACCCATCAGGCCGCTGATACCCAAAATCTCGCCCCGATAGGCCTTGAGACTGACGTTGTTGATGATGTTGCGCCCCGGGATATCCGGATGCGGAACAGTAAAATTCTTGATTTCAAATCCGACCTCGCCACGGGTGTGCGGTTCGCGCGGAAACATATTGGTCATCTCGCGGCCGACCATCAGGGAGATCATGTCGTCCTTGGACATTTGGGACTTGGGACGGGTGTCGATGGTTTGGCCGTCGCGCAGGACGGTAATCGAGTCGCAAAGGCGCATGATCTCGTCCAAGCGGTGGGAAATATAGATACAGGTTACGCCCTGCTCCCGGCGCAGCTTATCGACCAGGTCGAGCAGGATGTCTACTTCGGCCTCGGTCAGCGCCGCTGTCGGTTCGTCGAGCAGCAACAGCTTGACGTCGCGCGCCAGTGCCTTGGCGATTTCGACCATTTGTTGCTGGCCGACGCCCAGGTTGCGCACCATCTCTTCCGGGCTTACGTCCAAGCCGACGTCCTTTAACAATTTAACGCAACGGTCATGCATTACGTTGAAGTCTACAATACCCATCTTACTGGGCTGGTTGTTCAAAAAGATGTTTTCACTAACGCTCATATCCGGCACCAGGTTCATCTCCTGGTGGATACAAGCGATGCCGGCTTTTTCTACGTCACGGATGGTTCTGAATTTGCATTCTTGCCCTTCAAAAAGGACCTTACCATCGTATGTACCGTAGGGATATACGCCGCAAATAACTTTGATCAGCGTCGATTTACCGGCGCCGTTTTCACCAACTAGGGCATGGACCTGTCCGCGCTGCACATCGAAGCTGACGTCGGACAGCGCCTTTACGCCGGGGAAAACCTTGGTTATATTTTGCAGCTGCAAAATATAATCGGACATGCTATACACCCCCAAATTTCAAAAAAAGACAAATTACGTTTTTTGCAGCAAAGAAAGGGGGCACACGGCCGCCCGATGCAACCGTGCACCCCGCTTCTCACATTTCGTATGAAATTACCGCTTATTGAGCTTATGCAGCTGCAGAGCTTGCCGCGCCGCTGGTGTCCGAACCGGTCGGCCACTGATCCTGCGGGATGTTCGCGTAAACTTCTTCTACCGAGTGGAACTCGTCGCGTACGCAGATAATCTCATAAATGTTGCTGGCATCGATCGCTTCTACGTCAACCGTGAAGGAATTGACATCCTTTGTGTTGTTGTTGAGGGTCTGCCAAGTACCCAGGCTGGAGTCAACCTCGCTCATCGGGTCGGATGCGCCGGTTGCAATCGCAACAGCCAGTTCGCAAGCTGCCTGGTTCAGCGGAGCCAAGGGCTTGTAAACCGTACCGGTCTGGGTGCCTTCTACGATTCTCTGGCAAGCCGCCAAGTCAGCGTCCTGACCGCAGATCGGAACTGTGCCAGCCAGGCCCTGTGCTGCCAGCGCTTCTACCGCTGCGCCCGCAGTGCCGTCGTTGGAAGCGATAACGCCCTGGATGTCGTTACCAGCCAAGCTCAGGCCGTTCTCGGTATGGGACAGCGCTTCGTTCGGGTCCCAACCGGTGCACCACTGCTCGGTGACGATGGTGATGTCGCCGCTGTCGATGTACGGCTGCAGCACGTCAGCCTGGCCATCGGCTACCAGATGTGCGTTGTTGTCTTCCGGAGCGCCCTTGAGCCAGATGTAGTTGCCAGACGGAGCAGCGTCAACAACGAACTGGGCCTCAACCTGGCCAACCTTGAACGAGTCGAAGGTTACATAGTAGTCCAGGTCGCTGTTCATGATAAAGCGGTCATATGCGATAACCTGAACGCCGGCATCATGTGCCGATTGAACAATCGGGCCAGCCGCCTCTGCGTCCAGCGACTGTACGATCAATACGTCAACGCCCTGGTTGAGCAGGTTTTCACACTGCGAAATCTGACGGTTAACGTCGTTGTTCGCAATCTGGATGTTCATCTCAAAACCATGCTCTTCGCCATACTGGCGGAACATCTCGATTTCACGGTTCCAGCGTTCCTCTGTCGTGTTACCGACCGAAACACCGACCACGATATCAGAAATGTCCTTGGTTTCGCCGCCGCCACCTGTGCTGCCGGCAGCACCACCCGAGTCGCCGCTGCTGGTGCAGGCTGTCATAGACACGGCCATAGCCGCTGCCGTCAAGGCGGCGAACAGTCTTCTCTTTTTCATTTCTTCTCCTCCTTAAAAATGAAGTCTTCTTCTCTATATAAACCGGCGAGCCGGTCTATATCCACGTAAGAAAGGCCTCGCCTTTTCCAAAAGCGCTGTGTGAATCCGTACAGACTTGCAAATTTGGTCCATCTTCACAGAACGACAATTTCACTATAAAATCTGCATTCACGCCTTCTTTTTTAGCACTATTATCTAATCTATGTTGTTATTATAGCATCTGCTTACCTAAAAAACAATCAAAATGTTGCGCATTTTTGTCTATATCATCAGAATCTTGTGTAATTTTTAGGCGGGTGTCTTTATTTTGGTTTCATCTTTGCGCTTTTTGAAAGGGGCAAAAATCACATGACTTTTGTTAGACGCAAGGAAATGGGCTTTTTTAGGGAGCAACCCATTTCCCTGCGCAGAAAAAGATTATGCAAACGGATTCTCGCTCGGATAGGGCAAGCTTGCCGGCCGGTTGTAGGCGATATCGCCCACACCCAGGTACTTGAACACCTCAAACAACGCCTTGCCGTAGTGACCGAACGCCACAGCCCCGTGGTGCGGATACTGCTTTTCGATGAGCACATGGCGGTAGAACCGGTTCATCTCCGGGATGGCGAATACACCGATCGAGCCGAACGAGCGGCTGGGCACGTCCAAAATCTCGCCCTGGGCGATGTAGGCGCGCAGCTGGGTGCTGGCCGTCGATTGCAGCCGGTAGAAGGTGATATCGCCTGCCTTGATATCGCCCTCCATGGTGCCGCGGGTGATGTCGGGCTCGGCCAGGTCGGGCTCGAGCTGGCGCTTCATGATGAGCTGGTAACCCATGTGCGGGTTTTTGAGCAGCGAAGAGCAGGTGTTGCCACAGTGGAAGCCCATGAAGGTTTCGTTCAGGCGGTAATTTGCTTTGCCCTTGATATCCTCCTCGTAGATCTGGGCGGGCACCGAGTTGTTGATGTCGAGCAGGGTGACCGGCGAACCGGATACGCACAAGCCGATGTATTCACTCAGCGCGCCGTAGATATCCACCTCGCACGAAATCGGGATGCCGCGGCCGGTAAAGCGCGAGTTGACATAGCAGGGCACAAAGCCGAACTCGGTCTGGAAGGCCGGCCAGCACTTATTGGCAAAGGCGGCATACTGCGAGCAGCCCAGGTTGTCGGCCATCCAGTCCTCCAACGTCAGCTCATACTGAGCCAGGCGCGGCAGCACGCCCGCATAGGGGTTGTCGCTGCCCAGCTCTTCGGCCATCTCCTTGGCTTTGGCCGGGATACGCGGATCGTCCTTGTGCTTGTTGTAGGCGACCAGCAGGTCCAGTTCAGAATGCTCTTCGACCGATACACCCAGGTCGTACAGCGCCTTGATGGGCGCGTTGCAGGCGACAAAATCGTTGGGCCGCGGGCCGAACGCGAAGATTTTCAGCCCCTTGAGGCCGACCAGTGCGCGTGCGATGGGCACAAATTCCCGAATCTGCGCGGCGACCTCGTCGGCCGTGCCGCAGGGGTATTCAGGGATATAGACCTTTTTGCCGCGGATGCCCAGGTTGTAGGAGGCGTTGAGCATGCCGCAGTAGGCGTCGCCGCGGCCGTCGAACAGGTCGCCGTCGCCCTCGGCGGCCGAGGTGTACATGATCGGGCCGTCGAACAGTTCTGCGATCATGGTTTCCGGGGTTTCCGGGCCAAAGTTGCCCAGATAGACGCACAGCGCGTTGACGCCCGCCTGCTTCACGTCCTCGACGGCTTTTTTGGCGTCCAGCTCGGTCTCCACGCACACCGGGCATTCATACAGCCCGCTGCCGTAGGCCTTGACCACGTTGGCCCGGCGCTTTTCCGACAGCGAGATCGGGAAGCAGCTGCGGCTGACCGAAATAATCCCCATTTTGATTTCCGGAATGTTCTTCATATTGGTATCCTCCTTTTGTTATGCCTGCGCGCAGAGCGCGGGTGCGATGTCGATGTTCTCCCCTGTCAGGCCGACAAAGGCGCCGTCCTGGGCTTCGGCCGCGTCCGGATGGGCGATCAGCCACTTGTTGCGCGCGCGCAGCAGCCGGTCGTCCATGTGCAGGTCGGTGAGGGCGGGCGGCTCGGTGTTGGTGCCCTCGGGCAGCACAATGACCACCCGGAACCCGGCTTGGGGCTTGGCGTCACAGGGGGCGTAGTGCAGCGTGGTCGCGTACAGCTCGATTGCCGCGCCTGCGGGCGCCAGGAAGGCTTCCACCTTGCCGGTGTCCAGCGTGTGGTCGGGTGCAATGTCCTGCTGCCGCGCCACGAGCAGGATGAAGTCCTGTGCGCCGATGTCGATTTCGCTGTCGCGATGGTATTCCACACAGTTAAGCTTGGTGTTGGTGCCGTTGCAGTAGCCGATTTGGATGGGCATACCGCCGTAGACATGGTCGCGCAGCACCGCATAGGCCGCGTCCGCCTCCAGCGCCGCGTCGCCCGGCACATAGACCACCCCGTCATCCGGGCGCGGGGTCTTGTCCTGCAAGGTATCCAGCAGGCTGCCAAAGTCAAAGCCCTCCAGCACCCGCCCATAGACGGCAAACGCTTCGTCATAAACCGATTGAATCTTCATAGTTCCGCACTCCTTTTGTCACAGCTGTGCCAGCGCGTGGTAGGAATCGCGCAGCGCTGGGTACAGCGCCCGATAGATTTCATAAAACGCCTGGTAGGCCTGCACGTTTTCCGGGATGGGCGCTTGCGCGGCATTGACCGCGATCAGCTTGCGGCACCCCTCTTCGACCGAGCCGTACACGCCTGCGCCCACGCCGGCCAGGATGGCCACGCCGAGCGCCGGCCCCTCCTTGCTGACCGTGGTCGCGACCGGGCAGCCGAGCACGTCGGCCAGCATTTGCCGCCACAACGGCGAGGTCCCGCCGCCGCCACAGGCCAAAATTTGGGTCGGATGTACCTGCATCTCGCGCAAAATTTCAGCGCAGTCGCGCAGGCTGAAGGTCACGCCCTCCATCACCGCGCGCAGCAGGTCATAGCGGGTGTGCATCCCGGACAGGCCGACAAAGGCGCCGCGGCAATCGGGGTCCAGGTGCGGGGTGCGCTCGCCCATCAGATAGGGCAGATAGAGCAGCCGGTTGGAGCCGATCGGCACCTGTTCGGCGGCGCGGTCGAGCAGCACATAGGGGTCCACCCCTTCTTGTTCGGCCTGCTGGCAGTCCAGCCCGCAGAACTGGTCCTTGTACCACTTGAGCGACTGCCCTGCCGCCAGCGTCACGCCCATGACGTGCCATGCGCCCGGCACCGCGCAGCAGAAGGTGTGCACGCGGCCCTTGGGGTCGACCGAAAGGCCGCTGGTGTGCGCGAACACCACGCCCGAAGTGCCGATGGTAGCAAAGGCTTGGCCGTCCTCCACCACGCCGGTGCCGACCGCGGCAGCTGCGTTGTCGCCCGCGCCGCCGACCACCGGCGTACCCTCGGCCAGGCCGGTCAGCTGGGCGGCTTCGGCGGTGATGCGGCCGGTGACCTCAGGGCTCTCATAGACCTCGGCGAGCAGCGCGCGGTCGATCTCCAGCTTTTCGAGCACCTCGTCCGACCAGCAGCGATGGGGCACATCCAATAGGCCCATGCCCGAAGCGTCGGACACTTCGGTCGCATACACACCGGTCAGGCGCAGCCGGACATAGTCCTTGGCCAGCAGGATGTGACGGCATTTTGCATAGATTTCCGGTTCATGGTTGCGCACCCACAGGATCTTGCCAGCCGTAAAACCGGTCAGTGCCGGGTTGGCGGTCAGCTCGATGTAGCGCTCCTTGCCCACGCGCCGGTAAATCTCCTCACATTCAGCAGCGGTGCGCTGGTCGCACCACAGGATAGCCGGGCGCAATACCTGGTTGTCCGCGTCCAGCATGACCAAAGAGTGCATTTGCCCGGACAGCCCGACGCCCACAATCTCCCCCGGCGCCGCGCCGCTCTGCGCCACAACCGCCCGGATGCCGCCGCAGACCGCCTGCCACCAGTCCTCGGGGTTTTGTTCGGCCCAGCCGTTTTGCGGCTGCTGCATCGGATATTCGATGGTTTTGGAGGCCGCCACATTCCCTTGCGTATCAAACAGCACGGTTTTAGTTCCCGATGTGCCAATGTCAACACCCAGCAAATATTCCATAGCTCTCTCTCCTTTTGAGTCCGGTACTTTTGCAAAAGTATTTTCTATATGTCTATTTTACCTTACTTTCCGACGCTTTGTCAATATATATCTATTTTATCACAGTTACTTTTGTCTGATTTCACAAAACTTTGCCCTTATTTTTGGGAGTCTTGACAGTGGCCCCATCCCCTCGCCTACCGTCTGCACGTTTTCCGGCACTGCCCCATGCAAAACAGCCCCGGAAAGCGCACATCCATCGCTTTCCGGGGCTGCCGGTGCTCTATATCGTTCGGCCGTCATTCCAGCCATTGCAGGCTGCGGTCACTGGTCAGGGTATCCAGACCAAAGACAAACAAAACCCGGTCGTACTGGTTCTGCTTTATCAGCTGGGAGATGGTCTGCTCCTTAAAATATCGCAGGTCGATCAGGTCAACCGTCTGGAAGTGGCGGCTGAAAAAGGGGGCCAAGCAATGGGCAAACGAATCGCGGACCACGAGCAACTTACCGCCCGGCGCATCTGACGTCAAGGTCACGCGCGCGTGGTTGCCGTCTAAAAACACCGGGTACTGGTCGGCCTGTTCCAGATGCTCGCGGAAAAAGACTCCCTCTTGCTCGATCGGGGCCGGGATGTTCTGGTCGTAGATGGTCGTATGGATCTGGACTGCCGGGTCGGTCCATAGGGCGATGCTGTCCGGCGCAGTCGCCCACAGGCCGCTTTCCGAATAGGCGGTCCCATAAAACCCATCGTGGGTTTGGATTTGGTAGTCGGTTTGCGCGGCCGCGTCCAGCCCCCAGGCCCTAGCCAGGGCGCAGTAGCCCAGGTAGGCGCCATAGCTGGTCCAATGGTGGTCGGTCCGGTAATACACGCCCGCATCCTTGTTTTCGGCCAGCACAGGCAGCAAATCCACCCACTGCATCCCGTCACACGACTGCTGCAATGCGGCGAGCAGGTCCTGGTCCGGATAGCGGTCGTGCAGCGCGGGCAGCTTGTCGGTCATCACCGCGCCCGTGGTCGGGATGCACAGCATGGTCAAATTGTGATGCTGCTCCGCAAAATCCGAAAGCGTTTGCAGGTTCTGTTCCCAGATATCACCCGCCTCCACCGGCCGGTGCAGCAGCCAGCCGTCCTTGCCGCGGTAGATCTCCCCGGCGGCGTTCAGCCCCTCCAGCTGGTTGGCGTAGGCATGCAGGCCCACCCAGAAATCCCGCCCGGCAAAATGGTCGGAAAAGTAGGAATCCATGGATTGGAACCACCGGCCGCTCCACAAGCTGGACAGGCTAAAGGACGGGACCTCCTGCAACACCCGCTTTTCATTCTCCGAAAAGCTCTGTTTGGGCAGCAGCCAAAAGGCCGCCTGCATTCCGGCTAGCAGCAGGCAAAACCCGACCGTCAACACAAGATTTTGTTTTTTCATGCGTATACCCCCTTAAAACCGGAAATACAAGAAGGGGTTATAGCTCTGCGCGACCAGCGAGGCCGTGCACAGCAGCACCGCCCCGCCGCACAGCAGACATTCGGCCACCGGCCAGGCCACCTTTTGCTTCCATCGCCCGGCCAGCTTTTTGCCCAGCGGCAGGCAGGCCAAAATGGAGACGCACACGAGCGGCGCATAGGTCAGCGCCAGTACCCGCGCGTGTTCACCGATCAGGCCGTCCGCCGGGCAGAACATCGCGTACAAATAGCCGCCCAGGCCGTCAAACCCGTCAAAGGCGAACAGCACCCAGCCCACCACGACGAAAAACATGGCGTACACATGGCAGACCCAGCCCGGGCACCGGCTGAGTATCCGGCCCAGCCACAGCTTTTCCAGAACGAGCAGCGCGAAGTAATACAGCCCCCACAGCACAAAGTTCCAGCTTGCGCCGTGCCACAGGCCGGTCAGCGCCCACACCACCAACAGATTGCGCACGGTTCTCCCGCGGCTCGCGCGGCTGCCGCCCAGCGGGAAATAGACATAGTCGCGGAACCAGGTGCCCAGCGAAATGTGCCAGCGCCGCCAAAACTCGGTAATACTGCGCGAAATATAGGGATAGTCGAAGTTGATCGGGATCTCAAAGCCAAACAGCTTACCTAGCCCACGCGCCATATCCGAATAGGCGCTGAAATCCAGGTAGATTTGCAGCGTAAACGCCAGCGCGCCCAGCCAGGCGCCCAGCAGCCCGTTTTCTGCGGGCGCGGCCTGCAACCCCTCCCACAGCGCGCCCATGGGGTTGGCCAGCAAGATTTTTTTGCTCAGCCCGATGAGAAGCAGCCGCACGCCGTCGGCAAACCGTTGCAGGTTCTGCCGCCGCACGCCCAGCTGGTCGGCCAGGTCGCGGTAACGGATAATGGGTCCAGCGATGAGCTGTGGGAACAGAGTCATGTAGGTAGCAAAGCGGACAAATCCTTTTTCGGGCTGCACGTCGGCGCGGTATACATCGATGATGTAGGACAGCACCTGGAAGGTGTAAAAGGAGATGCCCAGCGGCAGCGTGATGTCCAAATGGGGCAGCTCGGTCCAAAAAAAGAGCGGCCGCAAGGTATCCACGACAAACGCCGCATATTTAAACACCAAAAGCAGCAGCAAGTCGATGGCAATCGCCGCTGCCGCCCACATTTTCTTGCCTTCTGGGCGCTTGACCATCCATTTTGCCGCACAGAAATTCACAATGGTTGTCAATAAGATGACAAACAGAAAGGAGGGCTCCCCCCACGCATAAAACACCAGGTTGGCGAGCAGGAGGAACCCGTTGCGCAGCCCATTGGGCAAGAGATAATACCCCAGCAAAACCAAGGGCAGGAAAAAATACAAAAACGTTAAACTGGCAAAGCTCAAAGCGCGCGTCCTTTCTCCGCTTTGTTAGGATTGCAGCGCTTGCTCAACCACCGATTGGGCCGCCTCATTGTCCGCCGAAACGCACAGGATGACGTACACACCCGAGCGGGACAAAATGGCACTCTCTAACTTGGGGACCTCTTCGGGCTTGTACGATGCATAGCCCTCGATGTAGCCGTCCACAAAGGTTTGCAGCTGGGACTCGATCTGTTCGGCGCTGTCCGCATCCACTGCTTTCCAGACCGAAAGGCTTTCAGCCGTGGCGCCCGAACCGGACAGGGCGGCACAGTCCTCCACCAGATCCTCCTCCACACCATATGCACGGCAAGCGCCGCTCTTGTCAATTTGGGCCAGCTGGTCGGTGAAGGTCAGCTGCTCCTCCATAGAAGAGAGTGCCTGCGCAGGATCGATCTCGGTTTGTCCGCCGCAAGCGGTCAGTGTAAAGGCAAGAGCCAGTCCTACAAATGCCTGTAAAGTTCTTTTGCTTTTCATCGGTTATTTCTCCTCTATTCGCTCGGCAGAATTGCATTTTCCCGCAGATATTCCGCCCAAATTTCATAGTATTCAATTCCCGGATGGATGCCGTCTGTCGCGGCGCCATCGGGCAGGTTTCCGTTTTCGTCGGTCATCACCGAGGCCACGTCCAAATAGACCGCGTCCTTCTCGCTTGCCAGCTGCTTGAGCATCTCGTTGAACTGCCGGATACGATCGTTGTTGGTGGAATCCTGATTCTTTGCCGACACCTCGGCAGATACCGGCAAGATCGATTGCACATAGACGGCTGCTTCGGGCTGGCGCGCCCGAACTGCATCGATCACGTCGCCATATCCGTCGTAAAAGGCCTGCAAATTGGTCCATCCCAACTCATTTTCACCGAAACACAGGAAAACCCGGTCATAGGTTTTCCCGTTGCTCAGCTCGTCGATCACCGGAATATCGCGGCCAATCATCGGTTCGGTGAACACCGTACGGATGGTCAAGCCAACCCGGAAAAAGCAATCGGTTTCCGGCAGGATATTGTACCCGACGAACCCTTCTAAGTAAGAATTGCCCACCATAGCGGCCGTGGACAAATCGGCCGGCTGCGGCGGTTCATCCGCCGCCGATTGGGATGCTGCCGGCGCACTGCTCGCCGCAGCGCTGTCTGGGCTTTCACTTGACGCGCCTTTCCCACCCGCACATCCGGATATGGTTGTAAAGGCAAATACCATTACAGTTATGAAAGCAAGCAATTTCTTATTTGGAATCATCAGATTTACCCCATTTTTCTAAAGTTAAAACACTCTCAGATGTTAAAACAGTTCGGTGTGCATCCACCGAACTGTTCGATCAACGGCTTCCTTTTAAATGGAAAAGTATTTCGGTAAAACTCGATACTGAGTTAAGGATACTGTATCTGTCGAATCCTGTCAAGTTCTCTAGTGGCACCGTAATAAAATTGTAACCGGAAACAGACCGTGAACTAGGCCGAACCCACTGGGTACCTGTTTTTTGAACGCCTTGCTCACTTCAAGAAGGCAAACAAAACCGAATCGAGAAACCTCCCCTGTTTGTAAATCCGATTGCAAAAATAGCCTTCTTGGATGAAGCGGTTTTTTTGCAACACCTGGATAGACGCGGGATTGTTGGCAAACACCTCGGCTTGGATACGCACCGTAGGGGTTTCCGCAAAAGCGCGTGTACACAATGCTTGTACGGCCTGGGTTGCAGCGCCTTGGTTCCAATAGGGCTCGCCTACCCAATACCCCAGCTCGGCCGTGCGTGCGTATACATCGCTGCCAAATTGTAACGTGATGCCCCCAATGGCCTGACCACAGCAATCGATCGCCAGAACCCATTCCCGTTCCGAATGGGCATGGCGCGCCGTGCGGATAAAAAATGCAGCGTCCTCTTCTGTGTAGGGATATGGAAACGTATCCCGCAGGCAGGCCGAAATTTTGGGGTTGTTTGCATACTGCGCCAGACTGTTCCTGTCCCGTTCTTCCCATTTGCGCAATGTAATTTGCATATTGATTCTCCTTTCCAACAATAAAAAAGCCCCCGTCCTCCTTGCCGAAGGACGAGAGCATAGCTTCGTGGTACCACCTTTGGTTCATCCGCACCTCACAGTGCGGACCTTGTCGAGTACAGGCCTATTCCGATACTCCAAGCGCTGTAATGGGCGCGCCCATCGCATCCTAACCCGCAAAAGTGCAGGGTCGGTGCGCAGCTCCAAGGCCATTTTCCACGGCTGCAAGTGCGCGCTTTCTTTCACCAAACGAAAGCTCTCTGTTGCGTTTGCCTGCCGAGTACTCTTCTTTTCATCGCATATTTCGCTATAAACTTCTAAAGTACATTCAATATAGCACACTTTTTCCGCGCCGTCAAGCGCCTTCAAATCCCCTCTCCTAAAAAAGAGGGGATAAAGCTTTCGGACGCAGTTTCCGCATCCTGCAAATAGCCGCAAAGACCCAGGTCGGAAAAATATTGCACCGCTTCGTCGTATTCTTCCTGCGTGACAGTGCGGTCAAGTTCAGGATACCCCTCCATGCCGGTGGGGGTATACTGCCGCATCAAGCTGACTTGCACCCGATCGCCCCAATGCGCGGCGATGTGCCGGAGCACCTGCTTGGTGTCGCCCAAAAGGCCGGGCAGCATCAGGTGGCGGATGATAACACCGCGCAGCATATTCCCCTGGGAATCGAATGCGACCGGACCGGCCTGGCGCACCATTTCCCCGATTGCCACATCTGCAACCTCAAAATAATCGGGCGCATTCGAATACATCCCGGCATAATAGCTGCTATAATACTTCAAATCGGGCAGGTAGATTTGCACCAATCCGTCCAGCAGCCGCAGCGCGTCCGGCGATTCATAGCCGCCGCAGTTATACACCACCGGGATGCGCAAGCCGTCCGCGCGCGCCCGGCGGATACCCAAAACCACATGGGGCAAATACTGCCCGGCTGTGACCAAATTGACATTCTGCGCGCCCTGCGCCTGCAGCTCCAAGAAGATCTGCGCCAGACGCACTTCGTCTGTCGGCACACCGGTGGCTTGGCGCACGCTAATTGCACGGTTCTGGCAGTATACACACCCCAGCGCACAGTGGGTGAAAAACACCGTCCCCGAGCCTTTCGCGCCGGTCAGCGGCGGTTCTTCCCACAGATGTAAGGCGGCGCGGCTGAGCTCCAAGCGGGCGGTTGCGCCGCATGCCCCTTTTTCCCCCGCCAGCCGGTTGACGCCGCATGCCCGCGGGCACAGACGGCACGCCGCATAAAGCGTCTTCATAGCAGTTTTTGCTCCGCGCGCCGGAAAGCATCCAAAGTCTGCTGGTTAAAGCACACGACATAGACCGTTTGGATGCCCGGGCATTCAGCCAGGGTCTGCCGGATGGTGGCACAGGCGATCTCGGCCGCTTGTTCGAGGGGAAAGTGGTAGACCCCGGTGCTAATCGATGGAAATGCTACGCTCTGGCAGCCGTTTTCCTGTGCAAGTAGCAGGCTATTGCGATAGCTGTCGCGCAACAGCGCAGCTTCGCCATGGGTCCCGCCCCGCCAGACAGGTCCTGGCGTGTGGATGACGAACTTAGCCGGTAGCCGGTAGCCCTTTGTGATCTTGGCCTGGCCGGTTTGGCAACCGTTTAACGTGCGGCATTCGGCCAACAGTTCGGGGCCTGCGGCGCGATGGATGGCGCCATCCACCCCGCCACCGCCCAAGAGAGAAGTGTTGGCTGCATTGACAATGGCGTCTACTGCATAGGTTGTGATATCTCCGCGTTCGATCTGGATCTTCATCGCAAGGCTCTCCTTTCAGGTAAATTACCTAGTGTGTGCAAGCGGGGCTGCCAATCGGGTTCTGCACGATCGGCATTTTCCGCCACCCTCGCTATTTCATCACACGGTCTCGATCAGCTTTTATCGTTTAAGTATACCGGATTTTCTCCTGTAATGCAATGGTTGAAGGTCTGCCGCCAGAATTTTGACCAATGCATCCCCCTAGCGCTGCCCTGCACGCATCCGCCTGTCAAACATGGGATGTAAAAAAATTCTTTGAATTTTGCATGAACAGTCCGAAAGAACTTGCAATTTTCATGCGGGGCCAGTAAAATAAACATAGGAAATTTGTCAAGGGGAGAGTATTCAGTCGTGAATGATCTCATGAGCAAAATTCAAACCAACCTATCCGGTTTTTCAAAAGGTCAGCGGCTCATTGCCCGCTATATCGCCGAACATTATGACAAGGCCGCATTTATGACCGCCAGCCGCTTGGGGGCTACGGTTGGCGTCAGTGAATCGACCGTTGTCCGCTTTGCCACTGAGCTGGGGTATGATGGATACCCGCACCTGCAAAAGGCGTTGCAGGAGATGATCCGCAACCGCTTGACCGCTGTGCAGCGTATGGAGGTCGCGGGCGACCGTATGGGCAACCGGGATGTGCTCGAAACCGTGCTGGGCTCGGATGTGGAAAAAATCCGCCTGACACTCGACGAGCTGGACCGCGATGCCTTTCACCGCTCAGCCGAGGCCATCGCGGGCGCACGCAAAATCTATATCTTGGGTGTCCGTTCGGCCAGCGCATTGGCCAACTTTATGGGATTTTATTTTACCCTGCTGTTTGAAAATGTCTGCGTGCTTTACACCAACAGTGTCAGCGAAATTTTCGAGCAGCTGCTGCACATCGGCCCTGAGGATGTGTTCGTTGGCATCAGTTTCCCGCGCTACTCCCAGCGCACGCTGTCGGCCATGAAGTATTCCAAGGACCGCGGCGCCAAAGTTATCGCGTTGACCGACTCCCGTTTGTCCCCCCTGGCGCGCTACGCTGACCACACACTGATCGCCAAGAGCGACATGGCCAGCTTCGTCGATTCGTTGGTAGCCCCACTGTCGGTCATCAACGCGCTGATCGTGCAAGTGACCATGGGCCGGCAGGAGGAGGTTGAATCCACCTTCAACCAACTCGAATCCATCTGGGATGAATACCATGTGTATGAATCGGTGGAAGATGAATCCTAACAGAAAGAGGTTTTTCAATTTTGACCACGCAAACCATCGCGGTTGTGGGCGGCGGCGCCGCTGGGCTGATGGCCGCCGGATTTGCCGCCCAAAGCGGCGCGCAGGTGCGCTTATTTGAAACCAACCCCAAGGTGGGCCGCAAGCTCTACATCACCGGCAAGGGCCGCTGCAACTTGACCAACAATTGCGCCGTGCAGCAAGTGCTGGATCATGTCCCAGTCAACCCGCGCTTTTTATATTCGGCACTCGGGCAGTTTCCCCCGACACAGGTCATGGCCTTCTTTGAAGCGCGCGGGGTGCCGCTGAAGACCGAGCGCGGCGGACGGGTATTCCCGGTGTCCGACAAGGCGGCCGATGTTGTGGACGCCTTGTTCCATTTTGTCAAAGAGCAAGGCGTACAACTTGTCTTTTATCCGGTGCAGGCGCTGCTCACGCAGGACGGCGCCATTTGCGGCGTGCGGGCGGGCGGCAAAGACTACCCGGCCACCCGCGTGATTGTAGCCACTGGTGGGGCATCCTATCCGGCGACCGGCTCGACCGGCGACGGCTACCGCTTTGCCCGCGCGCTGGGGCATACGGTCATCCCGCCCCGGCCCTCCCTGGTCCCGCTGGTCGAGGACGGCGAGCTGTGCCGGGAGCTCATGGGGCTTTCGCTGAAAAATGTGCGTGTTTCCGCCTTTGAAAATGAAAAAAAGGTGTTTGAGGAGTTTGGTGAGATGCTCTTCACCCATTTTGGCGTATCCGGCCCGCTGATTTTGTCCGCTTCGGCACATTTGCGCCATTTTGGCAGCAAAACCTACCGTCTTGCGATCGATCTCAAGCCTGCACTTGACGAAAAGACCCTGGATAAGCGCTTACTTTCCGACTTTGAAAAGCACAAAAACAGCGATTTTATCAACGCTCTGGGCGAGCTGCTGCCGCGCAAACTCATTCCGGTGGTCGTACAGCTGTCCGGCATCGACCCGCGCGAAAAGGTGCATTCGGTTACCCGGATCGAAAGGCAAAAACTGATAAATATTCTCAAGGCCTTCCCGGTGCGCATTGCAGGCGCACGGCCGATCGCTGAGGCCATCATCACGACCGGCGGCGTGTCAGTCAAGGAGGTCAACCCCAAAAACATGGCTTCCAAAAAGGTGAAGGGCCTGTATTTTGCTGGAGAAGTGCTGGATGTGGACGCTTACACCGGCGGTTTCAATCTGCAAATCGCCTGGGCGACCGGCCGTTTGGCCGGCCTTTCCGCGGCTTTGGAGGAGGATACAAAATGAAACGAATTTCAGTTGCCATCGACGGTCCGTCCGGGGCTGGCAAAAGTACGATTGCGCGGGCGTGTGCCAAAACGCTCGGCTTTCTGTATGTGGACACCGGCGCACTGTACCGCGCGATCGGACTGGCGGTGTGCCGGCGCGGTTATGACGCCATGGACCGGCAAGAGGTCATTTCGGTGCTGCCTGACCTGCAAATTGAGCTGCGGTATTTGCTCGACCTGCAGCGGGTCTACTTAAACGGCGAGGATGTCACCGACCTCATCCGCACCCCGCAAATTTCACAGTTTGCCTCCCGTGTGTCATCGGTCCCCGAGGTGCGAGAGTTCTTGCTCGGCATCCAGCGCGACATGGCGGTCAAAAACAGCGTTGTGATGGATGGGCGCGACATTGGCACAGTCATTCTGCCGCAAGCAGATGTAAAGATTTTTCTGACCGCCTCAGCTGAAAAACGCGCCGAACGCCGGTGTGCCGAGCTGTGCGAAAAAGGCCAGCAGACAACCTTGGAACAGGTGCTCGCCGATATGGCCCGGCGCGATTCGATGGACGCCGGCCGGGCGGTTGCGCCCTTACGCCGCGCGCCCGACGCTGTGCTGCTCGATACAAGCAACTTAACGCTCGAAGAGAGCATTGACGCCGCTTTGCGAATCATCCGCAAGGCGCAGGAGGTATAAAACGGGAAGCCGTGCTGACCGGCCATCCCAAGGAGGTTTTTATGGCAAAGTTTCATCCCATCTTTCAGCATCTTGCGCTGCCATGTGTAGCGTTTGCCCTGCATTTGTATTTCGGCTATAAGGTGATTGGCCACGAAAATATCCCAGAAGGCGGCTGCGTAATTTGTCCCAACCATTCGGACGTCATCGATCCGCCGTTGGTGTCGGCCGCCATCGGCAACCCCATCCGCATTCGTCTCATGGCAAAAAAAGAGCTGTTTCAAGGTAAATTTTTCGGCCGGCTCATCGCCTGGCTGGGTGCTTTCCCTGTGGACCGTGATCGGGCC
The DNA here is from genome assembly GCA_904420185.1 of uncultured Butyricicoccus sp. Taxonomy (GTDB): domain Bacteria; phylum Bacillota; class Clostridia; order Oscillospirales; family Butyricicoccaceae; genus Butyricicoccus_B. Next base: position 17,350 of record CAJFUJ010000057.1, on the reverse strand, counting down.
GATATTACCGCGATTAAAACCGCTTTACAAGCGGTGAAGGATGGAAACAAGCTCATTATTTTTCCACAGGGTACCCGTGGCGGCGGTGAACATGAGGCCAAGGAGGGCGCTGCTATGCTGGCGGTGCGCACGCGCGCACCGATTGTCCCCGTATATGTCACAGAGAACAAAACCCGCCGCTGCCGGGCGGTCGTCATCTTTGGCAAGCCCTTTCAGCCCGACCCCAAAACGCGCGATTACGCCGCCGTATCCGAGGAAATTTTGCGCCGCATCTATGCGTTGCGGGAGGCTGAGCAGTGAGCCGGGTACAGGTGGCCAAAACGGCCGGATTCTGCTTTGGTGTTCGGCGGGCGGTCGATATGGCCGAGCAGCTGGCCCGGCAGCAGCAGCCGGTCTACTGTTATGGGGAAATTATCCATAACACCCACGAGATCCGTCGCCTAGAAGGGCTTGGAATGCGTACCGCCCACACGCTGGATGAAATACCAGATGGCGCGCCTGTATTAATTCGCGCCCACGGCGTCCCCCGTACGGTCTATGAAACGCTTGCGCAAAAAGGCTGCACAGTATCGGATGCGACCTGCCCATTTGTCTCCAAAATTCACCGGATTGTGGCGAAAGAATATGCACAAGGACGCAAAATTATAATTCTTGGCAGCCCTGGTCACCCAGAGGTCGTCGGGATTGCAGGATGGTGTGGCCACGCGGCGGTCTTTCAATCCCCCGACCAACTGGATGCCGCTTTTTCCCAAGGCATTTTCACTGCTGACGACCCCCTCAGCGTGGTCGGACAAACCACCCTCAACCGGGCGGTGTGGGATATTTCTGTGAAAATTCTGAAAAAAAGGTGTACAAACTGCAAAATATTTGATACAATATGTAATGCGACAGACGAGCGCCAAGCCGAGGCTCGTCTTCTTGCCGGAAAATCGGGATGCATGATTGTGATTGGGGATAAACAGAGCTCGAACACAAAGCGGCTCTATGAAATCAGCAAAACTCTCTGCCCGTATGTATTCTACATTGAGGACGCAACCGAATGGAAGGCAGATGAGATAACCCGGTTAGGAAGCCCTACGATTGGGATCACAGCAGGCGCTTCCACCCCGGCATGGATTATTAAGGAGGTCAGTGACATGATGAGCGAAGAAATGAAAGTGGAAACTGGTGAGGATTTCGCCGCGATGCTGGAGGAATCCCTCAAGTCTATAAAGAACGGAGAAAAAGTAACCGGCACTGTAATTGCAATTTCTCCGAAGGACGTGCAGGTCGATCTGGGAACCAAGCAGACTGCTTATATCCCGATCGAAGAATTGTCGGATGATCCGTCCTACAACGTGGAGGAGAATATCCACCCAGGCGACGAAATCGAGGCAGTCGTTGTCCGCGTAAACGATGGCGAAGGCCTGATTTCGCTGTCTAAAAAGCGCGTAGACCAGCTCAAGGGCTGGGAGATGATTGAGGCAGCCAAGGAAGAGCACACAATTGTAGAAGGTATCATCACCGAAGAAAACCGTGGCGGTGTTGTGGCCAGTGCGTTTGGCGTGCGCGTATTTATTCCAGCTTCCCAGACTGGCGTGCCCAAGGATGACTCCATGAGCAAGCTGGTCAAGACCAAGCAGTCGTTCTATATCACCGAGATCAACCGGCAGCGCAAGCGCGTGGTCGGCTCGATCCGCGCGGTCCTGCAGGAGGCACGCAAAGCAGCAGCTGAAAAAATTTGGGAGACTATCGAAGTTGGCAACGAGTATGAAGGCACGGTTAAGAGCCTGACTTCCTATGGCGCATTTGTGGATATCGGCGGTGTAGACGGCATGATCCACATCTCTGAGCTGTCTTGGGGCCGGATTAAGCACCCCTCTGAGGTGGTTTCGATTGGCGACCAAGTTAAGGTTTATGTCATCGGCCTGGACCGCGAGAATCGCAAGATTTCGCTGGGTTACAAGCGCGAAGAGGATAATCCGTGGAACATCTTTACATCCCAGTATTCGGTTGGCGATACCGCCAAGGTCAAGATCCTCAAGTTTATGCCGTTCGGCGCATTCGCTGAGATCGTCCCGGGTGTAGACGGCTTGATCCACATCTCTCAGATTGCCGATCATCGCATCGCTAAGGCTGACGAGACCCTGTCCATCGGTGAAGAGGTGGATGCCAAGATCATCGACATCAACGAAGAAAAGAAGAAGGTTTCCCTGTCCATCCGTGCGCTGTTGACCGGCGAGGACGAGGACGAAGAATAAGATTGCACACTGTCCCCCTGGCGGGGGTTATGCCAGGGGGATTTTTGCAAGCAAAAGGGCCTTGCCTCCAGTGGAAGCAAGGCCCTTTTTATTTGTAGGTTATTGCTTGGCGTCGCGGTAGATTTTATATGCCTGGATAACCACGGTGGGCAGCAGCGCCAACAGTGCGGCCAAGCCGATTTGTTGGGCTGTGAAAGAAGCCACCTGGAACAGGCTGCTGAGTCCCGGGATGAACAACACCGCCGCCAGCAGCAGTACGCCGGCTACAAATGCGAGCAGGCTTGCGCGGTTGGTGCCAAAGCCCAGCCCGAAGATCGACTTTTCCCCACGGCAGTTAAAGCCATGGAACAAACGCGACAGGGTCAAGGTTGCAAACGCCAGGGTCATCGCCAACGCAGCCCCGCCGCTTTGCAGTCCGATATAGTAGGACGCCATTGTTGCACAGGCGATGAGCGCGCCGTACACAAAGATGCGCAGCAACAGCGGCTTATTTAGAATCGGCTCCTTGGGATCGCGCGGCCGCTGGCGCAGCAGATCACCTGTTGCAGGCTCTACACCAATGGCAATGGCCGGAAGTGAGTCGGTGAGCAAATTGATAAACAACAAATGAACAGGTGCAAACGGGTTGGGCAATGCCATGATGGACGTGAACAATACGCAAAGGATGCCCGCCATATTGCCTGATAGAAGGAAATTAATTGCATTTTTGATATTGGTATATACCCCGCGGCCATTGACCACTGCACCGACAATGGTTGCAAAATTGTCATCCGCGAGAATCATGGCCGCCGCATCCTTGGAGACCTCGGTGCCGGTGATGCCCATGGCGACGCCAATATCGGCTGCCTTGAGCGCGGGTGCGTCGTTGACGCCGTCGCCGGTCATCGACACAATGCATCCCTGCCGCTGCCAAGCTTCGACAATGCGGATCTTATGCTCGGGCGAAACGCGGGCATAGACCGAGATGCAGGCGAGTTTTTTGTCCAGCTCCTCGTCGTTCATGGCGTCCAGCTCCACGCCGGACACCGCAAGATCGCCTTCGCGCAGAATGCCGATCTGCTTGGCGATGGCCGCAGCGGTAATTTTATGGTCGCCTGTAATCATAATGGTGCGCACACCACCCCGTTTTGCGTCAGCGACTGCGCGGATTGCCTCCGGACGCGGCGGGTCGATCATGGAAATCAAGCCGATAAAGGTAAACTCGTGCTCATCCTCCAACGTCAGCGGACGGACTTCCGGCAAGGTCTTCATGGCAAAGCACAGCACGCGCAGGCCTTCTTCGGACAACTCGCGGTTGACCTGTTGGATGCGCTCACGCCATTCATCGGTCATGGGTTCCGGACCAGCCGAGGTCATCACGCTGCACGAACGGCTGAGCAGCACATCGATGGCGCCCTTGGTGTACATGGTCGGCACGCCCTCGATATCGTGCAAGGTGCTCATCAGCTTGCGGTCGGAGTCAAAAGCCAGCTCTTGCAGGCGGGGATGTTGTTCGCGGTAAGCGCTCTCCTCCACGCCCAGACGGTCGCCGATCATCACGAGCGCGATTTCGGTCGGGTCGCCAATGGCCGTGCCGTTTTCCTCATCGGTTGTGGCATCACTGGCCAGCAAAGCGGATTTCAGCAGCAACCGCTGCACATCATTGGCAAGGTCTAAATGTTTTTCATCCAGCAATTGGTCGTCCGCATAGATTTTTTGCGGGGTCATTTTATTTTGGGTCAACGTACCGGTTTTGTCCGAGCAGATGACCGATACCGCGCCCAAGGTTTCTACTGCTTTGAGCTCCTTGATAATCGCGTTCTGCCGGGCCATTTTTTGGGTACCCATTGCCTGTACAATGGTGACAATTGAGCTGAGCGCTTCCGGAATGGCCGCAACCGCAAGGGCCACTGCAAACATCATGGAATCGAGCACGCTTTGGGCGTTGATGCCACCCGCGTGGTACAGGCTAAGTGCGAATACGCCTGCGCAAATCACCAGGATGATTGCGGCCAAGCGGCGGCTGAAATCGTCCAAACTTTGCTGCAGCGGGGTTTTGCGCTGCTGGGTTTGGTTCATCAGCGCTGCGACCCGTCCCAGCTCGGTCTGCATGCCGGTGGCCGTAACCACCAGCACCGCGCGGCCATAGGTCACGAGCGAGCCGGAAAACACCATGTTCTTGCGGTCGCCCAGGGCCACTTGCTGATCGCCTGCAATCGCTTCGGCGGTTTTTTCCACGCTCTCGCTTTCGCCGGTCAGCGCGCTTTCATTGACTTTCAGCGAATAGTTTTCCAGGATGCGGCCGTCGGCCACAACCATATCGCCGGCTTCCAGCTCAACGATGTCACCTGGCACGATTTCCGCCGAAGGGACAACCATGCGGTTTCCGCCGCGAATCACTTTTGCACTGGGTGCGGACATAGACTTGAGGCTTTGCAAGGATTTTTCTGCCTTGCAATGCTGCACCGTACCCAATACTGCGTTCAAGATCAGCACTGCAAAAATGACGATAGTGCTTTCGACGTTGCCCGAAAGCATGGAGATCACGGCCGCTGCAATCAAAATGATGACCAGCAGGTCCTTGAACTGCTCGAAGAACACCTGCGCGACCGATTTTTTCTTGCCTTCCGACAATGCGTTGGGGCCGATCCGTTCGAGCCGCGCTGCTGCTTCTGCGGGCTCCAGGCCGCTGCGGCGGCTGTCCACGTCGGCAAGCACTTGTTCGGCCGAACTTCGGTAATGTAGAGTTTCCATAGTTGTACAGACTCCTTTTGCATTCAGTTTTGCGTACTCCGCCTTGCATATGGTATAAAAAAAGACTTTTGCCCTACATTCCGGCAAAAACCGGAACGCTCGCGCAAAAGTCTTGTGACCGTACCAAAGCCGGCGGCCGCCACCAGATTGGGGAAACCCCAAATCGGGATGTTGATGGCGACGCTTATGACTACTCCCTTTTGGAAACGTAACACAAGTATAGCGTAGCAAGCGAATCTTGTCAAGAACAAAAGTGTATTTTTTCAAAGAGTCTTTCAGGTAATTTGCAAACCCTTGCATACGCAAGATGTCGGAATAGGGCTTGACAAGCGCGGGCTTTTCCGCTAAAATGAAGTTAAATTCATAGGGATACCTTATCAAGAGCGGTGGAGGGATCGGCCCGATGAAACCCGGCAACCTGCCAGTTGGCAAGGTGCCAAATCCGGCGGTACTTCTGTTCGTTCAGCGAACCGAAAGATGAGGCTCAAGTGCGCTCGCTCCGTCGGAGGGCGCTTTTTTATTTTCCCTTATTTTATGTGAAAGGATCTATCAAGCACTATGGCAAAACATTTATTTACTTCTGAATCGGTCACCGAAGGACATCCCGATAAAATTTGCGACCAAATTTCCGACGCAATCCTGGACGCCATGCTGGAAAACGACCCCTATGCCCGCGTCGCCTGCGAAACCACCTGCACAACCGGTATGGTCTCGGTCATGGGTGAAATTTCTACAAAATGCTATGTCGATATCCCCAAGGTGGTCCGCCAGGTCATCCGCGACATCGGCTATGACCGCGCCAAATACGGCTTTGACTGCGACACCTGCGCGGTGATCACTACCATCGACGAACAAAGCGCCGACATTGCGCTTGGCGTGGACAATTCGCTCGAACGCAAGGAGGGCGACGAAGAAGCCGCCTTCGCCACCGGCGCGGGCGACCAGGGCATGATGTTCGGCTACGCTTGCAACGATACCCCCGAGCTAATGCCCCTGCCCATCTCGCTGGCCCACAAAATGGCCAAGCGCCTGACCCAGGTGCGCAAGGACGGCACCTTTGACTACCTCCGCCCGGACGGCAAGACCCAAGTCACCGTTGAATATGACGACGCATGCCGCCCGATCCGTGTGGATACGGTTGTACTGTCCACCCAGCACTCCCCCGAAGTTTCCATCCAGCAGCTCCGCCAGGACATGATCGAGCAGGTCATCACCCCGGTCATCCCCGCCCACCTGCTCGACGAGCACACCCGCTTTTTGGTCAACCCGACCGGCCGGTTTGTCATTGGTGGCCCACAGGGTGATTCTGGATTGACCGGCCGCAAGATCATCGTCGATACATATGGCGGCATCGGCCGCCACGGCGGCGGTGCCTTTTCGGGCAAGGACCCCACCAAGGTGGATCGTTCGGCCGCTTATGCTGCACGCTATGTGGCCAAGAATATCGTAGCCGCCGGCCTGGCTGACCGCTGTGAGGTGCAGCTGGCCTACGCGATCGGCGTGGCGCGTCCGGTATCGATCATGGTCGATACCTTCGGCACCGGCAAGGTGGACGAAAGCAAGCTGACTGACGCCGTGGAAGCGGTCTTTGACCTGCGCCCGGCCGCCATTATCAACACGCTTGGCCTGCGCCAACCGATTTACCGCCCCTTGGCCGCTTACGGCCACATGGGCCGCGAAGATCTCGGCGTGGCTTGGGAAAAGACCGACCGCATCGATGCACTGAAAAAGGCAGTCGCCGAATAATCAGAGTAGAAAAGCAGGCCCTTTCCGCCCTTTACAGAGTGGAAAGGGCCTTTTTCAATCCCAGGGAACCCTGTCATCGCTTGCAGGGGCTTGTTCTGCCTGGGCGGCGCCGTCCGCGGCCATGGTTTCCCCATCTGCGAGTGGGATGAGCAGATAGCGCTGGCCATCCAGTATCTGGGTGCGCACCTGGCCGCGCCGCTCGGACGGCACCAGCTGCAAAATCCGGTCGGGCAGCGCCCCCTCCGCCTGGGTTTGCTGGAGCTGCTGTTGCAAAGAAACGATCTGGCTTTGCAGCTCCATGGTCTGGGCGCGCCGCATCCCTTCCTCAGCCAGCTTGCGGTCGAGCAGATGTCCGGCAGCTGGCAGCGCGTCGCCAAAGGTCTGCTGATAGTCGCGCTCAATTTGTTCGCGCACCTCTTGCGGCATTTCCACATCCTCGAGCAGACCGGACACTTCGCTGGTGGTCAGTGGGCTTTCCCCGCGCTCCTCCACCTCAATCAGACCGTTTAAGTTGCGCTGCAAAGCGACAAATGCGGCATCCGCTTGGTCGCTCTGCGCCCCAAAGGCGTCCTGAACAATCTCCTGGAAGGTCTGTTTTTCTTCATAAGCCGTCCGTTTGGTTTGGCAGCCAAGCGCCTGTTCGACAAAGGTCGGATGGATTTCCTTTCCATTTTTGATGTAGTACAGCAGGGCATTGACGTCGCTGCCCCGATTGCGGAAAGACGGGTAAAGAAATCCGATTTCGGGCAAGCCCACCACCCAGTCACGTTCGCGCAAGCCGATGCGGTTTTCTTCTTCCCGATACCCCAGGCCGGGCTTGGACAGTTCCACCGGACAAATTGCGCAGATAATATATTCGTACACTTCTTCAGATTCATCCAGTTTAGCCCGGTCCTTGGCGCGTGTGATGACGTCATAAATATCATGGAAGACCAAGATGAGGTAATTGCCGGGATTGTCGTATTGTGCAATCACTTGTTCATAAAACCGGCGCAGCAAATCGGGGTTTTTGAGCTTGCTAGACTTGAGCGTAAGCAGAAAGCGCTGCCGTTCGTCGGCCTCCTGCCCCCGATCAAACTCCAAGTCGAGCAGATTGCTGCCGAGCGTACCTGACAGGGCCTTTTTTGCGATTTCTAAATATTTAAAAAATTCATCCTCACTCAAATCGGTAAACGACTCAGTGAATTCCAGCAAGATTTCTTTTTCTCCATTGACATAGCAACCTGCCATTTGTTGAAAGCTGCATCCTTTTTTGGTCAACCTGCGCCGAAGCTCCAAAACATCGCGTTTGGAGATTTCCATTCTATGCGCCCCTTTCGTCTGATTTTGCAAATTTCAGTATAGCACAAAATGCCGGACATGCGCAACAACCGCCAACAGAGCGTGCCGCGTAATTCCGGCTTTATGGGACATACTAATCGGGTATCCGCCAGAGCGCGGCGCTGGCCGCTTTCTGCGGGTGCGGCAAGGAGGGAGCATTATGGCCGACACAACCCCCACCGAGCAAAGTCCTTGTTTTCGCCTGAACCCAGAGCGCAGGCTTTGCCCCAAATTTGACCAAACCGGAATTGCAAAATTCCGCGTGGCAAAGCCCAAGGACATGGGGATGCGGGTTCTGGATGACTGCGCCGAAGAGCACATCATGTAGCCGGCCCGCCCAACATGCAAAATCCGCATACGCAGAGCCATAAGCGGCTTTGCGTATGCGGATTTGCCAGTTTCATCTGAAAAAATGCAGCGCCTGATTTATTGCCCTTGAATCTGCTCGCCAGGCGCTTCTTCGGTTTCAAAGCCAGCTACGAGCTGTACGCCCCGTGGCGTAAGAAGATACGTATAAGGCGCGATGCGATTGATTTTTCCATCCATCGCATAAGAAACGCCGCCCAAATAGTCCAGCCAGCGGCGGGCCAATGTGGGCTCGGTCCGCGTCAAGCTGAGGACGACTGCCTCATCTTTGAGAAAATGATCGGCCGCTTCCCGCACAGACGACAATTTTTCCGGCCGAAGCAGGACGATCTTAGAAACAACTGCGTCGGGTACAGCGGTGGGATGGGAGGGGGCCTGCGTGACCGGCGGCTGCTGTGCGGCAGCATAAGCGGCGTAGTCGGGCGCAGTAGAACCTGGATTGGCTGTTGCGTATACGTCATCGGGCGTATATTCGTCATCTTCCTCTCCCGAGAAACTGCGCCATACATCGCGCAGACTGTTCACAAAACCCATCAGAATGATTCTCCTTTCCGGTTTACACAGGGGCAAACCGTTTCTGTGTATTAAGTATAGCACCTTCTTCCCAAAATGAAAAGGGCAAATGTCAATGAAAGAAAAAAAAGGGACGCTACCATCTTGGAGAAAGTATATAATATGTTAATTTATTCTATCCAAATCAGCGCAAATAAATTTCAAATTTACATTTCGTCCAAAACAATCTACAAATTTTAGTAAAACTAATCTGATTTACACGTCTAAAGTCCCACCAAATCCCTGGATAATCAGGCAAACCGCATGGGTGGCGATCCCCTCCCCTGCGCCGGTAAAGCCCAATTTTTCCTCGGTCGTGGCCTTGACATTGATCTGCCCAGTCTCAATACCCAGCGCAGCGGCAATATTTTCCCGCATGGCCCCAATATGCGGCGCCAGGCGGGGTGCCTGTGCGATGACTGTTGCATCGATGTTGCCGATCCGCCAGCCTTGTCCAGCCAACAGCTGGCCCACCTGCCGGAGCAGTACCATACTGTCCGCCCCTGCATAAGCCGGGTCGTGGTCGGGAAAATGCCGGCCAATGTCCCCCAACGCCGCTGCGCCCAACAGGGCATCCATCACCGCATGGGCGAGGACGTCGGCGTCGCTATGTCCGTCCAGGCCGGTTTCGTGGGCGATTTCCACACCGCCCAGTATACACTTTCTGCCCGTCACCAGGCGGTGTACATCGTATCCATGTCCTATTCGCACGTGTCCTGTCCCTCCTGAAGAAACGCCTGCGCGGTCCATAAATCCTCAGGCGTTGTGATTTTGAGATTGACATAGCTGCCCGCCGTCGCGTATACCCGCACGCCGATCAGCTCGGCTGCCGCACAATCGTCGGTGGGCGACAGCCCTTTTTTCAGCGCGTTGTCCAGCGCGTTTTGGATGTGCGCCCGCTGAAAGACCTGTGGGGTCTGCACAGCCGCGATGGCGGCGCGCGGCACATCCCCCTGAATAAAGCCGTCCTCCAGCCGCTTGATGCTGTCCTTGACCGGCACAAGCGGCGCGGCAGCGCCGTATGTTATGGCGTCGGCCAGCACCTGCCTGAGCAGCGCCTGCGGCAGCAGCGGCCGCGCGCCGTCGTGGATGGCGATATACGCCGCGCGCGCATCACAGGCTTGGACGCCCCGCCAGACCGATTCGGTGCGTGTCTGTCCGCCCCGCACCTGCTGGCGCACTTTGGTGATGCCAAAGGCGGCGCACAGGCGCGCATAGGCGACCATGTCGGTCTCCCGGCACACGACAATGACCTCGTCAATCAGCGGGCAGCGCTCAAAGGTGAGCAGGGTACGCGCGAGAATTGGCACGCCGTCCAGCTCCAGGAGCAGCTTGTTGCACCCGTCCCCCATGCGGCTGGACGTGCCCGCCGCCGGGATCACCGCCGAAATATAGGGCCGGTCCTCGGTTTTCTTTTTCCACCGCATGGATGGGTCCTCCCTTGGTATGTTTTTTGTTGCTGCCACAGCAGCAGGCTCAGCAGCAAAAGCCCCACGCCGCCGCCGTGCATCGCGCTCCACAGGCCGGTGAACACGGCAGCCAGGCAAGTCAGAGTTTCCACCCGCACTTGCGCCGGGCGGCCACCGAGCAGCGCGTACAGTATCTGCCCACCATCCAGCGGCCGGATGGGCAGCAGGTTGAACAGGCTGAGCAGCAGATTGGCCCCGGCAAAGGTGTAACACCCGGCCCGCGCTGCCGCCATAGCGGCCAATAGGCCGGCCAGCGGACCTGCTGCCGCAATCAAAAGATCGTGCACCCGATTTGGACGATGCAGCCGGTAGCGCAGCACCCCGCCCACAGCGGTCAGCCGCAAGCACAATATTTGTCCCCTACACAACTGCACCGCCAGCGCATGGCCGGTTTCGTGCAAGGCGGCGGCTGCCAAAAAGAGCTGCCCCACCCCTTCTTCGTCCAGGAATACGACCAACGCTGCCAAGATCAGAAAGGAATCGCCGATCTGGATGCGTCCGCTCATCCCGCCGGATATTGCGACGGGTCGAGTGCCTTTCCGTTCCGCCACAGTTCAAAATGCAGATGGTCGCCGGTTACGTTGCCCGTGTGGCCGACCGCCGCAAGTACATCACCCGCCGATACTGCCCCGCCCTGCGCAGCATACACCTTGCTGCAATGGGCATATAGACTGGAAAACCCATCGGCATGGTCCACGATCACATAGTTGCCGTAGGAATCACTCTGGCCGGTTTGGCGCACCGTCCCAGCGGCAAAGGCGCAAATGTCAGTCCCCTCGGGCGCACCGGTGTCCACCCCATAGTGGAAGCTCTCCCGCCCGGAAATTGGATGGATGCGCGCGCCAAATGGCGATGTGACCGTGCCCTCCACCGGCGTACTGGTGTCAAAATCCAAGATATACACGGTTTCATCCACTTCTTTGGGGAAATTGGATTCGGTCCTGCTGGACAGCTCATCCTCCCCAAAGCCGGATTCCATATACACCTCGCCCAGCGCGGCGGTTGCATCTGTTTGCCCTTCGGATGGTTGGGTACTGCCGGCGGGTTGTGCCTGGGATTCCTTTTCCGCAGGTGGGGTGGACAACTCGGCGAACACCGCCGACAAGCCGCCATCCTCCAGCGTGCGGCCGGCCGTTTCAAACACCTGCTGGGCGGGAATGCCCCCTTTGAGGGCTGCCGCGGTCTGGGCCCGCAGGGTGTCGGCCCAGGGCGCGCCCGAGGTCTTGAGCACCACAGCGGCCAAAAACAGCCCCGCGCTCAGCAGCAACCGCACCTCTCGCCAGGTCAGCCGTTCGGGTTTGGTCATATGCCTTCTCTCCTTCCCATGCTTTGCTTTTATCGTATGCAAAGGGAGGAGAAAAGATTATCGATCCCGTGCGATCAGCAGCCGCAGCGCCTCTACGGCGGCGCGCACGCCACGTTCGGTCGCATCCGGTGGGATGGTGTCGGCCGCGTCGTTGTCTGCGTTCCAGATGACATTGAGCACCGCGCCGCACCGCACGCCCAGCACCGCACCCACAATATAGAGCGCCGCGGTTTCCATTTCGCTTGTCAGCGCGCCGCCCGCCTTCCAGGCCATCCATTGAGCCTGCAACTGGGCTGCAATCGCCTGTTTTTCCGGGCGCAGCTCCCCGTAAAAGCTGTCCTTGGACTGCACAACGCCGGTGTGGTAGCGGTAACCCAGGTTTTGGGCCGCGTCCCGCAGGGCGAGCGTCACATCAAAATTTGCAGCTGCCGGGAATTCGATGGGCAGGTATTCCCGGGTGGTGCCCTCCTGGCGGATGGCGGCCGTAGCGATGCAGATGTCACCGGTTTTGACATGATCCTGCATCCCGCCCGAGGTGCCCACCCGAATGAAGGTATCCGCCCCGCACTCAGCGAGCTCCTCTAGCGCAATGGCAGCTGACGGCCCGCCGATGCCGGTCGAGCACACGCCCACCCGCTCGCCGTCCAGAAATCCGGTGTAGACGGTGTATTCGCGGTTTTCGGCCAACTTTTCCGGCTGGTCAAAGTACTGGGCGATTTTCTGGCACCGGCCCGGGTCGCCCGGCAAAATGACATACCGCCCAACCTGGCCTTTTGTGATTTGAATGTGCATCTGTTTTCCGTCAATCAGCATCTTGATCCTTCCTTTCAACTGCGCGAATGTTCTTTTCCGCCTTGGCGCGCGGCAGCATAACCTCATGGCCGCAGCCGCAGCACCGCAACCGGAAATCCATGCCCACCCGCAGCACCAGCCATTGCTTGCTACCACAGGGATGCGCCTTTTTCATGGTCAGCACATCGCCCAAGCGAATATCCAATTTGCTTCCCTCCTTCGGTTCAGTTTTGGCCGCCTTCCGCATATGCTTTGTAGAAAGAATGGAAAAACGGCGGGATGACCTGCCGCCGCGCAAGGAGGCCTGTGCATGAATTTACAAGATTTCGCCCCAGAGGGCAGCCGGATACAAAAAAGCCAAACCCTGCTTTCCACGCCTGCGGGGCTGCAAACCGCCATAGAGGGCCAAACCATCCTGGAGGGCATAGCGGTGTCCTGCGACCGGGCGCACAATCTCGCCGTGGATCTGGGCGGCTTGCGCGGCGTCATTCCCCGCACAGAGTGCGCGCTGGGCGTGGCCGACGGCAAAACCCGGGAAATCGCCATCCTCTCCCGCGTGGGCAAGCCGGTCTGTTTTGTTGTCACCGGCATGGAGGATGGCGTTTTGCAGCTATCCCGCCGCCGCGCACAGGAGCAGGCGCTCGGCTTTCTGCTATCCCGCCAGCCCGGCGAGGTGCTGCCCGTCTGCGTCACCCACCTGGAGCCCTTTGGCGCCTTTGTGGATATTGGCTGCGGCGTCCCGTCTTTTATCGGCATTGAGAACATTTCGGTTTCCCGCATCTCCCACCCCGCCGAACGGTTTGCTTGCGGGCAGAACATCTACGCCGCCGTGCTCTACACCGACCCGTCGGAAGGACGGGTCCACCTGACCCACCGCGAACTGCTGGGCACCTGGGCGGAAAACGCGGCCTGCTTCCAGGCGGGCGAAACCGTCCGCGGCATCGTGCGCAGCATCGAGTCCTATGGCATATTCATTGAGCTGGCGCCCAATCTGTCCGGCCTGGCCGAGCGGCGGGCCGGTCTGTGCGCAGGCGACGCGGTTTCCATCTACATCAAGTCCATCCTCCCTGAGCGGATGAAGATCAAGCTGGCGGTCATCGACCGTCTGCCGCCCTCGCCGGACGGGCGGCCCGACCCCACGCCGCTGCGGTATTTCATCACCGAGGGGCGGATCCAACAGTGGGTCTACTCGCCGCCCTGCTGCGCGGGCAAGTACATCGCCACCAAATTCGGGGAGCCGGACAGCCCAAGCTGCCCCTAGGGCGCGGGCGGCGCGGTACGCTTGATTTTGTCCCAGTACATCCGCGCGGCCTGCTCGTTCTTGTTCTCCCCGTACACATAGTAAGTCCGCCCAGTCAGGGCGTCCGGCAAATACTGCTGGGGCGTCCAGTGGCCGGGAAAATCGTGGGGGTATTGATAGGTCAGGCCGCGGCCCAGTTTGGCCGCACCGGCATAATGGCTGTCTTTAAGGTGCGGCGGCACATCGCCGCAATCGCCCCGGCGCACGTCGGCCAGCGCCGCTTCGATGCCGCGCATCGCCGAGTTGGACTTGGGGGCTGTGGCCAGCAAGATCGCCGCCTGGGCTAAGGGGATACGGGCTTCCGGCAGGCCGAGCTGGAAGGCGGCGTCCACGCACGCCTTGACGATGCTGGCCGCCTGGGGATAGGCCAGGCCGACGTCCTCAAAGGCGATGACCAGCAGCCGGCGGGCGGCCGAAATCAAATCCCCTGCCTCGAGCAGCCGGGCTAGGTAATGCAGCGCGGCATCCGGGTCGGAGCCGCGCACCGATTTGTGCAAGCCGGACAAAATGTCGTAGTGGGCGTCGCCGTCCCGGTCGTAGCGCATGTTGGAGCGCTGGGCCACCGCGAACGCGTCGTCCAGGGCGATTTGGCCGCCCGGCGGCACGCTGTCCACGAGCAGCTCGACCGCGTTGAGCGCCTTGCGCACATCGCCGCCGCAACCGGTTGCGATGGCGTCCACCACCCCGTCGGCCAGGGTAATGTCCTTGTCCGCGCACGCTAGGTCGAACGCGCGCGTGACCGCCTTGCGCATTTCAGCCGGTTCCACCGGCTGGAACTCGAACACCGTACACCGGCTAAGCACGGCCGCATACACATAAAAATACGGATTTTCGGTCGTGGACGCGATGAGGGTGATGCGCCCGTCCTCGATGAACTCCAGCAGGCTCTGCTGCTGTTTTTTATTGAAATACTGGATTTCGTCCAAATAGACCAGCGCGCCGTTGGGGGCCAGGAAGGTGTCCAGCTCGTCCACAATCCGGCGGATGTCAGCAATCGACGCGGTTGTCGCGTTCAGGCGGTACAGCTTGCGGGCGGTCTGCCGGGCGATGATAGAAGCCACTGTGGTCTTGCCCACGCCGGACGGCCCGTAAAAAATCATATTGGGGATTTGCCCGTTTGCAATCACCCGGCGCAGCACGCCGTCCGGCCCAAGCAGTGCGGCCTGGCCCACCACCTCGTCCAGGGTTTGCGGCCGCAGGCGATCGGCCAAAGGCTGATACATATCCCTCGTTCCTTTCTTAAATAAGGGGGTCCGCCGTTTGGCGGTATGGTTTGATTATAACAGCTTTGCGGGGCGATGGCAACCATGGGGCAAAGCGGCCCACCGGCCCGGCGGCAAATTTCACCTGCTGTGCCGGTTGACTTTGCTGCTTTATTGTGCTAAACTATCCCCATACATTGCAACGAGGTGACCACCATGAACAAGCCCTGGCAGGACAAACTGCGAAAGATTACGCCCTATGTGCCCGGCGAGCAATCCAAAGACCCGGATATTGTCAAGCTCAACGCCAACGAAAACCCCTATCCCCCTTCCCCGCGCGTGCAGCAGGCGCTGCGTGCCTTCCATGCGGACGGCTTGCGCCTGTATCCGGATGCGAATGCGACCCAACTGCGCACCGCCCTGGCCCGGCATTTCGGCCTTGCCGCCGATCAGGTCTTTTTGGGCAACGGCTCGGACGACGTGCTGGCGCTGTGCTTCCAGGCCTTCTTCTGCGCGGACAAGCCCATCTTCTTCCCCGACCTGACCTATTCCTTCTATCCGGTGTGGTGTTCGCTGTTTCACATCCCCTACCGGACCATCCCGCTGGATGACCAATTTCGCATCCGGCCGGACGATTATGCGCCCGCAAACGGTGGCGTGGTGCTGCCCAACCCCAACGCGCCCACTGGCATCGGGGAAGGGCTGGACTTCGTGCGCCGGCTGCTCGACAACAACCCGGACGCCATCGTCATCGTGGACGAGGCGTACATCGACTTCGGCGGTACATCGGCGCTGCCGCTGCTCGATGAATACGAAAACCTGGTCATTGTGCAGACCATGAGCAAATCCCGCTCGCTGGCCGGTTTGCGGGTGGGATTTGCCCTGGCCAGCCCAGCGCTGATCGCGGTGCTTGAAGCGGTCAAAAATTCCTACAACTCCTACACCATGGACAGCGTGACCCTGGCTGCGGCCACGGCTTCGGTGGAGGATGACGCCTATTTCCGCCAGACCTGCGCCCAGGTCGTGCGCACGCGCGAGCAGACCGCCCGCGCGCTGCAAGCGCTCGGCTTCACGGTGCTGCCCAGCCTGACCAATTTCCTGCTGGTCACCCACCCAGCCGCTCCGGCCCAAGCGCTGTTCGACGCGCTGCGCGCACGCAAAATTTTTGTGCGGTATTTTCACCTGCCGCGCATCGACAACCATCTGCGCATCACGATCGGCACCGACGAGGAGATGGACCGGCTGCTCGCCGCGCTGCGCGACATCCTGGCAAACTAAGTGAAACAAAGGAGAACACCATGAAAAAGATGCTGGCTGTGATCGATTACCAAAACGATTTTGTCGACGGCGCGCTCGGGTTCCCAGGCGCCCAGGCGCTGGACGAAGGCATCGCCCACCTAATCCAGGAGCGCCTAGCCATGGGGGACACGGTGCTGTTCACCCTGGACACCCATGGCGACGATTACCTGCAAACCCGCGAGGGCAAGGCCCTGCCCATCCCGCACTGCCTGGCCGGTTCGTTCGGCGCCCAGCTGTACGGCAAAACCCAGGCGCTGTGCTGTGAAACCTGCGCCAATGCCCAAATCCACGTCGTGCACAAGCATTCCTTCGGCATGGACCCGGCCGAGGTGCTACGGCTGCGCGAGCGGCTGGGACAGGTGGACGACATCTTGATCGTCGGCCTGGTCACCAATCTGTGCGTACTATCCAATGCGGTGCTGCTGCAAGCGGCCTGGCCCAACGCCCACATCGCCGTCGATGCCGCTCTATGCGGCAGCGCTGACCCGGATTTGCACCAAAAGGCGCTCGATGTACTGCGCGGCTTACAGATGGAAATTTTACACGCCGAATAAGCCGCTATTTTGGAATCTTTTCAATTTTTCTGGTTGAGAAGGCCGGACGATGGGTGTATAATAAGGGTACTATGGCGCGCTTGGCCCCGGCAAAGCCGCCACCTTTATCCGTGTGAAAGAAGGAGAAGTAACAATGTTAGAGAACCTGGTAGCAACTCTGAAAGCCAATCCCCGCAAGATCGTATTCACCGAAGGGCCGGACGCCCGCATCCTGGAAGCGGCTTCCCGCCTGAAAAAGGACGGCATCCTGGAATCCATCCTGGTGGGCAATGTGGACGAAGTACAGGCAGCCGCCAAGGCCGGCGGCTTTGACATCGAGGGCCTGGAGATCATCGACCCGGCCACCTTCGACAAGATGGACGAAATGGTCGCCAAGATGGTCGAACTGCGCAAGGGCAAGATGACCGAGGAGCAGTGCCGCGCCGCGTTGGCCAAGGGCAACTACTTCGGCACCATGCTGGTCAAGATGGG
>CAJFUJ010000056.1 GCA_904420185.1 uncultured Butyricicoccus sp. | reverse complement strand
CGCACCGGCAAGCGCATCATCACCGAGGAGACCCGCAAGGAGATGAAGAAGATCCTGCGTGAGATCCAGGACGGCACCTTTGCTTCCGAGTGGATTCAGGAGAACAAGTCGGGCGGCCGCGCCAAGTTCCTGGCAAGCCGTCAGCTCGAGGCCGAAACCGAGCTCGAGGAGACCGGCAAGAAGCTGCGCAGCATGATGAGCTGGCTCAAGAAGTAAGGTGCACATATAGCCGGGCCGGATCGCGGCACGGTAGGAAGAACAAATAGGAGTTTATAGACGATGGCCTGTGCAAATGTGAGCAACTGCCCTTGCACAGCGGACTGCCCGCGGCACGCCAAGTGCTGTGAGTGTGTGGCCCATCACCGCGACCATGAGGGCGGTATCCCGGGATGCTTCTTTACCAAAGAAGGCGAAGCAAAGTGGGACCGCAGCTTGGAAGCGCTGTGCGCCGACCGCGGTCTGACTGTGAGCAGATAAAAAGGGGAGAGGCAGGGGAGGGCGCGGCCTTCCCCTGCTTTTTTCTGTGCATCGCAAAGGCGGTGGGCGGAAAAAAGCAAATAGCCCCTAGGTTTTCCGATAACAAGATTTTCAGTGGAGGAGGAATCCCAATGTCTAAGAGAAGCGACAAGATCACCGCAGGACCTGAGCGGATGCCCAACCGTTCGCTGCTGCGCGCGTGCGGCCTGACCGACGAGGAGCTCAGCCGCCCGATCATCGGCGTGGTTTCGGCCTATTCCGAAATCATCCCCGGCCACATCAATTTGGATAAGATTGCCGATGCAGTCAAGGCAGGCGTGCGCATGGCGGGCGGCACCCCGGTGCTGGTGCCGGCCATCGGCGTATGTGACGGCATCGCCATGGGCCATATCGGCATGAAATACTCCCTGGCCTCCCGCGAGCTGATCGCAGATAGCGTGGAAACCCTGGCCCAAGCCCATCAGCTGGACGGCCTGGTGCTCATTCCGAACTGTGACAAGATTGTCCCAGGTATGCTCATGGCAGCGGCGCGGCTGAATATTCCGGCCATCCTGGTGTCGGGCGGCCCCATGTTGGCCGGGCATTTTGGCGGTGAAGAGGTGTCGCTGTCCAAGACATTCGAGGCGGTCGGCGCCTACAAGGCTGGGCTGATGGACGAAGCAACCTTCTATGAAGCCGAGTGCAATTCCTGCCCGGGCTGCGGCTCGTGTGCCGGGATGTACACGGCAAATTCCATGAACTGCCTTTCCGAGGCGATCGGTATGGCGCTTCCCGGCAACGGGACCACCCCCGCGGTATCGGCGGCGCGTATCCACCTGGCCAAGCACGCCGGGATGCAGATCATGGAGCTGGTGGCGCGGGATATCAAGCCACGCGATATTCTGACGCCCAAGGCGTTCCGCAATGCGCTGTGCTGTGAAATGGCCATCGGCTGCTCGACCAACTCGGTGCTGCACCTGCTGGCCATCGCCAATGAAGCCGGCGTGCCGCTCCAGCTGGAAACCCTCAACGAGCTGTCCGCCCAGGTGCCGAACATCTGCCACCTGGCCCCGGCGGGCCCGCATCACATCGAGCAGCTTTACGCAGCCGGTGGCGTACCGGCCATCATGAAGGAGCTGACAAAGGGGGATTTCCTGGATCTGAGCCTGATCACCTGTACCGGCCGGACGGTTGGCGAAAACCTGGAGGGGGTTGTCAACAAGAACCCTGAAGTGGTGCGCCCGCTCGAAAATCCCTATTCGCCCACCGGTGGCATCGCGGTGTTGTGGGGCAATATTGCGAAGGACGGCTGCGTCGTCAAGCGCTCGGCGGTTGCGCCCGAGATGATGGTGCACGAAGGCCCGGCCCGGGTTTTTGACTGCGAAGAGGACGCCATTGCCGCCATTTATGACGGCAAGATCAACCCCGGCGATGTGGTGATCATCCGGTACGAAGGCCCCAAGGGCGGCCCGGGGATGCGCGAGATGCTCAACCCGACCTCGGCGCTGGCTGGTATGAAGTTGGATACCACCGTCGCGTTGATCACCGACGGCCGGTTCAGCGGCGCATCCCGCGGCGCGTCCATTGGCCATGTCTCGCCTGAGGCTGCGTCTGGCGGCGAGATCGCCCTCGTCCAAGAAGGCGACCGCATTGCCATCGATATCCCGAACAGCAAGGTCAATGTTCTGCTCTCCGATGAGGAGCTGCAAGCCCGCCGCGCCCAGCTCGTCCCGCGTGAGCCCAACGTGAAGTCGGGCTGGCTGTACCGCTATGCCCGCCAGGTCACCTCGGCTGACCAGGGTGCGGTGCTGCGCTAATGCAGGCCAGGGGCGCTGCCCCTGGACCCCGGCGGGGCTCCGCCCCCGCACCCCGCCAGGGGACGCGTCCCCTGGACCCCTTCCTGTGGGGCGCCGCCCCACGCCCCGGCCGCTTTTTGAAAAAAGCGGCGCAAAACCGTCCCCTCCGCAAAACAGCGTTTCGCGGAGGGGAGGTTTTTTATCATTAGCGCTTCTTTTTGGGTTTGGCCCAGCCTTTTTTGCGGTGCAGGCCAGCGGATGGGGCGAATTTTGCGGCCCCTGCGCCGGACTTGCCATTGGACTTTTGGGTGTGTCTGCCAGGCGATTTTGCCGAACCGGCGGCGGGTGGGGCTGGTTTCCAGCCCTTAGATGGATGGATGAGACAGTCCTTGCCAAAGCCGATGAGGTCCTCGCGGCCGGCTTTTTTGAGGGCGGCAAGGACGATGGGGCGCTTGTCCGGCCGGCGCCACTGCAAAAGGGCGCGCTGCATGGCCTTTTCCTCGGGCGTTTTGGCGACGTAGACCGGCTGCATGGTGCGCGGGTCCAGGCCAGTGTAATACATGGCCGTGGACAGGGTACCCGGGGTGGGGTAGAAGTCCTGCACCTGTTCGGGCATATAGCCCACCCGGTGCAGATATTGGGCGAGAGCGATGGCGTCGTCCAGGGTAGCGCCTGGGTGCGAGCTCATCAGATAGGGGACCAGGTATTGTTTCTTGCCCAGCTTTTGGTTGATGCGAGTATAGCGTTCGCGGAACTTTTCGTAAATAGCGAACGAGGGCTTGCCCATGTAGTACAGGGCGTGGTCGCTCATGTGTTCGGGGGCTACCTTGAGTTGGCCCGAGATGTGGTATTTGATCAGCTCCAGGAAGAATTCGTCGTTGTGGTCGGCCATCATGTAGTCATAGCGCAGCCCCGAACGGACAAATACCTTTTTGACCCCTGGAATCTGCCGCAGTTTGCGCAGCAGGGTCAGATAATCGCGGTGGTCGGCTTGCAGCTGGTTGCAGGCCTGCGGGAACAGGCAGCGCTTGTCCCTACACAGGCCGTGGGTCTGTTGCTTTTGGCAGGCGGGGAAGCGGAAATTGGCGGTCGGTCCGCCGACGTCGTGAATGTAGCCCTTGAAATCCGGGTGGCGGGCGATTTGTTCGGCTTCGCGCACGACCGACTCGTGGCTGCGCGCCTGGATATACCGCCCCTGGTGGAAGGCGAGGGCGCAAAAATTGCACGCGCCAAAGCAGCCGCGGTTGTGGATGATGGAAAACTGCACTTCCTGAATGGCGGGTACGCCGCCGAGCGGTTCATACGAGGGATGGTAGGTCCGCTGGTAGGGCAGGGCGTAGACGTGATCCATCTCCTGGGTGGACAGCGGCAGGGCCGGGGGATTTTGCACAAGCACCCGCTTGCCGTGTGCTTGGAGTACCGCCCGGCCGCGCACATGGTCGGCCTCATCATATTGCAGCTTGACCGATCGGGCATAGGCAGCCTTGTCGGTCTGTACGGCTTCATAGGAGGGGCATTCGACCGTGGGGAAGGGCAACGCCGGTTTCGGGTGGGAGAAATAGGCCATGCCG
Organism: uncultured Butyricicoccus sp.; assembly: GCA_904420185.1. Taxonomy (GTDB): domain Bacteria; phylum Bacillota; class Clostridia; order Oscillospirales; family Butyricicoccaceae; genus Butyricicoccus_B. Next base: position 56,795 of record CAJFUJ010000056.1, on the reverse strand, counting down.
CGTACGTTGCGCCACAGATCGTCGCCTTTTTTGCCGGTTTTAAAATTGTGTGCCAGCTCTACAACGCTGCGTTCGCTCATGCCGTACATGAGCGCGTCGGCGCCGGACGAGGACAAAATAGAGGGCATGACCTGGTCCGACCAATAGTCGTAATGGGCAAAGCGGCGCAAGCTGGCCTCAATGCCGCCCAAGATGACCGGCGTATCCGGAAAGGCCTTGCGGGCGAGCATGGCGTAAACGGTGGCGGCGCGGTCGGGGCGCTTGCCGCCCACGCCGCCCGGGGTATAGGCGTCATCGTGGCGGCGCTTTTTTGCGGCTGTGTAGTGGGCGACCATGGAGTCAATATTGCCTGCGTTAACCAACACCGCATACCGGGGCCGGCCCATGGCAACAAAGTCAGCAGGGCTTGTAAAATCCGGCTGGCTGAGGATGGCTACGCGGAAACCGGCATCCTCCAGTACCCGCGAGATGATCGCCGTGCCAAAGGAAGGGTGGTCAATATAGGCGTCCCCGGTGACGAGCAGGAAATCGCAGTAATACCAGCTATGATCTAGCATTTCCTGCTTGGAAATGGGAAGGAATCCGTTCATTTGCTTGCCCCCTTGCAGATCAAAAATGCGCAAGTATTATACCATGCAGGGGCGCATAAGACAAGGGAATTTCTATAGAGCGGCATAAGTTGGCGATACGCCAAATCCAGACGGAAATCCGGGGATTTGTTTGCGCGGATTCACCGTTGCATATGGAGCGCATAAATGATAAAATAAGTAGGTAAAATGGGTAGGTAAAATGTGATACCATACCATATTATAAGCAGAAATGAGAGGACATGTCCGCATGTGGATTGCAAACAACTGGTCAGATTATGCCGTTTTGGATTGCGGCGGCGGGGAAAAGGTGGAAAAATGGGGGCCGCATATCTTGGTGCGGCCCGATCCGCAGGCCATTTGGCCCCAGACAGACCCCGCAGGCCCGTGGCAGCGGGCCAATGCGGTATATCACCGCTCCAAATCTGGCGGCGGCCAATGGGAGATCCGCAAGCTGCCTGCCCAGTGGACCATCTCGTATCAGTCGTTGCGCTTTAACCTTAAGCCGATGTCCTTTAAGCATACCGGTTTGTTTCCCGAGCAGGCGGTCAACTGGGACTTTATTATGGATCAGATTCGCGCAGCCGGGCGGCCGGTGCAGGTGCTCAACCTGTTCGCCTACACCGGCGGTGCGACCCTGGCGGCGGCTGCCGCGGGGGCCAGCGTGTGCCATGTGGACGCCTCCAAGGGCATGACCCAGTGGGCACGGGAAAATGCCGCTACTTCAGGGTTGGCTGACCGTCCCATCCGTTGGATTGTGGATGACTGCAAAAAATTCGTGCAGCGCGAAATCCGCCGCGGCCGCAAGTATGACGCCATCATCATGGACCCGCCGTCTTATGGGCGCGGCCCGTCGGGCGAGACGTGGAAGATCGAAGAGGATGTGGCCGATTTTGTGGCGCTGACCATGCAGCTTTTGAGCGACCGTCCGCTATTTGTGTTGATCTCTAGCTATTCCGCTGGCCTTGCGCCCAGTGTGATGGCGTACCTGCTGGGGATTACGGCCGGTGCGCAGCACAAAGGCGAGATCGAGGCGCAGGAACTTGGCCTGCCCGTGCGTTCGACCGGGCTCACTTTGCCCTGTGGATCGAGCGCGCGGTTCATTGGAAGGGAGTGAGCCGGGATGAGCGAAATGATCAAAACCGAAAATTTGGTCTATGCTTACCATGATGAAAATGGGAATGCGTATTTTGCGTTAAATGGGATTGATTTGCACATCCAGCGGGGCGAATTCGTCGCCGTGCTGGGTCACAACGGCTCGGGAAAATCCACCCTTGCCGGGCACTTCAACGCCATCCGCTTGCCCACAGGCGGCAAGGTCTATGTAGACGGTATGGATACCGCTGGCGAGGACAAGCTCTACGACATCCGCCGCACCTGTGCGATGGTATTCCAAAATCCGGATAACCAGATTGTCGCCACTGTGGTGGAAGAGGATGTCGCCTTTGCGTTGGAAAACATGGGGGTGCCGCCCATGGAGATCCGCCGGCGGGTGGATGACGCGCTTAAGGCGGTCGGGATGTACGAATACCGCAGCCATGCGCCGCACAAGCTGTCGGGCGGACAAAAGCAGCGGGTGGCAATTGCAGGGGTGATCGCTATGATGCCCCGGTGCATCGTCTTTGACGAGCCGACCGCTATGCTCGACCCATCCGGCCGCAAGGAGGTCATGCGGGTGATCCGCGAGCTTAATGAGCGGTTTGGCATCACGGTCATCTTGATCACTCACCACATGGACGAGGCCGTGCAGGCCGGACGGGTGGTCGTCATGCATCAGGGCAGAATTTTGATGGACGGTGTACCGCGCGAGATTTTCACCCAGGTGGATGCGTTGCGCCGGGCGTCGCTGAGCGTGCCGCAGACCATCGAGGTGCTCTATGACCTCAATGCGCAGCTGGATGCGCAATTGCCGGTCGGGGCCATGACGGTGGACGAATGCGCCGACATCTTGCAAAAATTTTTACAATAACACGCGAATGGCGGCCGCGCGCCGCCGTTTGGTGGGAGGATACAGCTGTTGTCAACCATACTTGAAACACGGGGCCTGACCCAGATTTATGGCGCAGGTGACCCCTTTGAGAGAAAAGCGCTCAATCAGGTGGATCTAAAGATTCAGGCAGGTGAAGTGCTGGGCATCGTCGGCCACACCGGCTCGGGAAAATCCACCCTGATCCAGCATTTTAACGGCCTGCTAAAGCCGACGGCGGGCGAGGTGCTGCTGGCCGGGCAGTCAATTTGGAATGCCAAGGGAAAGTGCAGCCGGGACGTCCGGTTCCGGGTCGGCCTGGTGTTCCAATACCCGGAGTACCAGTTGTTTGAGGAAACAGTCGCCAAGGATATCGCCTTTGGACCGGGCAATATGGGTTTAAGCCAGGCCGAAATCGACGAACGGGTGGCCGAAGCGATGGCTTTTGTCGGCCTGGCGCCTGAGATCGCCGGGCAGTCGCCGTTTGCCCTGTCGGGCGGACAAAAGCGCCGGGTGGCGATTGCAGGCGTGATTGCCATGCGGCCCGAGGTGCTCATTTTGGACGAGCCGACCGCCGGGCTGGACCCGGCTGGCCGGGACGAAATTTTCGCAGAGATCCGGGATTATCACCAAAAAACCGGCGCCACCATCCTGTTTGTCACCCATTCAATGGAGGATGCTGCGCGCATGGCCGACCGCATTTTGGTGATGAAGGATGGGGGCGTCATGCTGTTGGGAACACCACGCGAGGTCTTTTCCCATGCCGAGGAGATCATTGCTGCCGGTTTGGATATTCCGGAGATCACCAAAGTTGTTCGGGAATTGTGCCGCCGTGGAATCCCTCTGGATCCGTCTATTTTTACAGTAGAGGATGCAGTGCGCGCAATCGCCGCCTACAAAAAGGGGGAAAAGCCATGTTGAGAGATATTACAATTGGCCAGTTTTTCCCCGGGAACAGTGCGGTGCATCGGGTGGACCCGCGGGTAAAAATTGTACTGGTCATTGCAATGATCGTCACCTTGTTTTTAGCGGGCGGCCCCATATCCTACGGGTTGATGATCGCATATCTAGCAGGTATCATCAAAATTTCGGGCATCCGCTTCCACATGGTGGTGCGCGGATTGCGCCCGATTTTGATCATCGTGATTTTTACTGCGGTGCTGAATTTGTTTTACACACCGGGCGACATCCTATGGTCATGGGGATTTTTGCACATCACGCGGCAGGGCATCTTTGCGGCCATTGAAATGGTGCTGCGCATCATGCTGCTGATCATCGGCGCATCGATGCTGACCTACACCACCTCACCGATCGATTTAACCGATGGATTGGAGCGCTTACTCGGGCCGCTGAAAAAGATCCGGGTGCCGGTGCACGAGCTGTCCATGATGATGTCGATTGCCTTGCGGTTTATCCCAACGCTGATTGAGGAGACCGAAAAGATCATTGCCGCCCAAAAGGCGCGCGGCGCGGATTTTGAGTCAGGGAATATCTTGCAGCGCGCCAAAGCGATGGTGCCGATCTTGGTGCCGCTCTTTATCTCGGCCATCCGCCGCGCGGACGAGCTGGCCACTGCGATGGAATGCCGGCTGTACCGTGGCGACGAGGGCCGAACCCGCATGAAGCAGCTCAAGACCACCCGGGTGGACCTGCTGGCGGTCTTGGTTTCGGGTGCGGTGTTTGCGGCTGTGATTGTGCTGGGAAGAATGGGGATGTGATGGGATATGAATGTTGCGCTGATTTTATCCTATGACGGAACCGCCTATCATGGCTGGCAGGTGCAAAAAAATGGGGCTTCGGTCCAGCAGACCCTGACCGAAGCGGTAGAAAAGCTGCTGGGCTGCAAGACCTATCTTTCCGGCGTAGGGCGCACCGACGCGGGCGTACACGCCCGGCGCTATGTCGCCAATTTCAAGATAGATACTTGTACCATCCCCCTGGACCGGTTGCCGCTGGCCCTCAACGCGCAACTGCCCGAAGACATTGCGGTGCTGGCTGCGGCCGAGGTGCCTGCGGCATTTGACGCCCGGTTTTGTTGCACCAAAAAGGAGTATGCATATTATGTGTATCCCTCCCGGCTGCCCGACCCCTTTTTGGCCGGACGGGCCTACCGGCATCCCTACCCGGTGGATCTTACACGGATGCAGGAGGGTGCGCAGCGGTTCGTCGGCCGGCAGGACTTCGCTGCCGTGCGCTCGACGGGAACACCAGTCAAGTCCACCGTGCGGACGGTATTTCATTGCGAGGTGGAGCGCTGCACGGCGTTTGGCTTTGACGGGTATATGGGCGCGACGGCGCCGCTTATCCGCATCCGCGTTTGCGGCGATGGGTTCCTCTATAATATGGTGCGCGCCATTGCAGGAACTTTGCTATATGTAGGAAGCGGTAAGCTGTCACCTGGAGAGGTGACAGAGATCTTGCAGCAAGGGATGCGCGCACAGGCCGGGCCGACGTTGCCCGCACACGGGCTCTATATGAACCGGCTGTGGTATGAAAAGACGCCGGAATTGGCGCCTTACCGGTTGGATGAATAATTTTTTAAAGACAACATTTTGACTTTTTCGGGCGGCGGGTATATTTTTCACGATATGTTCACATTTTTGCCGCCCGGTTGCGATACAATGAGGAAGGAGCCATCCGTATGGTCCAAAAACAGCGTGCAGGCCGCATGGACCGGCAAACCCGCCGGCGGATGATTCGCAACGCAGCCGACAAACGGTTGCGGCTGGTTTCACGTTTGCGCCGGATTGCCGGCTTTGTAACGCTCGCTGCGATCATCTTATTTTTCGCCGCCAATCCCACCTTATTCTCCCGGGAAGCGATGCGCCAATTGGGTGCATATTTTACAGCTGGCCTTTCTACCAGCCAGACCGGGGATCGGATCGAATACGAAACCGGCAATGGGGCAACTGTGGCTGTCTTTGGCGACGGTGTCGTAACAGTAGATAGCGATACATTGGCACTGCGTACAGCCGGTGGTACCCAGCTGACCCAAGCGCTGGGGTATTCGGCCCCAGCCCTGTGCACCTCGGACCGTTATGTGCTGGCATATGACCGGGGCGGCTATAACGCAGCGCTGGTTTCGAACCTGATGGTGGCCAGTGAGCAGACGATGGAATCTGCAATTCTCTTCGGTTGCTTGGGGGAAAGCGGTGATTATGCGCTGGTGACGGACGAACCTGGCTACCGCTCGGCAGTGACCGTCTTTTCCAGCGGCGGCCGGCAACGCTTCAAGTGGGCAACACCGGATTACTATTTTCAGGCGGCCGCGCTTTCGCCGGATGGACAGAGCCTGGTGGTTGCAGCCTTCCGGCAGAACGAAACCGAGCTGGAAGGGACGCTGTTTTTCCGGGATCTGGGAAGCGAAGAGATCACAAGTGAGGTTTCGCTTGGCGCATCCATGCCGCTTGCCGTGGGCTACCTGAACGACGGCACAGTAGCCGTGGTAGGAGATTATGCAACGTCGGTCATCAACCGGCAGGGCGAAACACTTGCATCAATCGATTATTCAGCGGACGATTTAAATGCCTATTGCTTTGGCGGCAACGCATTGGCGTTGGCGATCCACTCGTATTCGGGGACGGCGCGTTCTGAATTGGTGTTGTTGCAAGCCGACGGGGCGGTTTCTGAGGCGCTTGAAATCGTTGAGGATTTGCAAGCGATCGATTATGACGGTGCGCGGCTGGCTTTGTTGACTTCTAGCGGACTGACGGTCTATGACAATGCGCTCCGTCCGCTGTGGGCAAACAGCAGTGCTGCGGGCGCGCAGTCGGTGGGGCTGACTGGTGACGGAGGGGTCTGGCTGATTTACCCGAAGCAGGCGACCTATATTTCTGCGGCGTCAGACACCACGGAGGATTTAAGATAACCATGCAACTGTATGAAAAACTACCCGAAATACTGCTGGGGCTGCTCAACGTACCCGACCTAATTTTGTTGGCGATTATTTTTGTGAGCGCGGCCATGGGTGCGAAGCGGGGACTCGTGCGCACACTGTGCAATTTTCTGGGGCGGATTGTCGCATTGGTGTGCGCGTCCATGGCGGCCAGGCTGCTCTCGCCGGTGCTGGCTCGCTATCTGGTCACGCCGATTGTGGGCGATATCTTTGAAATCCGCGCGTCCGATCTGCTTTCCCGGGCGCCGAATGCAGCTGAGGCCTTGCAAAGCACGGCGACAGATATGGCAGCCTCTATGGCCCAAGGCCTAGCGTTTTTCTTGCTGTTCTTTATATTTTTGTTTGTGATGAATATGTTGGTGCATACGATTTCCACGGCGCTCAAGTTGGTGACCCGGATCGCGCCCATCGGTTTTTTGGACAGCTTGGCTGGATTTGTGCTGGGAGCGGCGTTTGGACTGATCTTGTGCGGGCTGGGACTGCTTGCACTGACCATTTTTTCACCCAGTACGTTTGGCGAACTGGGCTGGCTGAGTCCGAGCCGTGTGTCCCAAACCACATTGACCGCTTTTTTGCTCGGCCTATTGCCGACGTTATAAGCTCTTTCGGGCGGCTGCCCTGTCACTTTTGTGTGCAGGCATCGCGAATATGCCCAAGTCCCTTGAAACAGGAGGAGAGAATCATCTATGAATATGCCAATGTGTTCCCGCTGTGGGAAAAATGTCGCAGTGGTATTTATTACAAAAATTGACCAGAGCAACAACTCCACGCAGGAGGGATTATGCCTGAAATGCGCCAAAGAGCTGGGGCTCAAGCCGATTGACAACCTGATGGAACAAATGGGGATTACCGACGCCGATCTCGACGCACTGGCCGGCGAGATCGGCGCGTTTGGCGAACTGTCTGGCCTGGTACCCGCCGGAAACGATGGGGAGGAGCAGGATGCGCCGCACGACCGTTCGGACGAGGACGATCTGCGTGAACGTGACAATGCCATGCCGCTGCCATTCCAGATTTTCCGGCAGGAACGCTCCAAAAAAGAGCAACCAGATCCCGAATCCAAGGGCAAGCGGGAATCCAAGCGCGACAAAAAGCGCAAATTCCTGACCACCTATTGCGAGGACCTGACCGGCAAGGCGCGGGCCGGACGGATCGATCGGATCGTGGGCCGCGAGCGGGAGACCGAACGGGTCATCCAAATTCTCAACCGCCGGCAAAAAAACAACCCCTGCCTGATCGGTGAGCCCGGCGTGGGCAAGACTGCCGTGGCCGAAGGCCTGGCCCTGCGCATCGCCGAGGGCAAGGTGCCCTATAAGCTGCGCGACAAGGAAATCCATCTGCTCGACCTGACCGCCCTGGTGGCTGGCACCCAGTTCCGCGGCCAGTTCGAAAGCCGGATGAAGGGCCTCATCGACGAGGTCAAGCGCTTGGGCAATATCATTCTGGTCATCGACGAGGTACACAATATCGTGGGCGCAGGCGACTCGGAGGGCTCGATGAATGCGGCCAATATCCTTAAGCCTGCACTCTCGCGCGGTGAAATCCAGGTCATCGGTGCGACCACTTTCAATGAGTACCGCAAGTATATCGAAAAGGATTCGGCGCTTGAACGCCGCTTCCAACCGGTTTCGGTCGAGGAGCCCTCGTTGGCTGACGCCGCCGAAATCCTCAAGGGTGTCAAAGGCTACTACGAGCAGTTCCACTTTGTGACCATCCCGGATGAGATGTGCCGGCAGGCAGTCAATTTGTCCGAGCGATATATCACCGACCGCTTTTTGCCCGACAAGGCCATCGACTTGATCGATGAGGCCTGCTCGGACCTCAATTTGAAAAATGAGATGCTCTCATTGGCGGCCGATCTCAAGGAAGAGCTCAAGAACGTGACAGGTGAGCGGGAAAACTTGATGTCAGCGGCGCCCGAGGGTGAGACATTGACCAGCGACCAACTGGACCAGCGCTATGCCCGCATTGCCGAGCTGCGGTCCAAGGAGATCCAGCTGGAGAGCCGGCTGCATGAAGCCGAGTCTGCCCCGCGGCCCGAACTGACACTGGAAAATTTGGCGTCTGTCATCGAGTTGTGGACCAATATCCCGGCCAGCAAAATCCAAGCCCAGGAGATGCAGCGCCTGACTGGCATGGAGGACCGTCTGCGTGCGCGTGTCATCGGACAGGATGAGGCCATCCACGCCATTGCAGATGCGATTCGCCGCAGCCGCGCAGGGATCAGCCCCAAGAAAAAGCCGGTATCCTTCCTATTCGTTGGTCCAACCGGTGTGGGCAAAACCGAGCTGGTTAAGACGCTGGCGACCGACCTGTTCGATACCCCCGAATCGCTCATCCGGTTGGATATGTCCGAATATATGGAGAAACATACGGTCGCGCGCTTGATCGGTTCACCCCCGGGCTATGTTGGCTACGACGAAGCCGGGCAGCTGACCGAAAAAATCCGCCGCCGCCCCTATTCGGTTATCCTGATGGACGAAATCGAAAAAGCCCATCCGGATGTGCTCAACATCCTGCTGCAAATTTTGGACGACGGCCGGTTGACCGATGCGCACGGCCGCATGGTCAACTTTGAAAATACGGTCATTATTATGACCTCCAACGCAGGCAGCAGCAACAAGACCACTTCGCTCGGGTTTGGCAAAACCGCGAGTGAACAGGGAAAGGACAAGGCTATGAAGGCGCTTGAAGATCTCATGCGGCCCGAGTTCCTCAACCGCATCGACGAGATCGTGGCATTCAACCAGCTCACCGAGGACGACTTTGCCCGCATTGCCGGCATCCTGCTGGGCGACCTGGCAGGCAACCTCAGCGAGCGCGGCATCCGCCTGACCTGGGATGACAGCCTGGTGGCCTACCTGGTGGAAAAATCCTACTCGCTCAAGTTTGGTGCGCGCAACCTGCGCCGCTTGATCGAAAAGGAGGTCGAAAATGCCTTGGCAGCCAAGATCATCGAAGAATACGACCAGCAGCTGGCCGGCGCGCACATTTCGGTGCAGGACGGCGCTATCCAGGTGCAAACGGTATAAAAAATCTGGGGCATCCGAAGGGAATGCCCCAGAACTGTTTTTAACCGGCCCCGTTTGGCGCGAGCAGTTGCCCCAAAAGCGGCTCAAACTGCACGCCGTGCATGGGGTCGGCGCCGCGTCCAACGGTAAATGCAATGCAGGCACGCACAAACGCTGCGGCCTGGGCGGCGCTTTCGGTCAGCGCGCGGCCGCTGAGCAGCGCCCCCAGTAGGACGGCGGTAAATACATCCCCGGTCCCAGGGAAGAAACCATGGATGCAGTCGTGTTCGACAAATTCGGTTTTGTTCTGTGTGCAGCAAACCACCGCCAACCGGCCGGGCGTCAGCGTCAGGCCGGTCAAAACCACGTCGGTTTGATAGCGGCTGCTAAGCGCAAGCGCCCAGGCCTCGGCCTCGGCGCGGTCGCGTGGAACGGCATCTGGCTGCTTGCCGAGCAAAATGGCGGCTTCGGTCACATTGGGCGTGATAAGATCTGCCAGGGCGCACAGTTCGCTCATGCGCGCGGTCATCTCGGCAGTATAGGTGGTGTAGACCAGGCCGTTGTCGCCCATAACCGGGTCTACAACAAATAGCCCGTCTGCCGTTTTAAGGGGCGCTGCTTCAATGACATGGTCGATTTGCGCCGCCGACCCCAAAAAGCCCGAATATACCGCTTCGAACGTCAGCCCCAAGGTGCGGAAGTGGGCGAGAGAGGGATGCATGGCATCGGTCAAGTCGGTGCACACCCAGCCGGGGATGGCGGTGTGAGTGGAAAAAACCGCGGTGGGCAGTGGGACACATTGATGCTTTTGGACGCTTAAAATGGCCGTGATCGGGACCAGCGACGAGCGGCCAAAACAGGATAAATCGTGCAGCGCCAGCACCTTCTTTTGGACGGCAGGCGCGGTAGTTTCCGAAATTTCATACATAAGAATCAACAACCTCCGAATAGAATCATCATACCTTCTTTCCGGGACAGCGTCAATACCCTCTTGCCAAGGCCATGGCAAAATGATAGGATAAAAAGGAAAGGCAATGGACAGTTTGCCCATGGCCGGATATTTTCATCAAACGACAGAAAGGGAACCTTATGAAAAAACTTCGCAGGATACTCGCCGCCGCCCTAACGCTGGCACTGCTCATACCAACAGCAGCCCAGGCAAATGCCGCACAGACCGAACAAATGCGCGGCGTATGGGTTTCTTCGGTCTATAACCTGGACTACCCGAGCCAACCAACCGTTTCCGCAGAGACGCTACGGGCTGAAGCCGATACAATTTTGGACAATGTGGTGCGCGCAGGCCTCAATACGGTGTTCTTGCAGGTGCGGCCCACGTCAGACGCCCTGTACGATTCCGACATTTTCCCCTGGAGTCAATGGTTGACCGGTACCCAGGGGACTGCACCGGCAGATGGATTTGATCCGCTGGAATATTGGATTCAGGCGGCACATGAACGCGGCTTGGAGCTGCACGCATGGCTCAACCCTTACCGCATCACCCGCGATCAGAATTGGGATGCGCTCGACCCTTCCAATCCAGCCAAGCTGCACACCGACTGGACGGTGCTCTATTCGGACGGCAACTATTACTATGACCCAGGCCTGCCCGAGGTGCGGCAGCTGGTCGTGGATGGTGCAGTAGAGATCGCCGAAAACTACGATGTGGACGGCATTCATCTGGACGACTATTTCTACCCAGGCCAAGACTTTGACGACGCTGATACCTACGCCCAATACGGCGCAGGCTTTGACGACATCGGTGACTGGCGGCGGGATAACGTCAACCAGCTGGTCGCCATGTTGGATACCGCCATCCACCAGGTGGATGCGCAGCTGGAATTCGGTATCAGCCCGGCCGGCGTATGGGCCAACCAATCGACTGACCCGCGTGGCTCGCAGACAAATGGCGGCAATGAAAGCTATGTGCGCGCCTACGCCGACACTTTGGCCTGGATTGAGGCTGGGACAGTGGATTATGTAATCCCGCAGATCTATTGGGAGATCGGCCACCCGGCCGCCGATTTTGCCACTCTGACAGACTGGTGGATCGAGCAGGTCGCCGGGACCGATGTGGCGCTATACATTGGCATTGCAGCTTATAAATGCCACGATGCCACACCGCCGACCTGGACGACCACCCAGCCGGTTCTGGAATCGCTCGACTATTTGGCTGCCCGCCCCGAAGTATCGGGCGCGGTGTTTTTCCGCTACGGCTCACTGACCGCGGTGGATGGCCTGCTCACCGACCTAGCCGGTTGGTATAGCCAAAATCCCACCCAGGAAGTGCCGGAAAACGCATTCCCCGGCCCCAGTGAAACGCTGACCTTTGCAGGCGCATTCACGATGCTGCTCAATGCGCTCATTCGATAAGGAGGAACCATCCATGCAGGTCTATCTGGAAAAAACCTATCCGATGGGCTTTCGGTATATCGATAACCGCGGCCTTGCCCGGCCGTCTGCCATGTTCGATATGATGCAGGACGCCGCTACAGTCCATGCCGAAGCATCCCATATCGGACGCGAGGATTTACAGGCGTTGTGGGTGCTGTCCCGGCTGCACTGCCAGCTGGCGCGCCCCATCACTGTGCATGAGGAAATCCGGGTGCGCACTTGGTGTGCCGGGGTGCGCGGGGCGACCTGGCTGCGCGCCTTTGAACTGCGCGCGGGTGCCGAACTGGTCGGGCAGGCGTTGTCCAGCTGGGTTGTGCTCGATCCGGATAACCGTCGGATTTTGCGGCCGGCACAAATCCCGGCCATGCGCAATTACTTGGAGATTTTGCCTGCGGAATGTCCTGCTGTGCCGGGCAAGCTGGCCTGCGGCGCCTTGCAGGCCCACCATGTGCATAAAGTGCGGTATTCTGACCTGGATATCAACGGACATATGAACAATGTCAAGATCGTGGATGTGGTATGCGATGGGTTGGAGTTGGACTGTAGAACCGGCCGCTTTGTGTCGGAAATCCAGGTCAACTATACAGCTGAATGCATGCCCGGCGAGGAGCTTGTCCTTTCCGTTGCGGACAGCCCAGAGGGGTTGACCTATGTGTTCGGAACGGTAGAAGGGCAAAGCCGCTTTGAAGCCTGCGCACGTTTGTCGGCCTACGAGCAAGCGGGGAGGGATGCGCCGTGAATGAGAAGGAAAGGAAAAACATGCTGGACGGTTTGCTGCAGCTGTGCAGCCCGCAAAAGATCATTCTGCACGGGACCAAGCGCGGCTTGACCAGCGGCCGGCTCAAAACAGCCAGCTTGTGCATCGTGGTATCCGACAATTGTGACAAACAGGATCTGCTTCGCAGATTGTATCTAAAGCTTCCGCTGGATGTGCAATTTAACATCAACCTATACACCCGGGAAGAGTGGGAGGATCTGATCAAAGATCCGGATAGTTATGCTGCCTGGATTCAGGAGAAAGGCACGGTGCTCTATGAGTCGTAGCCGGCGAGGCGGGCGGGATAGCCTATATTATTATAAATGGCTGGACAAGGCCCTGTGCGACCTACAAGCTGCGCGCATTTTGCTGACTTGGGGCGGTGATCCACCCAATATCGCCTTTCACTGCCAGCAGGCCATTGAAAAGGCACTTAAGGGCTATTTGTTGTTTCGCACAGGCCGCCATTTTGACGGCCATAACTTGACGTACCTCTGCCGTCAAGCCGTCCAGGTGGACGAGCGGTTTGCCGAATGGCTGGACGAAAGCGCAACGCTGAGCAATCTGTACATCGAAACCCGGTACCCGACCGACCTGCCGCTCGACCTGAGTGAGCGCACTGTGCGGCGCTATTTGCGGATGGCAGAGGATATGTTCGCGGCTATCCGCCAGGAGCTGTACGAGGGCGGCCCGCCACACCGCATTCAAAAGTAAAAGGGATGGAAACCGTCGATCTAGCGGTTTCCATCCCTTTATTCTTCTAGCGCTAACGCAGCCTGATACAGCGCATTTTTTTTGACGCCTAGGGCGGCAGATACCATTTTGACGGCGTCCTTGCGCGTTTCGCCGGCCGCAACGCGGGTTTTGACCTGTTCCAGCGCTTGCGCCATACGGTCATCGTCCTGCGCCTCGTCGGATGGATCAGGTGCGCCTTCGACGATCAAGACAAATTCGCCGCGCGGCGGGGTCTCGGAAAAATATGCAACCGCTTGTGCCAGGGTCATCCGCAGGGTCTGCTCGTGCAGCTTGGTCAGCTCACGGGAGAGCGCAATGCGGCGTGTGCCGCCAAAGGCATCTTGCAGGTCGCACAGCGTCTGACACAACTTGTGCGGCGCTTCATAGAAGATCATGGTGCGCTTTTCGTCCTGCAAGCCGGCTAAATGTGTGCGTCGGACCTTTTTATTGACCGACAGGAAGCCTTCAAAGCACCAACGGCCGGTCGGCAGGCCGGAGGCCGCCAGCGCGCACACAGCAGCGCAGCAGCCGGGCACCGGGATGACTGGGACTGCGTGTTGGGCGCACAGGGCGACCAAATCCTCGCCTGGATCAGAAATAGCGGGGGTTCCCGCGTCGGTGACCAAGGCGCACGACTGGCCATCCAGCAGCCGGGAGAGGATTTCCTCGCCGCGCTGTCGTCGGTTGTGCTCAAAATAACTGACCATGGGCTTGAAAGGTAAGGATAAGGCGGTAAGCAATTTTTTGGTCACCCGCGTATCCTCGGCAGCGATGAAGTCCACGCTTTCCAGGGTTTGACGGGCACGCGAAGAAAAATCACCCAGGTTGCCGATGGGCGTGGCGACGAGATAAAGGGTTCCGGCAGGCATAAACGCATCTCCTTTCATCGGATGATCGGGCAAAAAAAGAACCGCAATCATGCGGTTTCAGCACACTCTTCATGATAGGGTGAAAAAGCGGATTTGTCAAGAAAAAGCGGGCGTTATGCGCCGGCCATCCCTCACTTTTCCCTCGGTTTGGCCGGCTGGCCACCCAATGCCTGGTCGAGCAGCACTTGTGGGTTTTCATTGCGCCCCTGCTTGCTCTCTTCTAAAAGATACAAGATTTCCAGCAGCTTTCCCATGCCAAATTCCTCCTTACCAGCATTTGAATCTTATCTTTATCATAGCCGCTTTTTTGCAGGTTTACAAGATGGTTTTTGTATAAAATATACGAAAAAGGAGGATAAAATTTGTATATAATGCCAAAAAACAAAAACAGAGAACCCGCATACCGCTTTAGCCGTGCTCAGCGACCGAAAACAGATAGCGGTAGATCTGCGGTTTGAACTGTTCATAGAGACCGATTTCGGTGTAGAGCTGCTTATAGTAGGGAAACAGGCTGGTCTTGACCTTGACGGCGTTGAGCAGGTTGACCTTGGTGGCGGTGATGCTTTTGTTGTTCTTTCGATAGTAGTAAACCGGCGTTTCCAGTGCACAGAACCGGTTGGCATAGCGGATATATTCCAGGTTGAACAGGAAATCCTCGCTCCAGGTCAGCTCCTCGTTGCAGCGGATGTGGTGGGTTTCGATGATGGCACGTTTGTAAAGTTTGTTCCACATGACGCCGTAATAAAAGCTGGCGGGCTCATCGAGCAGGTGGCGGGCCAGTTCGCGCTGGGTCAAACAGGGCCCTTCGGAAAGAAACCCATGAATGGTCTGGTGCGGGCCATCCACCCGGCAGTAGCGGGCGATGACCATGTCGCAGCCGGTTTCCTCGGCGCGCTCGACCAGCAGGCGGGTGGCGTTGCGGTCCAGCCAATCGTCGCTGTCCACAAATTGGAGATATTGGCCGTGTGCATGTTCCATGGCATAGTTGCGTGTGGCGGAAACCCCGCTGTTGGGGCGGTTGAGGACCGTGATGCGGGGATCGATGCGCGCATACATATCGCAAATGGGCAGGCTGACATCCTCGCTTCCATCGTTGACGAGTAGGATTTCCAGATTTTCATATCGCTGCTTGCGGATGCTCTGGATGCATCCGGCCAGGTCGGAGGCGGCATTATAGATCGGCACGATGACGCTGACAAGCGGTTCAGACATAGGGACGCTCCTTTGACAAAACACTTATCTCCATATTAACGGGAATTACAGCTCGTGTCAAGGTGAGAAACCTCGAGAGCGGGGCGTCTGCGGCAGATTCCCACGGCGGAAATCCACATGCGAAAATCAAAAAGGATGCTTGACAGATGGGCTCGTAACCCGTAACATAGGTTTGGCATATGAGCGGACGCGTCCGGGCCATCCGGTACGCAGAAGGAGAGACCATGAAAAAAGAATTTCACTTTGAAATTTTGCGTGCCATCGCCTGTTTGATGGTCATTGCGATCCACGTGAGCAATATCTACAACCGCAGCTATCCGGCGCTGTCCCAGGCGAGTTATTGGACGGCATTGGCATATAATGCGGTGTGCCGGGTGTCGGTGCCGCTGTTTTTTATGATCAGCGGCGCACTGCTGGCCGGCCGCGCGCCCGACCTGCAAAAGAGTCTCAAGCGGGTAGGCAAGTATGCGGCGGTCACAGTGGTGTGGGTTTTGTTCTATTTGGCGTGGACGGCCGCCTATTTGGACAAACCTTACGACTTTCGTACACTGCTGGCCACGCCGCCGAGCGCCCACCTGTGGTTTTTGTATGCGATCCTGGCCATTTACTTGGTCCTTCCGCTGATCCAGGCGCTGGTGGGGCGGCTGACGCCGGATTTAACCGGCTGGCTGCTCGGCCTGCTGCTGCTTTATACCAGCGGGGACTACCTGCTGTCGTTCACGCCGCTGGAACTGAAATACGGAATTCCGCTGATCAGCGGCGGCCGGTATTTTGCCTTTTTCTTTTTGGGGTATGTGCTCTATCGGGCACGGGAGCGGATTGGCATCCGGACGAGATGGCTGGTTTTGTTGCTGGTGGCAGTGAACGTTGTACTGGTCGGGATCACCGGCCTGGCGACCCAGCTGGAAGGGGATCATGTCGAGCGGGTTTTCGAATACCGCAATCCGTTATTTTTGCTGACCTCGGTGGCAGTATTTTTGCTGGTATGCCGGGTGGACCTGGAGAAGCTGCCGTGGAAGCGGGCAATCGGCCATATCGCGGACAATTCGCTGGGCATTTATCTGCTGCATGCAGTGTTCCTCAACATTTTAGACCGGGAAACCAATATGACCGTACTGCCGGCGGTAGTGGGTATCCCCCTCTATGTGTGCCTAATTTTTCTGGTGACCGACGGGGCTGTCACTGTGTGCCGCAAAATCAAAGGGGTGCGGTACTTTTTCAAGTAGGCACAGAAAAAAACAGGCGCCTTTTGCCGCAAAAGCGGCGAAGGGCGCCTGTTTTGGCGTTATTGCGGGGTATCCTTGTAGAGCGGCGTCCAGACGTTGCCGTGTTGATCGGATTGTAAGCAAGCTTGCACAAACCGAATCCCAGCCAAGCCGTCCTCCAAGGTGGGGTACCGGTACAGCCCCACCGGTGTTCCCTCCATTTTGGCAAGCAGGGTTTTGCAAAAGCTCTTGTAAACGTTGGCAAAGGCCTCATAGAACCCTTCGGGGTGACCGGCCGGCAGGCGGCAAAGCTCGGTGCAGGCGGTGTGGGAGTAGACCCGGTTGGCGGTGAGGATTTGGACCGGCTGGTCGAGCAGGGCATAGCGGATCTCCATCGGCGCGGTGTGGTTCCACTCGATGGAGCCTTTTTCGCCAAAGACCCGGATTTTCACTGCGCAATCATACCCGGCGGCGATCTGCGAGGCCCACAGCATACCGGGGATGTTGTTTTCATATTCCAGTAGGATCTGCACGTCATGGTCGAGCGGGGAGCCCTTGAAGTGGTTGAGCCGCGCCAGCACCCGTTCCAGCTTGAGACCGGTCATGGCGTGGATGAGCGCTTCCAAATGGGTGCCGATATCCGAGCAGCAGGCCGACCCGCCCGCCCGCGCCGGGTCCATACGCCATTGGCCGTTGATGCCGCTGGTGTCGGTGGCTGAGAGCAGCACCCAGTCCTGCGGATATTCGGCGATGACGTTGATCACAGGACCGATCGCGCCTGCGTCGATCATTTCGCGCGCCTGCCGGATGATGGCGTAGGAGGCGTAGGTATAGGTGAGCCCGACCAGCAGGCCGCGCGCATCCGCCAATTTTTTGAGGGTTTCACCCTCTTCGAGTGAATAGCACAGCGGCTTGTCGCAGACCACATGGATGTTGTGCTCTAAAAAGCACTTGACAATTTCGTAATGGGTGTCGGTGGGTGTGACTACAATGACAAAATCGATGCCGTCGCTGCGAAGGGATTCCTTTTCGGCCATCTCCCGGAAGTCACTGTATACCCGCGACGGGTCGGCAATGTCCCAGGCCCAAGCGGCGGCCTGGTTTTTTTCCGGGCTGCGGCTAAAGCAGCCAGCGCACAAAAGCGCCATCTCGTCCATCGTCGCGCCGCGGCGGTGTACGTTGCCAATAAAAGCGCCGTTGCCGCCGCCTACCATACCAAACCGTAATTTTCGTTCCATATCACAGACCTACCTTTCTGACTCTCTGCACAAAATAAAACATTTTATAATTTCATTAAAACATGTTCGATTCAAACGGTCAAGAAAAAAATCATGAATTTATGCATCCGATAGCGGACGGGTGGATTCCCGCTCGATCAAGGAAACCGAAATGGTGGATTTCACGACCACATCCTGGGGGACTGTGTTGAGGGCGATCAGCCGCTCCACGGCGAGCTCGCCGCTGCGGGCGCGGTTGATGCGCAAGGTTGTCAGCGGAGGCGAGACAAAGGTGCTCATTGCGCCGTCATCAAAGCCGATGATGGAAACGTCCTGCGGGACCTGATAACCGGACTGCTGGAGCGCACGCACGCAGCCGGCGGCGATGATGTCGTTTGCTGCGACAAATGCGGTGGGCAGTAGCGGGCGGGTTGCGAGATACGAATGCATCTGCCGGATGGCAACCTCATATTGGGGGTCGATGCGTAAGATAAAGTCCTCTGGGATATCCAGATGCAGTGTCTGCATGGCATTGCAATAGGCTACATAGCGCGCATAGAGCCCACCGATTTCGGTTTCCGCGCGGAAAAATCCGATAGAGCGGTGGCCCAGCGCATAAAGATACTGCACAGCCCGGAAAATGCCGCCGGAATTGTCGGTGTTGATGCCGTTGAGCGGATAGTGTTCGAGCGGCAGTGGCATATCCAGCGTGACAATGGGGCGGGAAAAGCTGAGCAGAGCAGGGAGCTGGTCGTCGGACAGCTCGCTGGCCAGCAATAGGATGCCGAGCAGATCGGACTGCTTTTCCAGGGTGGACAGCAGGCCGGGCAGCTGCTCGGGCGTCGCGCTGCTCAGGCTGAATTTGTATCCAAGCTGGTGGGAGCGCCGCTCGGCCCCGTTGAGCAGACCGACAAAAAAATCTTCGTTGCGTTCCCGGCTGTGGTTGACCGCCACATACCGGATAAATTTGATTTCACCATGTGTTAGCGGCTGTCCGACGTTTTCGCGCAGACGGTAGCCATTTTCAAGCAATAAAGCGGTGACTTTTTCACGGGTTTCCTTGCGAACGCCGGGCTTGTTGTTTAGAACTAGCGAAACCGTGGAAGCGGCTACGCCCGCGCGCTTTGCAATTTCGCGTACTGTCAATGCAATCACCTCATCATGTAAAAAGGGCGGTCCGGCCCGTCCGGCTGCCGGACTTTAGAATCCCGAATCTTTCTCATATCAATCATACTGGAAAACAGAAAAAATGTCCAGAGGACGAAACGTTTTTCTGAACAAAACAAATAAAACATAACAATACATCCTTAGATTGCAAAAAATAATGGATATATTGCACATATATAGCGGAAAAGATTTTTATAATATGACGATATTGACAATATAGACTGACTGTGCTTAAATAAACATATCAAATTTATTCGAACAATTCGAATAAAACAAGGAGGAGAAAAGATGAAGTTCGCAAAGAAGATTTTGGCGATTGCCTTAGTGGCCGGATTGGCCCTAGGCACACTGGCCGGATGCGCAAATTCCGGCGGTTCGGGCGACGGCAGCGCGGCAGCAGACGGCAATGGCAGCTATAAAATCGGCGTGGTGCTCAAATCGCTGGCAAATCCGTTTTATGTGACCATGGCGGAGGCCATTGAAGCCAAGGGCGAGGAGCTAGGCGTGGAGATCGTCTTGCAGGCACCGGAAAAGGAAACCGATGCGGAAAAGCAGATGCAGATCATCGAAAACCTCATCACCCAGCAGGTGGATGCGATTTTGCTCACCCCCAACGGCTCGACAGAAATGGCTCCAGCCGCAAAGAAGTGCAACGATGCGGGTATTCCGATGGTCGTTGTAGATACCCGCCTGGATGAGACGGCACTCGAAGAAAACGGAGCCACCATTGTCGCCTTTGTCGGCTCGGACAACTACTACGGCGGCCAGCTGGCGGCCGAAGAGATGGCCAAGGCACTGGGCAGCGGCAAGGTGGCTGTGCTCGAGGGGATCGGTGGGCAGGAGTCCTCGATCAACCGCGTGAGCGGCTTTAACGACAAGGCCGAAGAGCTCGGGACGCTGGAAATTGTGGCCTCGCAGCCGGCCGATTGGGATCAGGAAAAGGGATACACCGTATTCCAAAATATCCTGCAAGCTAACCCGGACATTGACGGCCTGTTTGCGGCAAATGACCTGATGGCCCTCGGCGCCGTGAAAGCGATTGAGGATGCCGGAATGGAAGGACAGATCACCGTGATCGGCTTTGACGCAACCGACGACGCAAAGGCCGCGATCCAAGAGGGCAAAATGCTCGGCTCGATTGCGCAGTCCCCGGCGGATATGGGGACCACCGCGCTGACGACAGCGCTGGACTATTTGGAGACCGGTTCCTGTGAGGAGGATATCTCGGTGGACGTCTATATGTTGTCCGCAGATTCCGAAGCATAAACAGGGTCACATGCATGGGCAGCCGGGAGGAAACCTGTCCCGGCTGCCAGCTTGGAAAGGAAGTGAGCGTATGCCGCCTTTGGTGCAGATGGAGCAGATAACGGTCGAATTCCCCGGCGTAAAGGCGTTGGACAAGGTGTCGTTCACGCTTGAGCGCGGGGAGGTACACATCCTTTTGGGGGAAAATGGCGCAGGGAAGTCCACGCTGATGAAGGTGCTCTCCGGTGTTTACAAGGCTACGGCAGGCCGGATCTCGGTGGAGGGACAGGAAGTCTCCTTCGCTGGGACCAAGGAAGCCAAAGCGGCGGGCATCAATATCGTGCACCAGGAGCTCAACCTGATTCCCTATTTGTCGGTGGCCGAAAACATTTTTTTGGGACGGGAACCGCAAGCCAACGGTGTGGTCTTATGGAAACGACTCTATCAGGAGGCGCAGGATATTTTGAACCGGCTGGGTGTGGACCTGCCTGCAAAGGCAATTTTGCGGGACCTGAGCGTCGCCCAGCAGCAGATGGTGGAAATCGCAAAATGCGTGAGCCAAAACTCCAAGGTCATCATCTTCGACGAACCGACCTCATCGCTTACCGACAAGGAGATCGACGCGCTGTTCTCCATGATTGGCGACTTGAAATGTCAGGGTGTGGGCATCGTGTACATCTCCCACCGGTTTGACGAAATCAAACGCATCGGCGACCGGGCGACCATTTTGCGCGACGGTCGCTATATCGACACGGTTTCAGTGGCAGATACCTCGGTGGATGCGATGATCCAAATGATGGTTGGCCGTGAACTCAACGAGATGTTCCCCAAGGTCGAGGCTGAAATTGGGGAGGTCGTGTTTGAAGCGCGGGATTTCTGTACAAAAGACAAATTGTCCCACTGCTCCCTGTCCATCCGGCGGGGCGAAATCGTGGGCCTAGCCGGATTGATGGGCGCTGGGCGGACCGAGTTTGCCCGCGCGATTGTTGGCGCAGATCCGGTCACGTCGGGCGAGGTATACCTGAACGGTGAGCGCCTGCGCATCCACTCCCCGCAGGACGCTGTACGGCAAGGCATCGGCCTGCTGCCCGAGGACCGCAAACACCACGGCTTGGTGCTCGGCATGAGCGTGACCGAAAACATCACCCTGGCAAGCCTGAAAAAGACCATGGCAGGCGGTGTGCTCCGCCCTAAAAATGAGGCCTCCTTTGCCCAGAAATACTGCGACGCACTGCGCATCAAGACCCCGCACCTCAAACAAAAAGTCCAATTCCTGTCGGGTGGCAACCAACAAAAGGTGGTCATCGGCAAGTGGCTGATGACCGAGGGCAAAGTGTTGATTTTCGACGAGCCGACGCGCGGCATCGACGTGGCGGCGAAGGCGGAAATTTATCGGATCATGGGCGAATTGGCCCAAAACGGCATGGCGATCCTTATGATTTCATCCGAACTGCCCGAAGTGCTGGGCATGAGCGACCGGATTGTCGTGATGTGCGGCGGAACGGTCGCCGGGGAAATGGGCCGCGCCCAAGCGACCCAGGAAAAAATCATGCAGCTGGCGACAGGGGGCGCGTAATATGAAAAAGCTCAAAAATATTTCCAATACCATTGTGGTTCTGGCGGCCTTGGTGGTTTTGTGCATCGCGCTGGCATGTGCTTCGCCGTATTTTGCCACGGGCAGCAACCTGATTAACATCGTCCTGCAAGCTGCGATCAATGCAACATTGGCTTGCGGTATGACCTTTGTCATCCTGACTGGCGGCATCGACCTTTCGGTCGGCTCGATTGTGGCCTTTGCAGGCATTTTGCTGGGCACTATGCTCAAATCTGGCATGCCGCTGGCGGTGGCGCTGATTGGCTGTGTGCTGGCCGGCGGCGTGTGCGGGTTGGTCAATGGCCTGCTGGTCACACGGCTCAACCTTCCGCCGTTTATTTCTACCTTGGGCATGATGTCCATTGCCCGCGGGGCGGCACTCTACATTGCAGACGGCCGGGCGATCTCGGGCTTTTCCGGTAAGCTGAACTTTATCGGCAGCGGGACCGTCCTAGGCATCCCGGTGATGATCCTGATCATGGCCGTAACCTTTCTCATCGGCATCTTTATTTTGAAATACACCCGCGCAGGGCGGTATATCTACGCCATTGGCGGCAATGTGGAGGCGACCCGCCTGTCGGGCATCAATACAGGCCGCTATACCATGCTGGTGTACATCCTGTGCGGTTTGACTTCGGGACTTGCGGCGGTGCTGTTGACCGCCCGGCTGGACTCGGCCCAGCCGGTTGCGGGCGAGGGATATGAACTGGACGCTATTGCGGCCACCGTCATCGGCGGCACCAGCCTGTCGGGCGGCGAGGGCCGTTTGTCCGGCACGATCATCGGCGCGCTGATCATCGCTGTTTTGAACAATGGTCTCAACCTGCTCAATGTATCTTCGTATATCCAGCAGATCGTGATTGGCTTAGTGATCGTCTTAGCGGTATCTTTTGACCGCATCCGCAGCAAATAAGGAGGTGTTTCCTATGAAAAGCCCGATTCGCGTGGGCATTCTCGGCCTGGGCCGTATTGGAAAAATGCATACGAGGAATCTTCTGACCATGAAGGAATTCGAGGTGGTCTGCGGGGCCGACCCGTTTTTGACGCCGGAAACCGAACGGGAACTGCTGGAGCTGGGTGTCCCCCAATGCACCAAAGATCCCGCGGATATTTTTGACGACCCCTCGATCGACGCGGTGGTCATCTGTTCGGTCACCGAAACCCATTCGGACTTTATCATCCGTGCGACCAAAGCCGGAAAGGATATTTTCTGCGAAAAACCGATCGACCATGACGTGGGCCGGATTGTAGACGCCCTACGCGCGGTGCAGCAGGCAGGGGTGATCTTGCAGGTCGGCTTTATGCACCGCTTTGACCGGCATCATGGCGCGTTGCAGAAAAAAATTGCCGACGGTACCATTGGGGACGTCGAGGTGCTCAAAATCACCTCCCGCGACCCGGCGCCGCCGTCGATGGAATACATCCGCACGTCGGGTGGCATCTATGTGGATTTCATGATCCATGATTTTGACATGGCGCGCTTTCTGACCGGCAGCGAGGTGGCCGAGGTGTTTGCAACCGGCACCTCGGTTTGCGACCCGGAGATTGCCCAAAATGGCGACGTAGGCAGCGGCCACGCGGTGCTGCGGTTTGAAAATGGCGCCATCGGGATTTTGGAAACCAGCCGCCGCTCCAGCTTTGGGCACGATCAACGCATTGAGGCGCTCGGTTCCAAGGGATGTGTCATGGATGACAACGAGTACGAAAATAACGTCCGTTTCTTCACCCATGACGGCTACCACGGCGCCAAGGTGCCCTATCATTTCCCCGAGCGGTACAAGGAGGCGTATTTCGTCGAGCTGCGCGACTTTGCCCAGGCGGTCAACCAGCGCACAGCGCCGCCCGTAACCGGGTTTGACGGCCTGCAAGCGGTGCTCATTGCGGAAGCCGCTGCCCGCTCGGCAAAGAGCGGCAGGCTGGAGCCGGTGGAGCGGATGGAAATTTGACCTCTCTTCTTCTCTCTCCTAGGGTGGGCCGGAGGATGGTTTGAACAATCAGCCCAGAACGGGAAAACCGCGCATATAGCGCGGTTTTCCGACGCACCCGCCCCATTTGCATCAGAATGCCGCCGCGTTTGGGAAAAGCGCGGCGGCGTTCTTACGTCCCGCAGGGCTACGCCTGGGGCGCTTGGCACATCTTATCCAACACGTCGAAAATGGACGCGGTGTCGTCCTCTGCGTGGCCACTGGCCATGGCGGCGGTGTAGTAGGGCAGCACGGCCTGGAACAAAGGGGCCGGGGTGCCGGTTTGGCGGAGCATATCACCGATCAGGCGCAAGTCCTTTTGGAACAGACGGTTGGTGATGGTGACCGCCTCCCATTTGTGGGCAGCCATGAGCGGCGCGCGCACCTCGAACATCCGCGAGGTGCCCGACCCGTTGCCGATGACTTCGACGATACGTTCGGCGTCCAGCCCGCAGCGCACGCCCAGCAGCAGGGCTTCGGCGGCGGCCAGGTTGTGGATGGCCACCAGCTGGTTGGCCACGAATTTCATATAGGTGCCGTTGCCGAACGCGCCCAGGTCGTAATAGACGCGGGCAAACCCCTCAAAAATCCGGGCGCATTTTTGAATGGCGGCGCTGTCGCCGCTGGCATAGACGGCCAGGTCTTTATACACCGCCTGCGCGCCGGTACCGGACAGCGGGCTGTCGAGCAGCACGACCTGCTTTTCGGCCAGGTGGTCATGGGCGCGCCGCTTGGCTTCAATGGGCATGGTGCTGCACTCCAAAACAATGCACCCAGGCTGACAGGAGTCCGAGAGCGCTTCCATGGTCTGGTCCAGCGCGGCTTCGGAGGGCAAAAGGGTGAGGATAAACGAGCAGGCTTGGCCCACCGCCTGGGCGGACGGCAGGGGGGTGCCGCCGCTTTGGCGCAGCCGGTCCTGCGCCGGCGGGGCCGGGTCAAAGCCCAAGACCGGAAAGCCGGCTTGGCGCAAATTGGCGGCAATCGGCCCGCCCATGTTGCCCAGCCCGATCACGCCCACAGGGGCATTGGTTGTACACATAGTTCCATCTTCTTTCTGTTGGCGCCGCAGCGGCGTTTTTTTTATTATACCGCGCCCCACGGGGTCCGGGCAAGTAAAAGCGCCCCGCCTGCTCACAGCCGCGAACAGAGGGGGCACTGTTTAGGTTGAGTCAGTTTGCGTGATCTGAAACCGGCCTTGTATTTGCTCCAGAGTGATTTCTTTTTTCTGGGGATGGGTTTCATCCTCAAAACCCGCTAGATCAAAATACTGCACTGTGGTCTGACCGTTTTGAAATCGGAAACGGAGAAAGAAGGTCGGTTCGGTGTAGCTGACAGCAAACCGAAAGTCATTTTCCCCCTCCTCGCAGTCGACCGTTTGCGAGAGGAATTCGTGGGAAAATTCGCCGTTCTCTTTGAAATAGCCGCTTTCACTGTAGTTGCCGAATTCAAGGGTTTCCAAAGGCAACCCGGTGCGGTTATAGACCCAAATTTCGATCAGATACTTTGTCACTTGCGGCGCTTGCTCGTGCGTACAACCGGCCTGGTTCAGCATACATAAAAGGGCTAGAAGTATGGCGCATAGTTTTTTAGTACTCGATAAACTTGAACACACCATCAGCTTCACCCAAGCCAGTCGTTTTGACTGAATAGCCGTAGACATTGCGAGTAGTCCCGATGTATCCGACACCCTGATTTGCATAAGTATCCAGATCACCGATAACTTGGTTATAATAAGGCGCAAATCCTACATAGCCGCTTTGTCCAGGAAGCAAATTTATGGTATGAGTTTCGGTAATGGATGCTGATTTTGTCCAGCTAAAGTTGACGCCAGCTTGAATAGCGGATTTTTGGGCCGCTGAAGTTATTCCAGCTGAAAAAAATTCTTCAATCGTATTATTGATTGATACTGAAATGGATCCGCCTTCTGCCGGAGCGATTAAGTCTCTTGAAACTTTTATAGTTGATCCCTGGTAATGATATGGTCCAAATTTCTGTTTGAACACATACCATTGGATATAATCGACCCACGGTACAATGGGAGGGGAAGAAGCTGACTCAAAATAGCTATCAGCTTCTTGAATTTGATTGGCTGAAAGAGCATCTACTTCTGCTTTAGTGAGATAGGTTACAGAACCATTATCATCGACAGTGTAGCTCATTACGTTTGCATCCAATTCGGGATCATAGTACATCTTTTCGGGGGTTACGTTAACTACAACGTTTTTGGCATCGTTTTCATTGGCGACAACATTTACTGCCCCGACAGGAAAGATGCCAATCAAAAGTGTAAAAATGAGGACAAAACACAACTTTTTCACTTTAATTACCTCCGTGTTAGGGTTGACTATAAAGATTGCTAGGGATACCTCATATAACTAATATATACGATTTATCCTCTTTTTTTCAATGAATTTTTTATAAAATTCAATAGGTATTTTCCACAAAGTTTTCGGAGATTTTTTGCTCAATCTTACAAAAATATAAGGAGTATATTAGCCGGATTTGGTTGATATGTTTATACCCAAATATACTAATTCAGCTTATATATAAAATTAAGGTCAAGGCAAATACAAGCGCCCCGCCTGCTCACAACTGCGAACAGACGGGACGCTTTTACTTGCGGGGTTTATGCCTTGAGTTTTTCGGTAAAATCGGCCAGGGCTTCGGAAATCTTGATCTGCTGGGGGCAGACGGCTTCGCAGCTGCGGCAGCCGATGCAGGCGGACGGCTGCTTGTCCGCCGGGAAGGAGGCCAGCGCCATGGGGGCGATAAAGCCGCCGCCGGTGAAGCAGTGCTCGTTGTACCAAGCCAGGAGCTGGGGGATGTCCAGGCCCTGCGGGCAGTGGGACACACAGTAGTGGCAGGCCGTGCAGGGCAGCGCGTGCGGGTTGACCATCTGCTTGGCCAGGGCGAGCAAACGCTCCATCTCGGCGTCGGTGAGCGGCTTGTCGGTTTCAAAGGTGGCCAGGTTGTCCTGCAGCTGCGCCATGGTGGACATGCCGGACAGGATCATTTTGACGCTGGGCAGGCTCTGCAAAAAGCGGAACGCCCAGGCCGGAACCGACTCGTCGGGACGCATTTCCTGCAAAACGGCCGCTTCTTTTTCGGAGAGGTTGGCCAAGCGGCCGCCGCGCAGGGGCTCCATGACCCACACCGGGATGTGGTACTGGTCCAGCAGCTCGACTTTGGCACGGGCCTCCTGGAAGTCCCAGTCGATGTAGTTGATTTGCAGCTGGCAGAACTCCATCTTGTCGCCATAGGCCTCCAGGAACCGCTTGAGCACCGGCAGGCCGCCGTGGCAGGAAAAGCCCAGGTGGCGGATGCGGCCGTTTTTCCGCTGCTCGATCAAGTATTCATAGATGCCATATTTTTGATCTAAGTAGGCGTCGATGTTCATTTCGCAGACGTTGTGGAACAGGTAGAAGTCAAAGTAATCCACGTTGCACTTTTCCAGCTGCTTTTCGAAGATCTCCTGCACCTTGTCCATATTGGAAAGGTCGTAACCTGGGAACTTGGTGGCCAGGTAAAAGCTGTCGCGCGGATGCCGGCTGAGCGCATGGCCCAGCACGGTCTCCGAATTGCCGGCGTGGTAGCCCCAGGCGGTGTCATAGTAATTGATGCCGTGCGCCAGTGCGTAATCGACCATGGCCTCGGCGGCCTTTTCGTCGATCACCGCGTCGTTGCCGTCCACGGTCGGCAGGCGCATGGCGCCAAAGCCAAGGGCGGATAGCTGTAAACCTTGAAAATCTTTATAAATCATGGGTTTCTCCTTTTTGTCCGTTCGATTTCGCAGGCCTGCGTGCGGAGCAAGCCCCTAGATTGCGCGAGAATTATTTGAGTTTGGCGTATTCCTCTGCAGGCAAAAATTCCAGCCATTCGTTGGAAGCACCTTCAGCCGGGACTTCAACGGCCAAATGTTGGAACCAACTATCTGCTGCCGCACCATGCCAATGTTTGACCTCGGGCGGGATGTTGACCACGTCGCCAGCCTTGAGTGCCTGCGCTGGTTTGCCCTCTTCCTGATACCAGCCGCGCCCACCGGTGACCAGCAAGATCTGGCCGCCCTTGTGGTGGATGTGAAAGGCGTTGATGGTGCCGGGCGCGAATGTCACCACGCCGATGCCAACGCCGGTGGTGGTCAGCATATTCAAGTAGCATTCGCCGGTAAAATACTGTGCAAACGCTGTGTTTTCACCGCCGATGGGGAAAACGGCGCCACCGCCTAAATCCCGTTTCATTTGCTCCATATCCATGGTGATGCCCTCCTAAAAAGTTTAAGATGTTTAACTGATCTGTTTTAAGGATACTACTTAAAGTGCGCTCGAAGTCAAGCGTTTTTTTAAGAATCTTGGTGCACATACCAAGTGATGTTGCGGCGGGAGAAACCAGGGGATGCGAGCCCCTTAATTGTGGATTTTCATCTGATGCAGCATCCGGATAAATGCTGGGTCGTTGTGATTGACAATCTCACTGTGGCCCAGGTCCAGCTTGGCGATTTCGTCCATATCCGCCTGGCTGAGGGCGAAGTCCCAGACCGCCAGGTTTTGTTCGATGCGGTCGCGGTGTACGGATTTGGGGATCACCGTGACACCGCGCTGAATATTCCACCGCAACGCGACCTGTGCGGCGGACTTGCCGTATTTTTCCCCGATGGCAGTCAATACCGGATGGGTGAAGATACCGTGCTTCCCCTCAGCGAAGGGGCCCCAGGCTTCGGGATGCACGCCGTATTCCCGCATCAGTTCCAGGGCATCAGCCTGCTGAAAGAAAGGATGCAACTCAATCTGATTGACCGCCGGAATCACATCCACGGTTTCACAAAGATCGGCCAGGCGGCTGGGATAGTAATTGCATATACCGATGGCGCGGATGCGGCCCTCCTGATACAGTTCCTCCATGGCGCGGTATGCGCCGATATAATCGCCCACCGGCTGGTGGATAAGATAGAGATCCAAATACTCCAGACCCAATTTGTCGAGCGAGGTCTGGAACGCCTGCTTGGCGCCCTCGTAACCGGCGTCCTGCACCCACAGCTTGGTGGTGATAAACAGCTCTTCGCGCGCCAAGCCGCTCTCCCGGATGGCGGCGCCAACCGCTTCTTCGTTCATATAAGCGGCGGCTGTATCGATTAAACGATAGCCTGTATCAATTGCGTCCAAGACCGCCTGCTTACATTGGGCCGGATCGGGCACCTGAAATACGCCGAAACCCTCCAAAGGCATTGACACACCATTGTTTAATAGGATAGAATCCATTTAAAAGTACCTCCGTTCGATCGTTTTTATGGTTTCATTGTAAACGTCCGGTCGTAAAAAGTACAATACCGATTGCCAAATATGCTATAATAAAAACGAATAGTCGCAAGGAGGCCTAAGCCATGCTGGAACTATATCTGCTCGAACAGCTGCTGGCGTTTGCAAACCATGGGACGTTGTCTGCGGCAGCGGAGGCGCTCCATATCTCCCAGCCTGCCCTCAGCCAGTCGATGAAAAAATTGGAGAATCAGTGGGGTGTCCCACTATTTGACCGACAGAAAAACCGCATCTGGCTCAACGAAACCGGCCGGATGGCGGCATCCTGCGCGGCAAGGCTACTCGAGCAGGCGCAAGATATGGAAGAGCAGGTGCGTGCCTTTGAACGCAGCCGCCGGACCATCTCGCTGGGGGCGTGTGCGCCGGTGCCGGTGGATGATCTGACACCGCTGTTGACCCGGCTGTATGAAGGGGTGACCATTTCCTCTGAGATCCGCGCGCGGGACGAAGAACTGCTCGAAGGGCTGCACAAGGGGCGCTACCAGCTGGTTGCCCTGCACGAGCCGGTGGAGGACCCGGGGCTTTACGTGCAGCCCTTCCGCAAGGAGCAGCTGTTTTTGTCCCTGCCGTTTTCCCACCCGCTGGCCGAACGGGATGCGCTAACCCTGCGCGAGATTGACGGGCAAAACCTGCTGCTGTATACCAAGATCGGGTTTTGGTACGAGCTTTGCTGCGAAAAGCTGCCAAATGCCCACTTTTTGATGATGAGTGAACAGACCGTCTTTAACGAGGTGGCGGGTACCGTAGCTTTCCCCTCGTTTGTATCCGACGTGGTACCTGTATCGGAATCCATGCGCGCGCAAAAGAAAATTGTCCCCATTTTGGACGAGGAGGTGCATGTAACCTACCTGTGCGCCTGCCGCATCCAGGACCGGAAACGGTTCGCCCCTCTCTTTCGCGCGCTGGGCACGGTGCGGTAAGCCGTGCGTCCGGTCGAAAAAAATTGTTTGAGAAAACGCCGCAGAGGGCTTGACTTAAAGCGCACTTTAGATGCTATGCTATAACAAAAGCGCTTGCCCGGCCGGGCGTGCGCGAGGATTTGAAGCGTGAAAGGGGAAGAACAATGGCTGCAATGCAGTACCGCAAATTGCCGCATGGCGACGAGCAGATCAGCGTGCTGGGGCTGGGCATGGGGTATATCCACGAGAGCAGCGAGAAGGAGATCGAGCGGACCGTCCGGCGGGCGATCGAGTGCGGGATCAATTATTTTGACATGGTGGCTTCGGAGGCCAAGCCGTATCCGGCCTATGCGCGCGCGTTTGAAGGGCAGCGGGATAAAGTGTACCTGCAAATGCACTTTGGCGCGGTCTACCGCGGCGGCGAATACGGCTGGACGCGCGACTTAAGCGAAATCAAGCAGACCTTCCAGCAGCAGCTCGCGTTGCTGCACACCGATTACACCGACATGGGGTATCTGCACTGTGTCGATGAGCTGGATGATCTGGAAGATGTGTTGCACGGCGGTTTGTGGGACTACATGAAGGGGCTCAAGCAGGAGGGCGTCATCCGGCACCTGGGCCTGTCCTCGCACAACCCGGAGGTCGTGCGCCGGATGCTGGACACCGGCCTGGTCGATATGCTGATGTTTAGTATCAATCCGGCTTATGACTATGAGGCGGGCAAAGAGGAAGTGGCCATCGGCAGCCTGTCCGAGCGCGGACGGATGTACCAGGAGTGCGAAAAGGCGGGCGCCGGGATTGCGGTGATGAAACCGTTTGGCGGCGGGCAGCTGCTGGACGCCCGGCTGTCGCCCTTTGGCCGGGCGCTGACCGAGACCCAATGCATTCAGTATGCGCTCGACCGCCCGGCGGTGCTGACCGTGCTGCCCGGCGTGCGCGGGCTGGCTGACTTGGATCGGGTGCTCACCTACCTGGACGCCGGCGAACAGGACCGCGATTACGGGGTGCTCGGCGAAGTTGCGCCGCAAAACGCCGACGGCGTGTGCGTATACTGCAACCATTGCCGCCCTTGCCCACAGGGGATCAACGTGGGGCTGGTGAACAAATACTACGACCTGGCCCGCGTGGGCGATACGATGGCGCGCAGCCACTATGAGAAGTTGTCGGTCCGCGCGGACGCCTGTGTGCAGTGCGGGCACTGCGACGCCCGCTGTCCCTTCCACGTCGGGCAGCAGGCGCGTATGCAGGAGATCGACGCATATTTTTCCAAAGGAGCAGCCGAATGAGGAATCAAACATACCGCATCCTGGTGCTGGATGGGCAGGGCGGCGGCGTAGGTAGTCGGCTCATCCGGCAGCTGCTGCCGCACCTGACCGGCGCATGTGAACTGGTGTGCGTGGGGACCAATGCCCTTGCCACCGGCGCCATGCTCAAGGCCGGGGGCAAGCAGGGGGCGACCGGTGAAAACGCGGTGATCTACAACGCCGGCCGGGCCGATTTGATTTTGGGCCCCATCGGCATGATCGTGGCCAACGGCATCATGGGCGAGGTATCGCCTGCCATGGCCACCGCGGTGTCCGGTGCGCAAGCGGAGAAGATCCTGATCCCCTCCTCGAGCTGCGGCATCCGGATTGCAGGCGCGGCCGCTGTGCGTCTGGAGGACGCGATACAAGACGCCATTCAACTGGCGATCCAAGAGATCACCGGCGGGTGAGCTTCCGTATCCGGCAAGAAGCCGGAGCACCGGGCAGAAGCCGGGCGGAAGCCAAGGGTCTTGCGCGCCGCTGGGTGGCCCGAACAGGGGATATTTTATTTACATTTATAAAGATCGGAACCGATGCCAAGAAGGTATCCGCTCTCAGAAGAGGGCCGATGCCTTCTTTTATTTTGTCGAAAGGAAGAGAGAACATTGACCTTACAAGCCTTTTTTCAGGCCAACCCCAAGGCGGCAATCGCCTTTTCGGGCGGTGCCGACTCGGCCTTTTTGCTGTGGGCGGCCGCGCAATACGGCTGCGACGTGCGGGCGTATTATGCGCACACCGCCTTTCAGCCGGCATTTGAGCTGGCCGACGCCAAACAGCTGGCCCGGTCGTTGCAGGTGCCGCTGACTGTGCTGGAAATCGACATCCTGTCGGTGCCGGGCGCAGCGGCGGGCGGCGCCGACAGGTGCTATTACTGCAAGCAGGCACTGTTTACCCAGCTGTGGCAGGATGCACGCGCGGACGGGTTTGGGCTGCTGCTCGACGGCACCAATGCCTCCGATGACGCGGGAGACCGGCCAGGGATGCGCGCTCTGCGCGAACTGGAGGTGCGCTCGCCACTGCGCGAATGCGGGCTCACCAAAGCGGACATCCGGCAGCAATCGCGGCAGGCCGGGCTGTTCACCTGGGACAAACCGGCCTACGCCTGCCTGGCCACCCGGGCGGCCCAGGGGATGCCGCTGGATGCGGCGCTGCTGCACCGCATTGAAGCGGCCGAGGACGCGCTGCGGGCGCAGGGGTATTCCGATTTCCGGGTGCGCGTGGGCGCGGATGGAACCGCGCGCTTCCAGGTGACGGCTGCACAGATGCCGCGCGCACAGCGGGAATGGACGGCGCTGGCCGCGCAGCTGGCACCGTGGTTTGACAAAAGTGAGCTGGATGGCGTCCCCCGTCCGGCGTCGGTTTGAGGAGGAAGCCAAATTGGACAACAAATACGATGTTTTGCAGCTGCTGCGGCAGGTGGCCGAAGGCGGCGTATCCCCCGAGCAGGCCCTGCATTCGCTCAAGCGCGCGCCCTTTGAAGAGGATCTGGGCTATGCCAAGGTGGACTACCATCGCAGCGTGCGCCAGGGCGCCGCGGAGGTCATCTACGGGGCCGGCAAGACGCCTGAACAGATCATTGGCATCGCCACGGCTATGGGCGCGCGGGGCTGCCGCAATATCCTGATTACCCGCATGGACGAACAGGCCGCCCAAGCGGTCGCCCAAGTGCTTCCGCTTACCTATCATGCCCTGGCCCGGTTCGGGCTGGCCTTTCCCGAAGAAAACCGCCGGCGCGGCAAGATTGTGGTGGCCACGGGCGGCACGAGCGACCTGCCGGTGGCCGAGGAGGCCGCGCTGACCGCCGAAGCGCTGGGCAACCGGGTGACGCGGCTGTACGATGTGGGCGTGGCCGGGCTGCACCGGCTGCTGCGCCGGATGGATGAGCTGCTCGATGCGCGGTGTGTCATCGCGGTGGCCGGGATGGAGGGAGCGCTGGCGTCGGTGGTCGGCGGCCTGGTCGATTGCCCGGTCATCGCGGTGCCGACCAGCGTGGGCTACGGGGCCAGCTTCGGCGGGCTGTCGGCCCTGCTGGCCATGCTCAATTCGTGCGCGTCCGGGAGCAGCGTGGTGAATATCGACAACGGGTTTGGCGCCGGCTATTTGGCCAGCCGTATCAATCAAATGGAAAGCATCAAGGAGGAAGCTGAATGAAAACACTCTATTTGGAATGCAACATGGGCGCAGCAGGCGATATGCTGCTGGCCGCTTTGTACGAGCTGCTGGACGATCCGGCCGGCTTTTTGCACACAATGAACCACCTGCTGCCCGGCGTGCACTTAACCGCCGAACCGGCCAAGACCTGCGGCATCGCGGGCACCCATATGCGCGTGCACATCCACGGCCAGGAGGAAGGGCCGCACGACCACGGCCACCCGGGCCATCCGCACGCGCATCATGACCACCCCCACGAACAACCGGACCACGCCCACGGCCATCCCGACCATCCGCACGAGCATCCCCATGACCACCATCACCACCACGCCACGCCGGGGCATATCGCCGGCCTGATCGATGGGCTGGCGTTGCCGGACGAGGTCAAGCGGCAGGCGCGCGCGGTGTATGACGCCATCGCAAAGGCCGAAGCCAAGGCCCACGGCTGTCCGGTGGGCGATGTGCATTACCACGAGGTCGGCGCGCTGGACGCGGTTGCGGACGTGGCCGGCGTGTGCTATGCGCTGCACCTGCTGGGGCCCGAGCGGATTGTGGTGTCGCCGGTGCACGTGGGCAGCGGTACGGTGCGCTGCGCTCACGGCGTGATGCCGGTCCCCGCGCCCGCCACCGCCAATTTGCTGGCCGGTGTGCCGTCTTACGGCGGCGCGGTGCAGGGTGAGCTGTGCACCCCAACCGGCGCGGCCCTGCTGGCCCATTTTGCCGATGCCTTTGGCCCCATGCCGGTGCTGCGCACCGAAAAAATCGGGATCGGCATCGGTACCAAGCAGTTCGAGCAGGCCAACTGCGTGCGCGCCTTTTGGGGGCAGGGGGCAGAGGACAAGGCGCCCCAAGCCGACGGGCAGATCGTGGAACTGGTGTGCAACATCGACGACATGACCCCGGAAGCGCTGGCCTTTGCCTGCGCCCAGCTGCTCGAGCAGGGCGCGCTGGACGCCTATGTCACGGCCGGGACCATGAAAAAGGGCCGTGCGGGCCATGTGCTGACCGTTTTATGCCCGGTCGAGCGCGCCGACGAGGTGGCCGGGCGCATCTTCGCCCAAACCACCACCAACGGCCTGCGCGCCCGGCGGTGCGACAAATATTTCTTGCAGCCGTCCATCCGGACCTATGAAACTCCGTGGGGGCCGGTGCGGTGCAAGACCGCCCGCGGCCACGGCACCAGCCGGGTCAAGCTGGAGTTCGAGGACGTCGCCGCGCTGGCGCGCAAGGCCGGCGTACCCTACACGACCATGGAGCAGACCCTTTGGCACACCCTGCGTACCGGCGAGGGGGATGTCGAATGAAGCGAATGGTTGCAGCGGTGCTGCTGCTCGGCTTGCTGGCCGGCTGCGGCGGACAGACGGCGTCCACCGCCCAGCAGGCGCCGCAGACAAACGCGGTGGTGGTCGCCATGGACCCCAATTCCGAGCCCACGGCGGGGTTTGACCCGGCCTACGGTTGGGGCGCAGGCGAACACGTCCACGAGCCGCTCATCCAGAGCACGCTGACCGTGACCAACGCCGACCTCACGATCGGCTACGACCTGGCGACCGATTACACGGTCAGCGACGACGGCTTGACCTGGACGGTGACCCTCCGCGACGACGCCTTTTTCACCGACGGCGAGCAGCTGACCGCGTCCGACGTGGCCTTCACCTACAACACCGTCAAGCAGGCCAGCTCGGTCAATGACTTCACCATGCTCGACCGCGCCGAGGCCACCGGCGATTTTACCGTCGTCTTTCACATGAACCGCCCCTTTTCCATCTGGCCCTACACCATGGCCGTCGTGGGCATCGTCCCCGAACACGCCTATGACAGCGCCACCTATGGCCGCAACCCCATCGGCTCGGGGCGGTACATCCTGCAGCAGTGGGACCCCGGGCAGCAGGTCATCCTGCGGGCCAACCCCGATTATTACGGCGGCGCGCCCGCCATGGAGCAGGTGACCATCCTCTTTATGGAGGAGGATGTCGCCTTTTTGGCCGCGCAGGCCGGGCAGGTGGATGTGGCATATACCTCGGCCGTCTATGCCGGGGAGCAGGTACCGGGCTACGCGCTCACCGCCTACCAGAGCGTGGACAACCGCGGGATCAACCTGCCCGCCGTCCCGGCATCGACCGATGCCGAAGGCCGGACGGTGGGCAACGACTTTACCAGCGACGTGCAGGTCCGCCGCGCCATCAACTTGGCCGTTGACCGGCAGGCGATGATCGACAACGTGCTGTCCGGCTACGGCACGCCGGCGTACAGCGTCTGTGACAAGCTGCCCTGGTACAACCCAGCCGCCGAAGTCGCATACGACCCGGAGGGCGCGGCGGCGCTGCTGGACGCAGCCGGTTGGCGCATGGGAGCAGACGGTGTGCGCGAGAAGGACGGCGTGCCCGCCCAACTGAATCTGCTGTACGCAACCGGCGACTCGGTGCGGCAGGCGCTGGCCGCCGAACTGGCCAACCAGCTCGGCCAAATCGGCATTTCGGTCTCCCTGGAGGGGGTGGGCTGGGATACCGCCTACGACCGCGCGCTGTCCGAGCCCATGGTTTGGGGCTGGGGCGCGCACACCCCCATGGAACTGTACAACCTGTACCACACCTGGGACGACACCGGCCTGGCCCTGTATTCGCCCTATGTCAATGAGACGGTTGACCGCTACATGGACGCCGCGCTGCAAAGCACCGACCTGGAAACTTCCTACACCCTCTGGCAGCAGGCCCAGTGGGACGGGCAGACCGGCGTGACCCAGCAGGGCGATGTTCCGTGGGTGTGGCTGGTCAACGTCGATCACCTCTATTGGGTGCGGGATGGCTTGCAGATCGCCGCGCAAAAAATCCATCCGCACGGCCACGGCTGGTCGCTGGTCAACAACGTCGATCAGTGGAGCTGGGCGGCATGAGGGGTCTCAAACACCGCCTGGGCTTTGCCGGGCGCAAGCTGGCGCGCATGGCGCTGCTGCTGGTGGGGGTGAGTTTGGCCGCATTCCTGCTGATGTATGCGTCGCCGCTCGACCCCTTGCAGACCAACATCGGCCAGGCCGCCCTGGGCGCGATGAGCCCCGAGCAGCGTGAGCTGCTGCAAGCCTACTGGGGCGCGGACACGCCGCCCGCAGAGCGGTATATCAACTGGCTGACCGGCGCGGTGCAGGGCGAATGGGGCGATTCGCTGCTCTACCGCCGGCCGGTGCTGGACGTGATCGGGGAGCGGCTGGCCAGTTCGGCCGGCCTGCTCGCGGCGGCCTGGCTGCTGTCCGGATTGCTGGGATTTGGCCTGGGCGTGCTGGCGGGCGCCTGCCGCGGCCGGCTGCCCGACCGGTTGATCCGGGGCTATTGCCTGGTCATCTCTAGCACACCCGCCTTTTGGCTGGCGATTTTGCTGCTGCTCATCTTTTCGGTGTGGCTGGGCTGGCTGCCGGTCGGGCTGTCGGCGCCGATCGGCGTGGACACCAGTGCGGTCACCTGGCTGGACCGGCTGCGCCACGCCGTGCTGCCCGCCCTTACCTTGTCCATCACCGGCGTTGCCAACATCGCCCTGCACACGCGGGAAAAAATGATCGACGTGCTCTCGTCCGACTACGTCCTCTTCGCGCGGGCCAGGGGCGAGGGGGCGGCAGCCATCGTGTGGCGGCACGGCCTGCGCAACGTGGCTCTGCCCGCGCTGACGCTGCAATTTGCGTCGATCAGCGAGATCATCGGCGGCTCGGTGCTGGTTGAGCAGGTGTTTTCCTATCCGGGGCTGGGGCAGGCGGCGGTGACGGCCGGGCTGGGCGGCGATCTGCCGCTGCTGCTGGGCGTCACGGTGATCACGGCGGCGCTGGTCTTTGCAGGCAACCTGGTCGCCGACCTGCTGTACGGGGCCATCGACCCGCGAATCCGAAGGGGGGCGGCGCGCGGCCTATGAAAAAATATATCAACAACCGCCAGGCTACCTGCGCGCTGCTGGCCCTAAGTGCGCTGCTGCTTTTGGCCGTGCTAGTGGCCGGGCTGCTGCTGAACGAGCGGGCGATGGCCACCGATTTTTCCCGCCGGGATTTGGCGCCCTGCGCTGCCTTTCCCTTTGGCACCGACTGGATGGGGCGCGACATGCTGGCCCGCACGCTGGCCGGGCTGTCGCTGAGCATCCGCATCGGCCTGCTTACCGCCGCGGTCAGCGCCGTTCTCGCGCTGCTGCTGGGCGCGGCGGCGGGCGGGTTCGGGCGGAAGGCCGACGCGGCCGTGTCCTGGCTCACCGACCTGCTGCTGGGCATCCCCCATATTTTGCTGGTGCTGCTGATTTCGCTGGCATGCGGCCGGGGATTGTGGGGGGTCGTGGCCGGGGTGTCGCTGAGCCATTGGCCGTCGCTTGCGCGCGTCATCCGGGGCGAAATCATCCAGCTGCGGCAGGCGCCGTATGTTTTGACGGCCACAAAGCTCGGGGTTTCCCGGCTGCAAGTGGCCCGGCGGCATATGCTGCCCCATGTGCTGCCCCAGTTTGTGACCGGCCTGGTGCTGCAGTTCCCCCACGCGATCTTGCACGAGGCCAGCATCACCTTTTTGGGCTTTGGCCTTTCGGCCGAACAGCCGGCAATCGGTGTCATTTTGTCCGAAAGTATGCGCTATCTGACCACGGGGCGGTGGTGGCTGGCGCTGTTTCCCGGGCTGGCGCTGATCGGCGTGGTGCTGCTGTTCGCCGGGATCGGCGACCGGCTGGGGCGGCTGCTCGACCCGGCGGGCATCCATGCATAAGGAGGGAACGGCAATGGTGCCGGTTTTGCAAGTGGAAGATCTGTCGATCTCGTTTACCCAGTATACAAGTGGCCTGCGCCGCCGTACGATTAGCGCGGTGCGGGGGCTGAACCTGGCGGTGGAAGCCGGGCAGGTTGTGGCAGTGGTGGGCGCGAGTGGCTCGGGGAAGAGCCTGCTGGCCCACAGTATTTTGGGGCTTTTGCCCTACAACAGCCGGATGGAGGGCCGCATCGTCTACCAGGGCGCGCCGCTGACCATCGACCGGCTGAAACAGCTCCGCGGCCGGGAGATTGTGCTCGCGCCGCAAGGGGTATCCTACCTGGACCCGCTCATGCAGGTGGACAAACAGCTGCGCCGGGGGCGGCGGGACGCCCAAGCCCGAGCGGACAGCCGCGCGGCGCTGGCCCGCTACGGCCTGGGGCCGGACACCGGGCGCAAATACCCCTTTGAGCTGTCGGGCGGCATGGCGCGGCGGGTCATCATGGCGGCCGCTGCGATGGAGCAGCCCCGTCTGCTCATCGCGGACGAGCCCACGCCCGGGATGGACGCGCCTGCGGCGCGGCGGCTGCTCGGGCATTTCCGCGCGCTGGCAGCCGAACAGACCGCCGTGCTCTTCATTACCCATGCCCTGGACCTGGCGATCGAAGTGGCCGACCGGGTCGTGGTACTGTACGCCGGGCAGACCATAGAGGAAGCCGCGGCTGAGGATTTCCAATCGGTCCATCGTCTGCGCCACCCCTATACCCGGGCGCTCTGGCGGGCCATGCCCCAGCACGATTTCGCGCCCTTGCCCGGCGCCCAGCCCGGGCCGGGGCAGGCGGAGAGCGGCTGCCCGTTTGCGCCCCGCTGCCCCAAGGCGCGGGCGGCTTGCGGGCAAACCGTCCCCTACCGCCCGTTTGGCGGCGGCTGGGTGCGCTGTCTATATGCAGAGGAGGGAGACGCATGAGCCTGGAAGCTAAGGAACTGGGCTTTGGCTACCGCCGCAAGCCGGTGCTCGAGGGCATCAACTTGACCGTCCGCGCGGGCGAACGGGTGGGCCTGGCTGCCCCGAGCGGGCGGGGCAAGACCACCCTGTGCAAACTGCTGGCCGGATACATGCGGCCAAACTGCGGCAGTGTGCTGCTGGACGGCAAACCGCTGCCCCAAAAAGGCTACTGCCCGGTGCAGATGATTTGGCAGCATCCCGAGCTGGCGCTCGACCCGCGGATGCGGCTGGGCGACGCGCTGGCCGAAGCCGGGG
Source organism: uncultured Butyricicoccus sp. (assembly GCA_904420185.1). Classification (GTDB taxonomy): domain Bacteria; phylum Bacillota; class Clostridia; order Oscillospirales; family Butyricicoccaceae; genus Butyricicoccus_B. Next base: position 17,356 of record CAJFUJ010000056.1, on the reverse strand, counting down.
CGGACGGCGATGGGCGACTGCTCGACGCCCTGCAAATCCAGCCCGCCTGGTTGTCGCGGTTCCCGCGTGAGCTGTCAGGCGGCGAGTTGCAGCGGTTTTGTATTGCGCGGGCGCTGTGCAAACCAGTGCGATTCGTACTGTGCGACGAGATTTCGGCCATGCTGGACCTGGTCACACAGGCGCAGCTATGGGACTTTTTGCTGCGCGAGGCCGCGCAGCGGCAGCTGGGGCTGCTGATTGTCAGCCACGACGCCGCACTGCTCAAACGGCTGTGCACCCGGATTGAACACATATGAAAACGGCGGGGAACTGTCAAAAATGCAGTTCCCCGCCGTTTTTTAGTGCGCCTGGCGCTGCTTTTGCAGCAGCAGGCGGCCAGGACATTTGTCCGGGGCGACCTTCCACATACAAAGGGCGCAGTCCAGACAGTGGCCCGGGTCTAGCCCGGCGCGCACGTCGTTGCCCCAGGTGTAATTGACCAGCGAACCCCGGCCGATGACCGCCATATCGATACCGGTATCGGCCAAAATCGCCTCGGCCTGCGGCCCTGAAGCGATCTGATAGGCGGCGAACACTGGGACCGACACCACCTGCTTGATCTGTTTGGCCCCATAGATGGAGGGGTTAAAGGGATAACCGGCAGGCGCCGCGCGTTCGGCCTGCCAATCGCAGCCGTAGTAGACGTCCAAAAAGTCTACGCCCTGGCTTTCCAGCCATTGGGCGTTGCGCAGGCTGGTGGCGAGGTCGGGCTCAAAGACGCCCATGCGCACGCCGAGCAAAAAGCCGGGCGGTGTCTCGCGCCGGATACCGGTCAAAATCTGGCGCAAAAGCAGCAGGTCCTCGGCCCGGTAGGCGTCGGTGCGGCGGTTGATCGCAGGGTTCATGAATTCGCTGAGCAGGTAGCCGTGGCTGGCGTGCAGCTCGACGCCGTCATACCCGGCCTGCAAGGCCCGCTTGGCGCCGTCGATGAACCGCTGGGCAATAACCTGGATTTCGTCCGCAGACAGTGCGCGGCCGGTGCGCGTCTCGCCGTTTTCGGTGAAGGAATAGCCGCTGGGTGACACGCGGTAGGCGGGTGTAGCGCCGAGCAGCCCGGCGTGGCTGAGCTGCACGATGGCCGGCATCCCGGCGCCGCGCAGGATGGACGCAATGCGCCGCAGGCCGTCGATCTGGCCGTCCTCCCAGATGCCCAGCTGGTCGAGCGTGATGCGGCCCTCGGGGCAGACGCTGGTCGCCTCCTGGATGACCAGCCCTGCGCCGCCGTGCGAAAGCGCCTGGTAGTGGGCAAGGTGTTTGTCCGTGACCCGGCCGCTCTTGTCGCCCCAGGTGTAGATGACCAGGGGCGGCACGCAGATGCGGTTGGCAATCGGGAAGTTTTGCAGCTTCCAGGGGGAAAACAAATGGGAATAAACCGCTTGCATGGTGCTTCACTCCTCTCAAACGAATGCGGTTCGGTTGGCTTTATTATAGCACAAAACCACCCGTGTGAGCGGAAAATGTGGCCGGTTTGCGGAATTGGATTCCTCAAATTGCGCAGATGGCTTGCAAAGGAAGGGATTTTTTAATATAATAATTATGCTGTATTTTATGCGATTCAATTGTAAAGTTTTTGTGAGTTTGTGACAAAAGTACGGGCCGGACATTGCGGCGTCCGGCCGAATTTCCCATGGAAAAGGGAAGGAGGACGGCGAAAATGGACCAGTCCCAGGACCGGCAACTTTTGCGCGAAATTATCCTGCAACTTGAGCCAAACCAGGTAGAACAGCTGCTGCAAGCCTTTGCCGACCGGCCGGCGCTGGCCGGCGCTTTCCGGCAGAGGCTGTCGCAATGGCGGCAGGCGGATGATCTGCGCCCGCTCGAGCAGGTCATCCGGGAGGAAATGGAAAACAGCAGCGGCCAGACCCGGCAGTTTTACGCCGAGCTCATCCGGTTCGTTGACCGCGCCCGCATGACCGATGCGCAGGTGTACCGCCAGGTGGGCATGGACCGCAAGCTGTGGTACCGCCTGCGCGACCAGCAAAAGGCGCGCACCAGCAAAGAAAATGTGCTCAAAATGTGCATTGTCCTCCACCTGGACTACTGGGAGACCTATTATTTGGTCAACCTGTCCGGCTATGCGTTCACGCCCACCGCGCAGATCGACCGCACCGATTTTGGTGTGGGATTGTGCGTGAGCAATGGCATCTATACGCCCATGCGGGTGGACGAACTGCTCGTCGAGCTGGGCGAACCGCCGCTGTTCGCGCGATAGGAAAGGAGGTCGCTTATGAAACTCGACGGCGTGGTAATTTTGAATCTGGAGGGACTCAAGCAGCATTTTGACCTGTCGCAGCTTTGGGTGTGCATGGACAACGGCACCCTGCAAAGCTTCGAGCACAGCCTGCCCGCCGGGCAGTTTTTGGTGCAGGCCGTGCGGGAGACCCTGGCCGAGATGGACGGTGGACGGACGCCGGACTTTGTGCGTGCAGGCTGTTTGGATTTGCAGCGGCTGCGCGCCCGGCTGGAGGGCACCGACAGCAGCTTCCGCGCCTACACCCGCCAGGTACAGACCGGCCAGGATTTCTTTGACCGCAGTTGGGACCAGGTGGTTGAGCTGGCCGCGCCCCTGTGCGCGGGCTGCACGGATGGGCAGGCCTGGCGGTTTTACCTGAGCATTTTGCTGCAAGTGCAGGCCCGGCCCAAGCTGCCCCTGCGGCCGCAGGACCTGGAATTCTTGGCCCGGCAGCTGCACACGCAGCCAGCCGCGTCCGGCCAAGGGGCGGATAGCCCGCCGTCCGCGCGCCTGGTCCTGTGCGAGGATACCCTGTTTTGCGCGACCGAGCAGGGGATCTTCTGCCTGCAAGGGGACGAGACCGCCTGGCGGCAGGTCCGGGAAGGGCCGGTGGCCGGGTACGCCTACACCCGGCCGCTCGGGCTGCTGGCCATTTCGGCGCAGGGCGAGCTGGATCACCCTGCCCCGCCTGCGTTGCTGCGGCAGGCCGAGGGTAAAACGCTCACAGCGGTGACCGCTTTTGGCGAGCAGTATGTGCTGCTGACCGAACAGGGCCAACTGCTGAGCAACCTGCGCCTGCCGGACGGCCTGGACTGGCCCGGCCTGCGGCGCATCCACCTGGGGCTCAACAGCCTGACCGGCATCGCCGGACCGCTGCGCGGCGTGGTGCAGTACGGCGCAGACCCCAAGCTGACCAACTTCACCGGTGTGCGCACCGTGGACACCCGCACCGACGGGGCGCGACACTTTGCCGTGCTGCGCGAGGGCGGGGAGCTGTACTTGGACAGCCGGCCCGATGCGCCGGTCCCCGGGGTGCAGGCCGCCTGCCTGGGGCCGGACGGAGCCTATTTTGCCGCGGACGGCGGGCTGTTTTGGTGCGGCTGGGACGGCGCACAGCAGGTGCTGCGCGCGCTGCCGCCCGCCTTTTGTGCGCTGGAGGTGCGCGCGACCGACCAAGGATATGCCTGCCTGGGGCGGCAGGACGGACAGGAGGTCCTGTACGTCTCCGGGCGGGAACAGCCGCTCTCGTCCCCGCCGGGCGGCAGGACAACGACATAACGACAAAAAAGGAGGCGATCATCATGTTGACACAGATGACGGTTGTCGTGGGTGCGGTGGTGGTTTTGGCGGCGGTCGCCATAGCAGCTGTACTGGTGTTCGGCCGCAGGGGGCGCGCCCAACCGTCTGCCCCCCAGCCGCAACAAAGCCGCCAAGCGCTGGTGCAGCAGGCGCAAAGCAGCCTGGCCCAGGCCGCCGATGCCGAGCGCTGCCGGCCCTATGCGGCGCTGTTTGACCGGCTGGCGCCGCCGCTGCAAAAGCTGCTCGGCCTGGCGGCCCTTCCGCCCCAAAGCCAGCCGTGGGCTACACCGGCGGCGTGCAAGGACCTGTTCGACGACGCCGTTGCCCGGGAGATCGGTTATGCGTTGTCAGCGTGCAAGGCCCAGGTGCGCGGCGGAAAGTTGGTCCTGCCCTTGCCTACGCCTGCTCCCCAGCCCGCTTTGCAGGACTGGAGCGAGGACCGGCTACGCACGGCCATCGACGACAGCCGGCGTACCATCGAGGGTTGCCAGGTGCTGGTACAGCAGCAAAATGTGTGCCAAGCGCTGACGCCTGCCCTGCAAGCGGCGGCAGACCTGGCCCAAAAGCCGGCCTATGATTGGGACGCCGTGCGCGCGCTGGCCGGGCAGGTGCAGGCTGCGCTCGAGCAAAATGGGATCTATCCGCTGTTCTTCGATGACCCGCGCCTGCAAGGCGAGACCGGCCTGCGCGCCCGCTTTGCACGGGTGAGCGCGCTGCAGCTGGTCTATCCGGGGCTGTATTGGCAGCAGGACGGCCGGTGGGAACAGTTCGGCATCCACACAGGAACCTGTAAGGAGGACAACGCATGAACGGGTACACACGAAAGCAACCCGGGCCGGGCCGGACGCCATACACCCCCAAAGAAACGCTGGAAAAACTCCAGATCATGCTAAAGAACCAGAGCCAGGCGCTGCAAAAGGCAGCAGGGCGCGCGGCCGCGCCGCAAACGGTCGCACTGGTGCTCGAGGGCATGGTCAAAGATTTGGATACGCTCAAACCATACCTGCCCGGCCCGGATGGCTGCGACCTGCAGCGCCTGCGCGACCGCTTGCAGCAGACCGAACAGGCGCTTGCGCTGGCCGAAGCGCAACTGTCCCAGTGCGGCGGGCTGCTGAGCCGAGCCCTGCTCGAGGGCGACTGGCTGGCCCGGACCGTGCGCGCCCGGCAGCAACCCTGCCGCCAGGCCATCCGATGGCTGGACATCCAGCTGCTGCTGGGCAATTTGCACGCAGGTATGGATTGCGGTGAAGAAAAGGTGGCCATCGGCCGGCGGCTGCTCAATGCGCTGGCCGAGGACACACCGGCCCCGCCCTTTCCGCCTACCCCGCCGGCGCAAGGCCGGCTGTCGCCCGACTTGCAGCAGGCCCAAACCCAGCTGCACACCCTATCCGCCGACCTGCGGGCGGCCGGTACGCCCACAGTCCCGTGGCAGCTGTTGGCCGCACGGCTGCTGGCTGCGCTGCAAGGCGGCGAACAGCCGCTGACCGACGCGCTCGAGATCTGCGGCATCCGGGTACTGTACTACGACCAAGCGCCCCAGACGCTGCGATACCGCTTTTCGGTGTATGAAAACGGGGACGATTACCCGGGCTTGTTCCTACAAGATGCAGACGGCGGGCAGCTGGAGTGCCTGTCCGGCGGCGGCCACCGGCAACGTGACACAGAAAGGGGATAGAGGGATGCAGGACAAGAATAGCGGGCGCAATGAATCCAAATATAAAGCAGACCCCAAAAACAATCCATTGCGGGCCTTTGGCGTGGCCGACTGCGCGCCCGCAGATGCGCTGGTGATCGGGTTCGACAACGGCGCGGGCAACTGCTGCGCCGTGCTGGCCGAGACCAACGTGGACGGCAAAATCAACTACCGGCGGATGTATTTTGACGCGGCAGGAGCTACGACCAACCTATACACCGTGCTGACGCTGGCTGGTGAGCAGGAGATTTTGGGCAAGGAGGGCCTGCGCACCCAGGGCAAGGACAAAAAGCTGTATGTGAACTTCAAGCGCCCGCCCGGCACCGATGAGGCCCGGCAGACCTATGCCGGCGATTTTGAAGCGCCCAGCTATGAGGCGCTCATGCGCCGGTTTTTCCAAAGTGCACTGGCCGCAGTTTTTCAGTACAACAAAAGCTATCTGGCTGGCACCGGCAAAAAACGCGCCATTGTGTTCGTCGGCCGCCCGGCCAGCCAGATTTGGGAGCAGCACGCGCTCGACTACCAAAAACTGCTCGGTGAGGGACTGTCCATCCCGGACTTTGACGGTAAAATCGATCTGGTCATCTATTCCGAGCCCCAGGCCGCCATGGCCTACGAGTACAGCCAGGGCAAGGTGCAGACCCAGGAGACCGTGCTGATCGTTGACTGCGGCTCGAGCACCTTTGACGCGGTGCTGGTGCACGGCCGCGAGATCATCGCCGAATACAGCCGCCAACTGGGCGCGGGCGAGATCGAAAAGCTGATGCTGGACCAACTGCTGGCCCAGGACGACGGGCAGGCGCTGCAATCGGTCGATGCTCGGCTGCAAATGCGCGAGGATAAATTGCGCCGGTTGGTCGGCGCGGGCAACTGGGGCGAGCATGTGGCCCAGTTGCGCACCAAAAAAGAGGATTTTTATGGGCAGGAGGGCCAAAACGGCGATCCCAACTTGATGTATAGTGTCCAGCTGCAGACCGAAACCAGCGTGGAAACCGTGCGCCGCTTTATCGACGGCGAATTTATGCATCAAGTCATCCGCGGCATCCCCATCCGAGTGATGGATTCCTACCAAAATGCGCCCGGTATAGCCTATGGTTTTGCTGAGTACCCGAGCTTTTACCATGCTACCGAGGCCTTTTTGCAGGAGGCCCGGGCCAAGTGCGAACAAAAGGGGCAAGCGGCCGAAAATATCCGGGTCATCCTGACCGGCGGTGCCAGCGTCATGCCCTTTATCGGCGAGCTGGTGCGCAAATGCTTCGGCAAAACAGCCTTCGGGGTGGACAAGGACGGCAATCCCCTAGACCGCTCGGAAAACCCGGCCTTTTCGGTCGGCGAGGGCCTGGCCTTTATGGGCTATGTCGAGCTGCTCAAGCGCAAGGTGTACCGGGACGCCAAGGCCGAGATTGTAGAGCGGGTGAACGGCGCGTCGGACAAGCTGCGCGGCATCGTCTGCGAGCCGTATTTGGATGCGTCGTGGCAGTCGCTGGTCCGCGACCTCAAGGTGTGGTCGGAAACCGACCGGTTCGGCGACACACTGGCAAGCGGGGTGCAAGGGGACGGGGTTCCCATCCCGGTCGATCAAATCAATAAGCAGGTGCAGCAGTCCATCGGTGCGTTTGGCGCCGAAATCGGTGCGCAAGTCGCCGAATTGATGGAGCCGGTGCTGGGAAAGATCGACAAAAAGCTCGCGTTTTCGGTCAAAAAGGAGGATATTGGGCAGGTGTTGGGCAGCACGGCCCCGCTCGGCGTGGTGACATTCAACAAAAAAGATTTGCTAGGCTTTGTATCCAGCTGGCAGATCAAGTCGACCGACCAATCGCTGTCTGTTGATGTGCGCAAACACGTCTTTCAGGACGTCCTCAAACGCGCCGACCGCATCCGGAACGCCACCCGCGCCCAGCTGTGGAAAAAGGCCGAGTATGCGGTACCTGGCATCTCGCAAAAGATCATCGACAGCATGATCCGCACGCTGGACAATTATATCAACAAGATTACCCCCTACCTGGTCGAGCGCTACGGCGGCTGACCGGCGGGAGACCGATTGCAACAGGAGGGACACCCATGCCGCGTATACAGGAAATTGACCGCCAGCTTTCGGCTTTACCCCAAAGCGGAAAGCGCATTGTCTATTGGATTACCGAGGACCGGGACATCTTGGAGGAGGTCTTTGCCGGCGCTGCCCCTACCCTAAAGGCACTGGCGGACGGTGCCTTTGACGGCTGCTACGCCCCGGATGGGCTGCTGTATGCCTATGCGTGCCGCAACAATATCTTGGTCGACCTCTACGCGCTGGATGCGGTGGGCGGCAAGCTGAGCACCCAATTTTTGCCGCGGTCAAAGCCCGATCCGCTGCAGCCCGATCCGCTCGGCCGGGCCGCCTTTCTATATGTCGGTGATTTCCACATCATGCAGGCGGACAGCGCCGCTCACTTGCTCAAACAGTTTTTGCACTATGCGCACACCCAGGCAGAGAACGGGCGGCAGGTCTATCTGTTTCTCATCAGCCCGGTGCTGTGTTTGCCCGACGGGTTCGCCCACGAGGTGGAGATCATCGACGTACCTGAGATGGATAAGGAGGACATTGCGCTGTTGCTGTTGCGTCAAGCGGCGCAGGAGCGGCCGGACGGTCAGCTACAGTCGGACGGCGAGACGGACAGCGGCCTGCACGGCGTGGACCGGCAGCGCATTTTGCAGGCTGCCGCTGACTTCAAAGGCCTGGCCCGCCGGGACATTCTGAGCATTGTCAACGACCTGCGCAGTGAATGCGGTAGCTTTTACGGCCAGAGCGACCGGCCCAACGGCACCACCGAAAACTTGGAGCGCATTCGCCAGGCCCGGGTGCGGCTGGTGGCCGACTGCAAGGCCGCGGCGGCCCGTCACGACAAGACGGTCACCATGCTTCAGCCCGACTGGGCGGTTTCCGGGCTGGACGGCTATATAAACTGGCTGGGAGAGGTCAAGGACGACCTGCTGGCGCCCGAGGAGGCGCTGGCTTGGGGGTATCTGCCGCCCAAGGGCGTGCTGATGAGCGGCGTGCCCGGCAGCGGCAAAACCCAGGCCGCCAAGCGCACTGCCGCCGAACTGGGCGTGTCGCTGGTGCAATTTCGCATGGACAACCTGCTCGGCGGCCTGGTCGGTGACTCGGAAAACAATTTCAAGCGCTGCCGCAAGCGCATCGAGGCGCTAGCCCCCTGCGTGGTGCTCATCGACGAGATGGAAAAGCTGTTTGGCGACGCAGACGGCGCGGGCAGCCACGAAGTCAAAATGAACCTGCTGGCTGCCCTGCTCGATTGGCTGCAAGAAAACCAAAAGCCGATCTTCTTTTTCGCTACCTGCAACAGCGTGCGCGGCCTGCGCCCCGAGCTGCTGCGCGACGGCCGGTTGGATATGCGGTTTTATGTGTTCATGCCCACCCGGGACGAGCTGGCCGGGATTTTCAGCTTTCACCTGGCGCGGGCCAACCGCTGGTCGGGTGGGCGCTTATTTGCCCGCTTTGCCGGTGAATTTACCGAACTGGCGCAGGACTTCCTGGAGGAGATCGCCCTGTACGGCGAGCAGACCGGCAAGGCCATGCTGTACACCGGCGCAAACGTGGAAAACCTGGTGGCGCAAACCAACCGCACCCTGCGCCGTAGCCTGTCCACATCCGACGGGCTGACCCGGACACAATACCTGGACGCGCTGCTGCAAACCGCGAAGAGCAGCCGCAGCCAGCCCTATGGCGTGACCAATCTGGAGGATATCGCTGACTTTTGGCTGGGCGCCCGCAAAAACCAATATGCAAACGCAGGCGGGCGCGAGCTGCTGCCGTTTGATGGGCTGGACACGGGCGAAACGGTACGCTTCCGCACGCCCGCACCCCAGGGCAACCGCTATGACAAACTGCTGTTTCAGCGGGTATCGCAGGAGATCTGCCGGCTGTACACCGCACGCAAACAGGCGGGCCGGCCGGTCTGACCGGCCGGGCAGATTGAGGAACGCAGTTCCTGGATTTCGAACCAATGGGCTGCTATACTGGAGCCATGGAAAGGAGGAGACGATCATGCATCGATTGACCGCCGCAGAACAAAAAAGCATCGCGCAAAACTACGCTTTCCTGCAAAAACAGGCCGGCGACCAGCCGGTCACCCCTCAAATCGCGGCTGACGCGCTGGCCGCCCTTTGCCCCTATGTGGACGCCCAAACCCTCGGCCAGACCTGCAGCCGCTTGCAGGCGGGATGGGACAAAATGACGCAGGCCTATGCCGCCTGCACCGCCCAAGGCCAGCCGGTCGGGATCGAACAGGTGCTGGATCACCTGACACAGGGCATGGAGGAGCCGCAGCGCAAAGGCCTGTACTTGCAGTGCTGTGAATGGGTGCGGCAGGCCGACGCGGCTGACGGCGTGGAGGGCGCAGCCGATGCACCGCAGCCGCACACGCTGGCCGGCCTGCCCGAGCAGATGTTGCGGCAGCGGGCCGCCGAGCAGATGGAAAACCTAGCCGAGTCGATGCTCGCCGAGGTCACGTTGGACGATCAGAGCCAGCCGCTGCTGTTGGGCGCAGCGATCTACGCCGCAGGTATCCAGGGCGCGCTGCCCGCCTATTTTACAAGCAGCCCCGAGCTGTTGGGCGCCTGTCTGGCCGCGCAACAGACCGTGCAGTCGGCGCTGGATGGGCAGACCGAACCCGAACGGGCGCGCGACCTTGCGGCCGGAGTGCTGGCTGTGCTGGTCGGGGCGGCGGTGGCGCTGGCGGTGGGTGTGCTGGTGGTTCCAGCGCTGTCGCCCGCGGCCGCGGCACTGGACACCGCCATCGCAGGTGCGACAGAACTGCTGGGGCCGGGCATCGTTGGGGCGCTTGCCACCCAGGGCGGCGGATTTTTCCTCTTGCGTTCGCTTTTAGGTGCGGCCGCTTCCATGGGGACCGTGGCGCTGGCGCTCAGTCCGTTGTTGGCTGGCTTGCTAGCTGGCGGCGCTGTTTATAACGGGCTGAAAAAAGCGCGCGCATTTTATGCAGCGCACGGGACCAAACTCCCCAAAACAGCCGAAAACCGGCAGGCGGATCCCCATCCGGAACGAAGAAACCGGGAACAAGACCAAGCAAATGCGTAAATCTCTGCGATCGAAAGGAGAGCTTTGCAATGAAACAGCAAAAGTGGAACAAAGAACAGCTTCAAACCGCTCGTACCCTAGCCGAGACCATGCTGGCCGAAGCACAAACCGGCCTAACCGTGGAGCAGAACATGAAAAACGCCCTGGCCAGCCGGCTGGAGGGCGTGGATGCCGGCCTGATCGTGGATGACCTGTGCGACGGCATCGACCTGTTTCACGACGGTATGCAAAAGGCCGAAGAAAAGGGAACGACGGCGTTGGTGCAAGATGTGCTGGACCAGCTGCTGCAAGACAAAACGCCGGACGAGCAGGCCACCCAGCTCAGCAAGGTGCTGACCGCTTGCGCCCAAGCGGCCGGGCAGCAGCCGCCCCAGACCGGTGACGCAAGCCAAATCCCGGCCATGCGCGACGCCATCTGCGAGTATTTCAGCGAGTATGCCCTGCTGCACATCGACTGTGCGGCGTCCGCCCAGCTCATGCAGGACCTGGGCGACAGCCAGCAAGCCATGTGGCAGGCCGAGGAAAAACGGTTGGACGAACGGTATATGGCCCTGGCGCTCTACATCCAAAAAGCCACCGGCAATCTGGACGGCGTACCCGACGAGCTGGACGCTAAACAGATCGGCGTCTCGGCTGCTGCGGCCCTGTGTGAGCAGCGCACAATTTTGGCAGGCATACTGGGCCGGGTGGACTGGGACACTGTGCGCGCGCGGCTCAAGCTGATCGCGGGCGTGGCCGCGGCCGCGCTGCTGATTGTGGTGGCGGCCAAGCTGGCGCTTGTGCTGGGTGGACTGACCTTCCTGTTTGTGCAGGCCATTGTTGGCATGGGGATCATTGGCACCATCGCTGCTGTGTTCCTGGGCCTGGTCACGGTCAAGCAGATCGTCACAGCGGGCGCAGACCTCGTGCAAAAGGTCGCCGAAGTGACCGGCCTGGACCAGCTGGTCCACAAGGGCCTGGAAAAGCTGGGAAACTGGTATCAGAACACTTTGCGCCCGGCCATGCAGGCCTTTTGGGAGCGGGTGCGGCAGATGTTGAACCGCCCAGCGGACAAGGCCGAAACCCAAGACACGGCCCAGGATCAGACCGAAACAACCGCCCGGCAGACCAGCCCGGCCGAACAAACCGCACACGCATAAACCGATGCAAGCAGGGCGCGTAAACGCCCTGCTTGCCGTGCTGCAAAGGAGGTGGATTCTGTGGCGCACCAAGAAAGCTACCAGCAATTTTGCGATCGGGTGCAGGCGTGCAGCAACAACTGCCTGCCCCCGGACGGGATGTGGGAGACCAATCCCAATTTGCTGCAAAAGGTGGACGCACATGGTCATATGCGGTCCTTTATGGGCAATACCGTGGTGTTCACCCTAGATGAACCGGCGCGGCAGGCGTTAACGGCACTTCAGCAGTCACTTTACGACGCTTGCGGCGACCTGCTTGCCGACCGGCTGGCGCCGGACACCCTGCACCTGACCCTGCACGACCTGGCCAGCGGCGCGCCGTCCGAGGCGCTGACCCGCCGGGTGGCGGGCATGGACGGGCAGGTCAAGGCTTGCGTCCGGCAGATGGCAGCGGGCGAACCAGTGCAGATGCAGTCAACCGCGCTGTTTCCCATGGTCCGCACCAGTGTGGTGCTTGGATTCGTACCCTCGGACCCGACCGGATGGGAAAAATTGTGCGGGCATTATGAACGGCTGGAGCGGCTGGCGCCGCTGGGCTATCCGTGGACGCCGCACGTCACGCTGGCCTATTTCCGGCCGGGACGGTACGCGCCCGCGCAGCGAAACGGCCTGCGGCAGGCTATGGCCGACTGGGAAAATCGGGGGCCGCTTGCACTGACACTGGCGCCGCAGGCGCTGGAATACCAGTGTTTTTCGGACATGAACCATTTTTGGCGCGTGCCCTAAAATAGGGGTAGGCACGCATAAATCGAACGAAAAGGGGAAAAATGATGAAAAAGAAGCTGTTTTGTGCACTATTCGCGCTGTTGGTGTCGGTATCGGGTGCGTTTGCAGTTGACCTGTATGTCGATGGGAGCGCGTTGCAGACCGATGCCCCGCCGGTGATTGCCAGTGGCCGCACCTTGGTGCCGCTGCGCGCGATTTTCGAGGCGCTGGACGCCCAGGTGCAGTGGGACCCGGCTACCCAAACTGCCAACGCACAAAAAGGTAGCCAATCGGTGCAGGTCACGGTCGGCCAGACGACTGCCTACGTCAACGGGCAGGCGCACACGCTGGATGTACCCGCCCAGCTGGTCCAAAACCGCACCATGGTGCCCGCCCGCTTTGTATCTGAAGCGTTTGATGCCCGCGTGCTGTGGGACGCCACAGCCCGGGCAGTCTATGTCCTCACCGAAGGCCATGGGCCGCTGGTGGTCGAATACCTGGACGTGGGCCAGGCGGACAGCATCCTGCTGTCGAGCGGCGGGGAGTATATGCTCATCGACGCAGGCAACAACGAGGACGGCGGCGCGGTGGTCGCGTATCTGGAGCAGGCTGGTGTGGATACACTGAAATATGTGGTCGGCACCCACGCACATGAGGACCACATCGGCGGCATGGACGATGTGCTCGACGCCTTTCCAGTGCAGAATGTGCTGCTGCCGAATGCGACCACCAACACCCAGACCTACCGCGACGTGCTCGACGCCATTGAGCGCAACAACCGGACCATCACCGTGCCGCAGGTAGGCGAGAGCTATCCCCTGGGCAACGCACAGGTTTCGGTGCTGGCAGCCCAACCATCCGACGAACTGAATAACACCTCGATTGTCCTGAAAGCGACCTATCAAAACACCGGATTCCTATTCATGGGGGATGCGGAAACCGAGGTGGAGAATGTGCTCTTGTCCACTGGCGCAGCTGTGCGGAGCAATGTGCTCAAAGTCGGCCACCATGGCGCGGATACCTCAACCAGCAGCGCATTTTTGGCGGCGGTTGCACCCGAAGCTGCGGTGATTAGCTGCGGCGCAGGCAACAGCTATGGCCACCCCAGCCCGCAAACCCTCGCGCGCTTGGCTGGGACCCCGGTTTGGCGAACTGACTTGAACGGCACCATTGTCGCCATGACGGACGGGCAGACCTGCCGTCTCACAGCCACCCAAGGCGGGGCTGTTACCACCCAGCCGGGAACGCCGCCTGCTCAGCCAGAAATCCCGCCGGTGCAGCCCGAACCCCAGCCCGGTACGGTTTATGTCACGCCTACCGGGAAACGCTACCATCTGGACCCCGATTGCGCCGGCAAAAACGCCCAGCCAGCGACCTTAGAACAGGCATTGGCCAGCGGATTGACCCCCTGTCGAACCTGTGCCGATTGAAGTAACAAAAATTTTTGTGTGGCTCTTGACAGGGCGCGTAGGGTTTGCTATCCTATGATGGAACTTTAAAATTTACCGCCGGGTAAAAGCGTTGTCTTTTGCAGCAGTAGGCCTTTAGGAGCTGCAAAAGGACAGCGCTTTCTTTTTGGGCAGAAAGGAAGAACTATCTATGCAAAACCAAAAACCGCTCGCGGAGTTTTCACATTATGTTTCCCTGAGTGTGTTTGGAATGATCGCAATGTCGTGTTATATCCTGGCCGACACCTTTTTTGTCGCACAGGGGCTGGGGACCAACGGGCTTGCAGCGCTCAATTTGGCTGTGCCAGCCTATAATTTTATCCATGGGCTGGGCCTGATGCTTGGAATGGGTGGCGCAACGAAGTTTTCTATCTATAAGAGCCAAGGGGAGGAGAAAAATTCCAACAGTATATATACTCATACATTGTATTTATCAGCCTTTTTTTCACTGATTTTTATGGCGATGGGACTGTTTTGTTCCGAGCCGCTGGCCCGCCTGCTCGGCGCGGATGCAGCGGTCTTTGAGATGACCAATACGTATTTGAAGGTCATGCTGCTGTTTGCGCCCGCCTTTATTCTGAATGATGTGTTTTTGTGCTTTGTCCGCAACGATGGCAACCCCCGTCTATCGATGATCGCTACGGTCAGCAGCAGCCTGTTTAACATTGTGTTCGACTATGTATTTATTTTCCCGTGCGGCATGGGCATCTTTGGTGCAATTTTGGCGACCGGATTGGCGCCTGTGGTCGGCGTTGTGGTGATGGCGCCGCATTGGATGCGCAAACAAAAGGGCTTTCATTTGATTCGTACCCGCATTCAGGCGGGGATGATCGGCGCCAACCTGTCGTTGGGTTTCCCTTCTTTGCTCGCACAGCTTTCTTCAGGCATTGTGATGATCACGTTTAACAGCCTGATTTTGCCGCTGGAGGGGAACACCGGCGTGGCGGCCTACGGCGTGATCGCAAACATTTCGCTGGTCGTCCTGTCGGTCTATACCGGTATTGCCCAAGGCGCACAACCGCTGGTCAGCCAGGCATATGGGCAAAACCGGCCCAAGGCGGTCGTACAGTTTTTGCGGTATTCAATGCTGTCTATGTTGGCGTTTTCGTTGGTGGTCTATGTGATCTTGTTCGTGTTCGCAGACCCGATCGCCCGAATCTTTAATGCGGAAAATAGCGCAGCCTTGCAAGAAATTGCGGTCACAGGCCTCAAACTGTACTTTATTTCAATCCCCTTTGCAGGATTTAATATTGTTTTGTCCACCCATTTCACCTCGATCGAGCGCGCAATTCCAGCGCATATTCTTTCGCTGTTGCGCAGCCTGGCGCTGGTTTTACCCATGGCGATTGTGTTGTCCGCCCTGTGGGGGATGACCGGTATTTGGCTTACATTGCCTGTCACGGAACTGGTGGTCGCGGCGCTGGGACTCATCCTGTATAAGAAACCGTCAAAGGGCCTCAAAAATCAATATACGTAAAAACGAGCGCACGATTTGTATGGAACAGATCGTGCGCTCGTTATTTTTTAGGGATTTTCCGGATTTGTACGCGAGAAATGCACAAAGTGCACAAATTAGCGGTCGGAAAAGTATACGTTTGCAAACAGCTAAGCTCTTTTAACTTTCATTCATGTTATCGCCTGCTTTTTGAGAAAGTTAAGCCTTTTCTCAAAAAATTTTGAATCCAAAGAATTTGTTTTAAAACGTATACTTTTTAAAACGCCCTTGCAGACAGTGACGGACAGGCGAAAGGAGATCGCTGTGCTTTCTTTACAGATTAAGTCAGGAGACTATATCACGATCGGGGACAACATTGTCATCCAGGTCTTTAAGGAATCCAGCTCGCGGATGCGGGTTTCGATTCAAGCACCGCGCGAAACACCTGTGCTGCGGGGTGCGGTGCGGGAACGCGAAGGCGGCGAGCGCCCTTCAGTGCTCAAAGACAGCCTGCGTCCCAGCCCTTCTAGTCAGCGCTATGCCGAACGGCAACAGCAAAAGCTGGCCGCGCAGCGCCGCCAAGACACTCAGCGTGTAGACGCTGTGCAGCAACTACGTTCGCTGCTGGATACAGCCCAACTGCAGCCGTCGATGCGCGCGGCGTTTTGCGAACAGCTGGACCGGCTCGTGCAGCTGGAAGCGGCCAGAGGGAGCGCAAAACATGCCGGACAGGAAAAATCCACACCATACAACCGTCAAGGTGTGTCGCAACCCAACAAATCAACGGGCTGCGTAGCCCACAAAAATCCAACATCCCTTTGATTTCACGCGGCCGACGGGTCGCATGAGATAGAAGTTCACGCGCCAAGCGGTTTGCGCCAGTCCGGCCGGATGGTACAAGCCAAACAGCGCATCCACGACCTGTGCTGGGGTAGATAGGATGGCCCCGTCACATTAATCAGATTTTTTGGAGGAATCTTTTTATGCGTATTCAACACAATATTATGGCGATGAACGCCTACCGGAATTACAATAACAACACTTCTGCTCTGTCCAAGAACCTGGAAAAGCTGTCTTCCGGTTATAAGATCAACCGCGCGGGCGACGACGCGGCTGGCCTTGCGATTTCTGAGAAGATGCGCGCGCAGATCACCGGCCTGGACAAGGCGCAGGATAACGCGAAGGACGGCATCTCCCTCGTACAGACCGCTGAAGGCGCGCTGACCGAAGTACACGACATGCTCAACCGTATGTACGAGCTGGCTGAGCAGTCGGCGAACGGCACTTACGACGCAACCGATCGTACCCAGCTGCAGAAGGAAGTTACCCAGCTGAAGGAAGAAATCGACCGCATCGCAGATTCTGCGAACTTCAACGGCATCAAGCTGCTGGACGGCTCGATGAAGGAAGGCAATCAGCTCAACCTTAACACTTCTATTTCTGCGTCGGTTGCGGCTGATTCCGGTGTGAGTGTAGGTGATGCAACTGCGGGCATTGACCTCTCTCAGCTGGCAGTGGGCGATACTGTAACTATCAATGGCAAGATCTATACGATGGCTGCAGCTACGAATGCCGCGAATGGTGAGTTTACTAATTTGGCTGGGTTAAAGACTCAGGTTGAAGCGGATAATAAAGGCTATACTTTGGAGATCGGTACGAGCACAGCGGTTACGCTTGCGGGTACTGGTAAGGATTTGACTCTGCAGATCGGTGATACCTCGGATCCTTTCAACCAGCTTTCGGTTTCGATCGAGGATATGCATGTAGAAGCGCTTGGCCTGACCCCTGTTGATATCAGCACGCAGACAGGTGCGCAGGAAGCTGTGAATGTGATCAAGCAAGCAATCAACAGCGTATCCGATATGCGCGGCACGCTGGGCGCAACCCAGAACCGTCTGGATCACACCATCAACAACCTGTCCGTCATGGAAGAGAACATCCAGGACGCAGAGTCCACCATCCGCGACACGGACGTTGCCGAGGAAATGATGGCTTACACCAAGAACAACATCCTCATCCAGTCCGCGCAGGCGATGCTCGCGCAGGCGAACCAGGTTCCGCAGGGCGTACTGCAGCTGCTCCAGTAAGAGACGCAGCATAGGTAATCTTGAAACCTGTTACCAACTGAAACGCAATCGCCCAAAGGGCATTTTGTACGATGAAGGCCGGCTCGTCCTTTTGAGCCGGCCTTCGTTGGTATAAACCCCATTTTTGCTCCCATAAGGCCTTTGGGG
>CAJFUJ010000055.1 GCA_904420185.1 uncultured Butyricicoccus sp. | reverse complement strand
GTCCTACAGCTATTGTATCACGGGCACCTCAAAGCCTGCTGATACCTGAATTTATTAACTTTGAAACTTATTATACGAGGAGGTATCACCATGGGAAAGAAGCCTTATGAAGTATTGCTGGAGCGCATCGAGAACGCCGACCAGGTCACCCCGGGCAACAAGGCGGGCCTTGTAGACTTTTTGAAGTACGAGCACCCGGGCGACGTGCTCTTCACCAAGTGGGATTATCCGCAGATCATCGAGCGCGGCAAGGGCAACCGCATTTGGGATGTGGATGGCAAGGAGTACATCGACTGCATTTCTGGCATGTCGGCCATGAACCTGGGCCACGCTGACAAGCGCATCGCCGACGCCATGTACGACCAGTACATGAACAAGCTGGACTTCTGGTTCGATTTTCCGACCCCCGAGCGCCTCAAGCTGGTCAAGCGCCTGATCGACCTGACCCCAGGCGACTTTGACAAGCGCGTGCGCCTGGCGCTGTCCGGCTCGGACGCCATCGAAAATGCCATCCGCTTGGCCCGCTTTGCCACCAAGCGCCAGCACATCATCTCCTTCTATGGCGCCTACCACGGCCAGAGCACCGCGACCATGGGCCTGACCGGCTCGGGCCGCATGACCAGCTACTACAACCCAATGCCCGCCCAGGACAACTGCATCCATCAGTTCCCCTACCCATACGCATACCGCAACCCGTACGGCGGCGGCGACGGCGTGGACTGCGCCAAGCAGTGCGTGCAGGTCATTGACAACATGATGTCCACCGGTGTCACCCCCATGGGCGCGCCCGACGCAGGCATCTGCAACGTTGCGGCCCTGATCGTCGAGCCCTGCCAGAGCTCGGCAGGCTATATTGTGCCGCCCGAGGGCTTCCTCAAAGAACTGCGCAAGCTGGCTGACAAGTACGGCTTCCTGCTCATCTTCGACGAGGTCCAGACCGGCATGGGCCGCACCGGCAAAATGTGGGCGTGCGAGCACGAGGGCGTTGCACCTGACATCCTGGTGTTCGGCAAGGCGCTGGGCGCAGGCATCCCGATGTCGGGCATCGTCGGCCGCGCTGACCTGTTCGAGGATATTGACGTCAGCTTCATCTGCTCGACCTATGCGGGCTACTCGATGGGCTGCCGGGTGGCCAATACGGTGCTCGACATCATCGAAGAGGACCACCTGCTCGAAAATTGCACAGCAACCGGCGAGTACCTCAAGAAGAAGGCCGACGAGCTGATGGCTGCCCATCCCATCGTAGGCGATTACTCTGCCAAGGGCGTGTACTTTGGCCTGGAGCTGGTGCGCGACCGCACCACAAAGGAACCGGCCAAGGCCGAAGCCCACGAGCTGGTCAACAATATGCGCGATGCCGGCTTGCTCGCCCAGCTCAACGGCTACTACAACAACCGTATTTCCTTCATCCCGCCCATCACCCTCACCCCGGCACAAGTAGATGAGATTTTTGACATCCTTGAACCGGAGATCGCCAAAATCGAAGCAAAATATGGCATTCGCTGAGGATACTACGATACAAAAAACGCATATACCCTTTCCTGTGGATTGATTATACTATATGCGTAAGCACCAAAAGAGGCCGTGCCGCGTGGCCCGGTCTCTTTTGTCAAAAAGGGGACGCTTTTTATGATGAAACAAGTGCACTACCCTAGCCGCGGGCAAACAGTCTACGGCTATGCACATGTTCCGACGGGTGAGACGCCGGGCCCAGCGCTCATTTTAAGTCACGGCTTTACCGGAGCCGCGCATGAATCCTCGCGTCTATTCGTGCACTTTGCCAATCAGGCATGTGCGCAGGGGTTTTATGTACTGCGGATGGACTTTCTGGGGTCGGGCAGCAGCGATGTGGACGAAGCCGCCTACACCTATTTGAGCGGCTGGACCCAGGACGTGCTGGCCGGGGTGGATTTCCTGCGCGCCCAGCCCGAGGTGGACGCGGCGCGCATCGGCGCGCTAGGCATCAGCTTTGGCGCGGCAGCCACCCTGCTGGCTGGGGCAGATGCGCGCATCCGGGCGGTCGCGGGCTGGGCGTCGGTCCTGCATCCGGAGATCACCTTCCGCGGCATCTTGGGTGCGGAAAATTGGGACGCACTCGCGGCTGGATGCGAACAGATCTGCCACACCTACGCGGACAAGCAGTTTACCCTCAGCCGCCGGTTCCTCACCGACCTGTGGCAGTGTGACATTGTGCAGACGGTCAAAGGTTACGGCGGCAAGCCGCTGCTGCTCCTGCAGGGCGACCAGGACGCCGTCATCGACCCGGCGCACGCGACCGCATTGGCCGCCGAAATCCCCTGTGAATTCCATCTCATCCAAGGGGAGGATCATTCGTTCTGCGTGCATCGGGAGCAAAACTTCGCCACGACCTTGGACTTTTTCCGGCGCAATCTCGGCCGCTGAGCGGCATTTTACCCCACAGATGAAAGCGGACCATCAGGGAGGGTGTTTGTATGGCAATGATTTTGGGCATGGATACTGGCGGCACCTATACCGATAGCGTGCTCGTCGATCCGGCGGCACGGCGGGTATTGCACCAGGCCAAGGCGTTTACCACCCGGCAGGACCTGCTATGCGGCATGGAAGAAAGCCTTACCCGGCTGGGCTTGGATGCGCCTGATGCACTCGCCCTAGTCTGCTTGTCAACCACGCTGGCCACCAACGCGGTAGTCGAGGGACAAGGCGGCCGGGTGGGCGCGCTGCTGCTCGGCTACGACACAAGCAAACCCCTACCTGCCGCCCATGTACGCCGCATCCCCGGCAAATTGGATATCAAAGGCCGGGTGGTGGAGGACATCTCGGAGGCGGAGACCGCCGAAGCGGTCGCTGCCTGGGCCGGCCAGGTGGATGCGGTGGCCATATCTGGGTTTGCCAGCGTGCGCAACCCGGTCCAGGAAAAGCGCGTGCAGGCGATTGTGCGGCGCGTGCTCAATGTGCCGGTGGTGTGCGGACACGAACTGTCCTCGGCGCTCGGCCTGCACGAGCGAACGGTCACAGCAATTTTAAACGCGGCGCTCATCCCAAGCATCTGCGAGCTGCTTGACGCTGCCGAACGGCTGTTGGACCGGCATCGCATCCGCGCCCCACTCATGCTGGTCAAGGGCGATGGCAGCCTGATGCACGCCGCCCTGGCCCGGGAAAAGCCGATTGAAACCGTGCTCTCCGGCCCGGCGGCCAGCATTGTCGGCGGGCTGTTCCTGGCCGGGCAGACCGATGCGCTGGTAGTAGACATGGGGGGCACGACATCGGACTTTGCCCAGCTCACCCGCGGAAAGACCGTCCTATGCGCCCAAGGCGCCCAGATCGGCGGCTGGCATACCCAGCTGCGCGCGGCCGAAATCGCCACCTTTGGCATCGGCGGCGACAGCGGTTTCCGGCTCCAAGCCGACGGCACCCTGGCCGTAGGACCCCAGCGGGTGCTACCGCTGTGCGTGGCCGGGCATTACCGCCCCGCCCTCGCCGAAGAGCTGCGCACCACCCCCATACCGGACCATTACACCGTGCTCGAGGAACAGCCCTTTGGGTGCTACCGCTTCCTGCGCCCGCCCCGGCACCGCGATTTGACCGCGCACGAGCAAAAGCTGTGCAATCTGTTGTCCGACGGCCCGCACACCCTGTTCTATCTGGCCGAGCGGATGCAAACCGACCCCGAGCAGCTGGGCCTGTCAGCCCTGGTGCGCGCTGGCGTCTTGCAGCGTTGCGGCTTGACGCCGACCGATCTTCTACATATCCGGGGCGGCATGGCCCGCTGGGATACGGCAGCGGCGCGCGCGGGCGGGCAAATCCTGGCCGACCACCTGGGCCTTTCGCTCGAAGACTGCACCGAACAGGCCATCGCCGCCGTACACACCCGTCTGCGGGAATGCTGTATCCAGGCGGCCGCCAGCTTTGCAGGCGCGCCCCTCGACCTGGCCGACCCAGCGGTCCAGCTGTTCCTCGGCGGCGATTGCGGCGCGGTACACACCCAGATCGGGCTCAACCGGCCGGTCGTGGCACTGGGCGCACCTGCGCGCGCCTGGCTGCCGGCTGTATGCCGCAAGCTGGGGACCCAGGCAATCATCCCGGCGCACGCCGAGGTGGCCAGTGCGGTCGGCGCCGCGGTCGGGCAGGTCATGGCCACAGCCGAAGCCCTGGTTCGCCCCGACCGGTACCACACCGGCTACCTGGTCCACACAAGCTGGGAAAGTCCGTGGTTCGCGCGGCGGGACACAGCCGAGGACTGGGCCAAGCGCACCGCCCAAGAACAGGCGCGCCTGCTGGCCGAACGCGCGGGCGGCGGGGCGTGCACGGTACAGTGCACCGTACAGCCAACCCAATCGCATTTTGCAGGCGAAACACAATTTATCCAGACAAAAATCACCGCGACAGCGGTCGCAAGCCCACAATGGGCAGAGAAGGAGTAGAATATGGGACAACTCAGCCAGGCATCCCTGGACTATCTGCGCAGTCTCAAGCCGGAATCCCATCCGGACGGCCGCGCCATGCTCGCCGAAGGCATTGAACTCGGCAAAACCGTCAAGACCGGCCAGGGCGGCTTTATCCGCAGCCAGAGCAAGTACAAAAACCACGCCCAGATGAAACGCGACCTGACCCGGCAGGGCAAGATCTATTGGAACATCCTGCTCGGCTTGGCCACCCTGGACGAACAGGTCGAGGCCGAAAAGCAGCTGTATGAATTTTCCCAGCGTACCGGTTTACAGATCCATTGCATCCAAGCCATCCCGAGTGGCCTGGTCGCGCTGCCGCCCGCATGGCGGGAAAAGGCGCCCGCCACCACCAGCTTTGGTATGTACACCGACGAGGACTACGAACGGCAGCAATCGGCCTGCCCGATCGACGTTTCTTTTAACGATTACCACCTGTCCACCCCCAACGGCTTGGCCAACACCATCTTGGCCATCGAGCACGGTTCGCCCACGGTCGGCGAATTCTGCCAGTTCAACTGGGGCTTTTACGGGTATAACGACAACGTCGAGCAGATGTGCAACATGGTGCGCGCACTGGGCGTGGTCGCCAGCAAGCGGGACGATTACATCGAGGTCAAAACCTACCTGGACGACGGCTATGCCGGCTACTTCATCGACTGCGCCTCGTATATCGGGTACGCCATGCTCGAGCACTACATCTGCACCACCCTGTGCGGCGCGCGTTTTGTCATCGGCTTCGGCGGCCTGCTCAGCGAAAACGACACCCGCTGTGCGGTGGCAATGGCGCTGGACAAGGTGCTGTCCACCGATGACCAGCCGGTACTGCGCTACTTAAACGGCTCGACCAACCTGCAATGGGATCATGACATCCACGCAAACTACGGCGTGTCAGTCCCCGAAATGCTCTTCGAAATCTTGGTCGAGAAGAAATACCGCATGGGCCTGGGCATCAACCCGGTATCCATCACCGAAAAAATCAAGGTCCCCACCCTGCAAGAGCTGGAGGATATCTTCGCCGCAGGCAAGCGCGCCGAGGAAAAGGCCGACGAGTGGCTGCCGTATTTTAATTTTCAGCCCCTCGAGCAGATGCGTGACAAAATGGCCGAAGAAGGGCAAAAAATGTTCCACAACTGCCTAGAGGGCTTCCGCCAGGCCGGCATCGACGTGGAAGATCCGGTCGAGCTGCTGCTGGTGCTGATTTCGATGAACCCCATCCGGTTCGAGCAGCTGTTCCACCCCTCCACCTATGGCGCCGACAACACCGACGTCAAGCCATTTTATACCACCGTCCTGGGCCGCCAGACCATGCAGATGAAGCAGGAAATCCTGGACGACCTGGACAAAAAGCAGCTGCGCGGTTCGCTTTCCGGCAAGACCGTCGTAGTCGGCTCGGGTGACGCGCATACCTATGGGCTGATTTTGGTCGAAGGCGTGCTGCAGGAAATGGGTGCGCAAACGGTCAACGCCGGGGTGGATATGGACGCCGTGGATATGCTGGACCTAGCCGACGAGGTCGGCACCCAGCTGATCGGTATCAGCTGCCACAACGGCCAGGCGCTCGATTACGGCCGGCAGATCCTGGAGCTCGCCAAGGAACGCGGCAAGGAATATTGGATTTTCATGGGCGGCAAACTCAACGCCATCCTGCCTGGCCACTCCGAACCCACCGAAATCGGCGACAAACTGCTCGAAATGGGCATCCACGCCGAAAACGACATCGCTTTAACCGTCGAACAGCTATCCCGCCTGCCCTGACAGCGAGGCCAGCCCCTTCGC
>CAJFUJ010000054.1 GCA_904420185.1 uncultured Butyricicoccus sp. | reverse complement strand
CGTTGCTCTTGAATTATTTTTATCGTATAATTTTAACGATATACACAACGCATGAAGGAGTGTAGCGAAATGCAAGGAAACAAATGTTTTTTTATTGGCCACCGGGAAACACCAGAAGAAATTTATCCTTCGCTTTATGCAGCTGTTTATACGCACATTACCGAATATGCAGTGACCAATTTTATTGTCGGACAGTATGGGAGCTTTGACCGTTTGGCTACCCGGGCCGTTGTCGCTGCAAAACAGATCTTCCCTGCGATCCGGCTGTTTCTTTTGCTGCCATACCATCCGTTTGAGCGCCCAACCCGGCCGCCCATAGGGTTTGACGATACATATTATCCCCCCAATATGGAAAATGTGCCGCGCAAATGGGCCATTGCGCGGGCCAACCGCTCTGTCATTGATCACACAGACTATTTAATCGCCTATGTCCGCCACACCGCAAGCAATGCAAGCCAGCTGTTATCTTACGCACAGCGCAGAAGCAAACAAGGCTTTTTAACTGTTTTCCTGTTATAAATCGCAGCATACAAGATTTCCAACGGGATGAATCGGTGCATTTTTCCGTGTTGCGGCAAAATTTTTCTGAAATCGATAATGCTTTTTGGCTGCCGATATAGTATAATGGGTTTGAATGAAATTTTGTATCCGCCCAATGTGCCACTCTTGGGCCATACCCGAGCGGATCACCATGGCGCGATATCGCGTCAAGTCATAAGACGGGAAGGAAATTTTTCCAATGAGCTTTGTAAAAACGATTTTCCTCAATGGGGTGCGCGGGACCGACGGGATGTGCAACTTTGCGCGTCCAGTTTTGTTTTGGAGCGCCGCCCAGTGGATGGAGGATGCCCTGTCGAACGAGCTGTTCGAGGTGCAGACCCTTTGCCCGCTGGGACAAACGCCCTTCGACAGCGCTGAACAGGCCTTTGCAGCCCTGCATCTGCCCGAAGATGCCGAGCATGTGCTGATTTTCACCACGCCCATGCCCGAGCTGACAACCGAGGACCTAGCCCGCGCCGCAGCCGTGCACCTAGCTTGCGGCCACGCAGCTACACTCTTGTGCTGCGACAGCCCGGCCGGTGCGCAGGGCGTGCTGCGGGACGCCGATGCCCAGGTCTGCGGCGTCGGTTGGAGTGACGGCCCCAAAGCACTACACGGCGCCTTCTTCCGTACGGATGCGCTGCGCAAAGTGCTGCCCGAAGCCCGTTCGCTGTTCGATCTCATCACACGCCTGGCCCATACGGGCGGTCCGTGCGATGCCTTCCTTCTGCCCGCCGTTTTGGAGGTCAACGACGGTGCCAGCGCATGGGCAGCCCAGAAAAACTTAACCCTGCGCATCAATCTGGGCCACATCGCGCACGGTGTACAAATCTTCTCGCCCGAGGCAACTTTTATTTCGCCCGATGCGGAGATCGGCGCAGGCGCCTGCATTTTACCTGGCTGCCTCATCCGCCCGGGGTGTAAGGTCGGTGAAAACGCCACGATCGGACCCAACACGATTTTGGAAAATGCGGCGATCGGCCCGCGCACCAGCGTCAATAGCTCACAAGTATATGACTCTACGGTTGGCGCAGATGCCACGGTTGGCCCCTTTGCTTATGTGCGGCCGGGCTGCCATATCGGTGACCACACCCGCATTGGCGACTTTGTCGAACTCAAAAAGGCCGAGATCGGCAATGGCACCAAGGTCAGCCACTTGACCTACATCGGTGACGCCGAGGTCGGCGAACGGGTCAACTTTGGCTGTGGTACGGTTGTCGTCAACTATGACGGCTATGTCAAGAGTAAAACCGTCATTGGCGATGACTGCTTCATCGGCTGCAACACCAATCTGGTCGCGCCGGTTGAGCTGGGCGACCGCGTCTTTACCGCAGCCGGGACCACAGTGACCAAAAATGTTCCGGCCGGCGCGCTGGCTGTTGCGCGCGCACGTCAGACCAACCTGGAGGGCTGGAACGACAGCCGCCGGGCGCGCATGGAAAAACAAAAAAAGTGATGCAAAATGCAACATTGCAGGGGGTATTGAATCAATGATTTCTCACGGGAAAAATATTAAAATCTTTGCCGGCAGCTCACATCCGGCGCTGTCCATGCAAATCGCTTCCGCACTCGGCCTGCCGCTGGGCAAGGCCACGGTGGGTACCTTTTCGGACGGCGAAATCTCGATTTCGATTTCGGAAACCGTTCGCGGGTCGGATGTGTTCCTGATCCAGTCAACCTGCGAGCCGGTCAACGACAACCTCATGGAGTTGCTGATTATGATCGATGCTTGCCGCCGCGCATCTGCCGGCCGTATCACAGCAGTCATCCCGTATTTTGGCTACGCCCGTCAGGACCGCAAAAGCAAGGCGCGCGATCCGATTTCGGCCAAGCTGGTCGCCAACTTGCTCACCACCGCAGGTGCTGACCGTATTTTGACCATGGACTTGCACGCCACCCAGATCCAGGGCTTCTTCGATATCCCGGTGGACAATATGCTGGGCTCTTCGGTGCTCATCCCCTATATGGCGGGCAAATTCGGCGTGTCGCGCAGCGACGTGGTGGTCGTATCGCCCGACCTAGGCTCGGTCAACCGCGCCCGCCGCTTCACCGAAAAGCTGGACCTGCCGCTGGCCATCATCGACAAGCGCCGCCCCAAGGCCAACGTGTCCGAGGTGATGAACATCATCGGCGAGGTCGAGGGCAAGCGCGTGCTGCTCATCGACGACCTGATCGACACCGCCGGCACCCTGGTACACGCGGCCAGCGCGCTGGTTGAAAAGGGCGGCGCCACCGAAATCTATGCCTGCGCCACCCACGGCGTGCTCAGCGGCCCGGCCATCGAACGCATCCAGAACAGCCCCATCAAGGAGCTGACTTTGCTGGATACCATCGCCCTGCCGCAGAACAAGCAGATCGATAAGATCAATGTGCTCAACGTCGCGCCGGTCTTTACCGAGGCCATCGCGCGCATCTATGAGGAAGCATCGGTTTCCACTTTGTTTGACTAAATTTTACGCATTTGATTTTCACAAGGCGGGCAGGAAGTTTTCTTGTCCGCCTTCTGACCGCATACAGGTCATCAGATTGAGAGGAAAAGCATGAAGATTCTTGTAATCGGCGACGTGGTCGGCGCGCCCGGCCTGCAATATTTGCAGCGGCGGCTGCGCGCGCTACGCGGCCAATATGGGGTGGATTTCACAGTGGTCAACGGCGAAAACGCTGCGGGCGTGGGCATCACCCCCCGCCAGGCCGACCAAATATTCGCCGCCGGCGCTGACGTCGTCACCCTGGGCAACCACGTTTGGAACAAGCGGCAAATCGCCCCCTATTTGGAGGACAACCGCTACATTCTGCGCCCAGCCAACCTGGCCCCCCAGCTGCCCGGCGAGGGCTGGGGCATCTACGAAGCAGCCGGCCGCCGCATCCTGCTGATGAATTTGATCGGCCGGTGCGAGATGCCCTTTGGGCCGGACAACCCCTTCCTCGCCGCCGACCGCATCTTCAAGCAGGCATCCGGGGACTACGACCTGGCCCTCTGCGAGATCCACGCCGCGGCGACCAGTGAAAAGCTGGCCATGGGCTTCTACCTGGATGGCCGCTGTGCGGCGGTCTATGGCACCCACACCCACGTCCAGACCGCCGACGCACGCATCAACCCCAAGGGGTGCGGCTATATCACCGACATTGGCATGACTGGCCCCATCTGGTCGGTGCTGGGCGTCGACCCTGCGCAGTCGGTCGCCATGTTCCGCGGGGATCTGACCGAGTATTTCCAGACCGCCCCAGGCCCCTGTGCGCTAGGCGGCGCGCTCTTTACCGTCGACCCCCAGGCCGGCCGCTGCACGTCGGTTACGCCCATTTACGATGCCGAGCCGGGCGGGTGCTGACTTTTGCGGGGCTCTGCCCCGCACCCCGGCAGGGACGCTGTCCCTGCACCCTGCCAGGGGACGCATCCCCTGGACCCCTTCCTCTGCAGGACGTTGTCCCGCAGGTATGAAAAAGACGCCGGAAGCAATTTCCGACGTCTTTTCCAATAGGAAGAACAATTAAGAAAATCGTATGGGCTCATTAATGTTTGTGCTGGGTGTGGCAGCTGCCTCCACAGCCGCTGCAGCCGTCGCAGCCGCTGCACCCGCCCGACTTGCGGGATTTGTAGATACTGCGCACGGCCAATACCACGCACAACAGCACAATCAAGGCAACAATGATGGTTCCCATGAGGGTTCACCCTTTCTGTTTAGACCTTCTTTCTGTTAAACCTTGGCTGCCGCAACCGAACGCAGGCTCTCGGTGGAGTCGGTCTTGGGTTTACGGAACAGCAGGTAGATATACGCCGCCAAAACCACAAGGGCTGCAACTGTGCCAATCCCAAAGCCACCGCCGGTCAGCAGCTGGCCGAACTGGTTGATCATCAGCGCAATGGTGTAGGCAAAGACGCACTGGTAGCCAATGGCGAATGCGAACCACTTGCCGTTGTTCATCTCGCGCTTGATTGCGCCCATGGCTGCGAAGCAGGGTGCGCAAAGCAGGTTGAATACCATGAACGAGTAGGCGGTGATGGCGGTGAAGTCGGCCGCAACCAGGCTCCAGATTTCGTCGCCGTTGTCGGACAGTTCACCGGCGAAGTGATAGGTCTGGCCAAAGGTGGCAATGACGTTCTCCTTGGCGATCAGGCCGGTGATGCTCGCAACCGTCGCCTGCCAGTGGCCCCAGCCGAGGGGTGCAAAGATGGGGGCGATGAAGTTGCCAATCGACGCCAGCAGGCAGTTGTCAATCTCGGTGACCGCACCGAACGAGCCGTTTTCAAAGCCGTAGGTCTGCAGGAACCACAGCACGATGGTGGACAGCAGGATGATGGTGCCTGCCTTCTTGATGAAGGACCAGCCACGCTCCCAGGTCGCACGCAGCACGTTGACGACCGTCGGTGCGTGGTAGGCCGGCAGCTCGAGCACGAACGGCGCTGGGTCGCCGGCGAACATCCGGGTTTTCTTGAGGATGATGCCCGATACCACGATGGCGGCCACGCCGATGAAGTACGCCGACCAGGCGACCCAACCTGCGTTGCCGAAGATGGCGCCCGCGATCAGGCCGATGATGGGCAGCTTGGCGCCGCAGGGGATGAAAGTGGTGGTCATGATGGTCATACGGCGGTCACGGTCCTGCTCGATGGTGCGGGATGCCATGACGCCCGGGATGCCGCAGCCCATGCCGATCATCATCGGGATGAAGGACTTGCCGGACAGGCCGAAGCGGCGGAAAATGCGGTCCATGATGAAAGCGACGCGGGCCATATAGCCGCAGTCCTCCAGGATGGCCAGCATGACGTACAGCACCAGCATCTGGGGTACAAAGCCGAGCACCGCGCCGACACCGGCGACGATGCCGTCCAGGATCAGCGATTGCAGCCAATCCACGCAGCCGATGGAAACCAGCAGGCTTTCCACTGCGCCCGGGACGATCTCGCCAAACAGGCTGTCATTCACCCAGCCGGTGGCCCAGTCGCCGATGGTGGTGATGGAGATATAGTATACGATGTACATGACCACCGCAAAGATGGGCAATGCCAAGATACGGTTGGTCACAATGTGGTCGATTTTATCCGAGGTGGACAGCTTGGCGTTGGATTTTTTCTTCAGGCAGTCCTTGATGATGTTGGATACGCATTCGTAGCGCTCGTTGGTGATGATGGATTCGGCGTCATCGTCGAACTCCTCTTCGGCCTGGGTGATGAGCGACTCGATGCGGGTGGACACGTCGGCTGAGAAGGTGAAGCGCTCCATCACCTTTTCGTCCCGCTCGAACAGCTTGATGGCGAACCAGCGCAAGCTGCGCGCGTCCACGACGTCCTCTACAAGGGAAGCGATCTCGCCTAGCACGTCCTCGAGCTTTTGCGAAAAACGGCAGTAGGCCGGATGCGCGCCCGACGACGCCTGCTTCATGGCTTCCTCGGCCGCCTGGCGGCAGCCCTCGCCCTTGAGCGCGCTGGTCTGCATGACCTTGCAGCCGAGCGCCTTGGACAATTTGTTTGCGTCCACCTGGTCGCCGCGCTTGCTGACGATATCCATCATGTTCAGTGCAACGACCGTAGGCACGCCCAGCTCAAGCAGCTGGGTGGTCAAGTACAGGTTGCGCTCCAGGTTGGATGCGTCAACAATGTTCAAGATGGCGTCCGGTTTTTCGTCGATGAGGTAGTTGCGTGCGACAACTTCTTCCAGCGTATACGGCGAAAGCGAGTAAATGCCCGGCAGGTCCTGGATGACTACATCCTTGTGGCCCTTGAGCTTGCCTTCCTTCTTTTCCACCGTGACGCCCGGCCAGTTGCCAACATATTGGTTGTTGCCGGTCAATGCGTTGAACATCGTGGTCTTGCCACAGTTCGGATTGCCGGCCAGGGCAATTTTCACATTCATGTCGATCCTCCTAGTCGTTAATTGACCCCCTGTGTATTACTCGACTTCAATCATTTCGCAGTCGGCCTTGCGCAAGCTGAGCTCATAGCTGCGAACGTTGACTTCCACCGGGTCGCCGAGGGGCGCTACCTTGCGCACATACACTTCGGTGCCGCGCGTAAGGCCCATGTCCATAATGCGCCGGCGGGTCGCGCCTGCGCCGTGGAGCTTTTTCACCACAACGGTGTCCCCGGGCTTTACCGAGCGTAAAGTCTTCATGCCAGTTCCTCCTCTACGTAGATGCGGCGCGCCATGCCCTGGTCAATGGCAATGCGCGCGTCTTTCACATTTAAAATCAGATTGCCCGCCAGCTGAGAAACAACAGTCACCTCCGTCCCCGCGACAAAACCCAGGTTGGATAAATACTGTCGCACGTCGTCCCTACCCGATACGCGGCTAATGCGTCCGCCTTCGCCGGGATTGAGGAAAGTTAGCATTTTGTCTGCCATAGCCTGTCATACTTCCTTTCGGTTAGAACAATCTAACTTTTCTGATTACAGCTAAGAGTTTACCACGGCTAACATGGGTTGTCAATAGCTAACTTGAAAAGATTTTTAGAAAAATGCGCGCAAAAAAACCAGGCCCATAAAAGCCTGGTTTTTTGTTGGGTTTATGAATCTGTACGCGTGTTACAGCGAGACCTCTATCACTTGGTCGCGCGCCGGTCCCACGCCCAGCATGGTAATCGGGCAACCGCAGATACGTTGCAACTCACGGATATAAGACTGAACGGTGGCAGGCAGCTCGTCAAACGAGCGGCAGCCGGTCAAATCCTCGGTGAATCCGTCGAACTCCTCATAGATGGGTGTGCAGTGTTCGAGGTCGGCGAAATTGGCCGGGAATTCGGTGATGCGCTCGCCCTTATAATCATAGGCCACGCACACCTTGAGCTTGGGCAGGCCGCGCAGCGGGTCGATCTTATTGATGACCATTTCGGTCAGGCCGTTGACCCGCACGGCGTAGCGGGCGATGACCGCGTCAAACCAACCGGTGCGGCGCGGACGGCCGGTGACGGTGCCGAACTCGCCGCCGGCGTTACGGATATAATCGCCGGTTTGGTCGAACAGCTCGGTCGGGAACGGCCCCTTGCCCACGCGGGTGGTATAGCTTTTGAAGATGCCCATAATGTCGGTGATGGCCGTCGGCCCCACGCCCGAACCGATGCAACAGCCCCCCGCAATCGGGTGGGACGAGGTGACATAGGGATAGGTTCCCATGTCCAGATCGAGCAGGGTACCCTGCGCACCCTCGAACAAGACGAAATTCTTGGCGCGGACAGCCTCCCAGGTCATGACTGTGGTGTCCGCCACATGGCAGCGCAGCCGGTCGGCATAGGGCTTGTACTCGGCGAGTACGGCTTCGATGTCGATGGGTTCGCCGCCGTAGACGCCGGTGATGACCTTGTTTTTACGCGCGCACGCTTCGCGCAGCGCCGGTTCAAAGCGCTCACCGACAAAGTCGTGCATCCGCACGCCGATGCGCTCGGCCTTGTCCATGTAGGTCGGGCCGATGCCCTTTTTGGTGGTGCCGATATCGCCCGCACCCCGGGCCTTTTCGGAGAGCGCATCCAGCTCCAGGTGCCAGGGCAGGATGCAATGGCACCGTGCGTCGATGAACAGCTTGTCGGTCGAGACGCCCTGCGCGGTCAGGGTGTCGATCTCCTTGAGCAGGTTGCGCGGGTCTACGACCACGCCCGGCCCGATGACGTTGACACAATTCGGATATAGAATGCCCGAAGGGATGAGTTGGAGCTTATATTTTTCTCCGTCTACTACCACGGTGTGACCAGCGTTATTGCCACCCTGGCTGCGCACAACCAGATCGGCCTTCGCTGCAAAAATATCGATGAATTTGCCTTTTCCTTCGTCGCCCCACTGGGCGCCCAAAATTACTTTTCCCGGCATGAAAAAAAGCTGCCCCTTTCGATGCGGCGGTCCAATTTGCCGCCTGCTGATTTTGTATGCTTTGGCATTGCACACAAGCAAAGTATAGCACGATTTTTGCCTAATTTCAATGAAAAAACGCAGGAGCGGTGTTTTGGGGGATTACGGAAGCAGGAAGCCCCGCGGCATAGGCTGCGGGTGTATTCTGCACCTGCTTTTGCAAGCAGCGGATTAGGCGGCTGGTCACCGGTTGACGGGCACAGATATGGCCTGTATAATGGAGAAAAGAGATTGGAGATGGGGCAAATGGAACAAAAAAACGCTTTTTTTGCCACAGAAAAAGTCAGCCGGTTGCTCTGGCGGCTTGCGCCGCCGGTCATGCTGGCCCAGCTGATTCAGGCGCTTTACAATATCGTAGATAGCTATTTTATTGGGCAGTATGACCCAGATGGCTTAGCTGCCCTTTCGGTTATTTTCCCCATTCAGTTGCTCATTAGCGCATTTGCAATCGGCACGGGAGTAGGGGTTAATACATTGATGAGCAAATTTGATGGGCTTTCCAATCCGCACGCTGCCGGGCAGACTGCCGGGGCCGGTCAGCTTCTGGCCCTGCTTTCTTGGGTGGTGTTCGCGGTAATCGCCTGCGCTGGGATGGAACTATATACCCAGGTTTCGCTTTCCACCCCTCAAGCCCAGGCATATGCCTGCACCTATGGGCGCATTGTCTGTGGGCTCAGCTTGGGTATTTTTTTGGAAAGCGGTTGGACGAAAATCCTCCAAGCCCGCGGCGACATGAAAACCCCTATGCTTGCACAGGCTGCCGGCGCACTGGTCAATATTGTACTCGACCCCTTGCTGATTTTTGGCATTGGATTTTTCCCCGCATGGGGTGTGGCGGGCGCAGCCATTGCCACAGTTGCCGGCCAAGCCGTCGCCGCCTGTATTGTTGGGCGCAAAGCCTGCCGCCGCCTGCCTTCCCTTGCGGCGGCGCGTCCCTATATTGGCCCCATCTATCGCGCTGGTGCGCCCAATATTCTGATGAACGCCCTGTGTACCGTCTATATTGTGGCACTCAACCTGATTTTGGCCGGCTTTTCCGACGACGCTGTCACTGTGCTCGGCCTTTACTACAAATTGCAGACCTTCTGCCTGATTCCGGTACTAGGCCTGACTACCTGCATCGTCCCGCTGATCAGTTATAACTATGCGGCCGGGTTACTGGCGCGCTGTAAATCCATTCTATGGCAATCCATCGGCATCTCGGCACTGTGCATGGGTGTCGGTGCACTGGTCTTTCTTTGTATCCCTGCCCAGCTGCTCGGCATTTTTGCTGAAGGGCAAGACAACCTGATCGCACTGGGTGTCCCCGCCCTGCGCATCATTGGCAGCAGTTTTGTACCGACTGCTTTTTCCATGGTGATTGCCGTCTATTTTCTGGCCCTTGGCATGGGGATACAGAGCATTTTCCTGACCGTCCTACGCCAGATCATCCTGCTTGCGCCGTTGGCGTGGTGCTTTGCCCACCTGGGACTGATTTATGTTTGGCTGGCCTTCCCGGTCACCGAACTGGTCACCGCTGCCGCCGCATGGATCCTTTACCGCAAATACCCTCTTTGTACTGCTGCCCCTTCTTCCTAATCCCTGTCCCACACAAAAACCCGGCGCCCTTTCCATCCAGGAAGGGACGCCGGGCTTTTATGCCATGGCAGCAGCTCGCTCTACAATCGCCCGCTCGATCCGGTCTTGAACTTTTTCTAGGCTTTTCAGCAGTTCTGGATTGAACCTGCCGCATTCGCCATTCAAAATCATGCGCATGGCCTGTGCATGGGTATAAGACTCCTTATAGACCCGCCGGCTGACCAATGCATCATACACGTCGGCTAACGAAACCACCTGAGACCAAACCGTGATCTGGTCGCCCTTGAGGTGATCCGGGTAGCCGCGGCCGTCCCATCTCTCATGGTGGTGGCGGCAAATATCCAGCGCATATTCATATACCGGATTGCCGTGCAGCTGCTTAACCTGGTTGAGTAATTCGCAGCCGCGCACGGTATGGGTTTTCATCACTTCGTATTCCTCGGGGGTCAACCGCCCGGGCTTATTCAGGATATAGTCCGGGATTGCGATCTTACCCACATCATGCAAAATTGCAGCGGTTGCAATCTGCTCAATCTGCTCGTCCGAAAACTGGCAGCGTTCCGCCCCCATTTCGCGCAGGCTGCACAGCAACAAATGGGTCAGGTCATGGATTCGATTGACATGTTCGCCCGACTCATGGTCACGAAATTCGATGGCCGTGGCCAGCAGTTCAATGACCGAGCTGTTGAGCTCCTGGATTTCATGTTGGCGCTGTGCGATGAGTTTTTCTTGCCGTTCGACCCGCTGGCTCAAGCTTTCCCTTGCTTGATATAGTTCTATGATGCTGCACACACGCCTCCTTACAAAATCCGGCATAATCGGTTTTCGAATCACGTCCACTGCACCCATTTCGTAGCCGCATTGGATATTGCGCTCACTGCCATCCGCTGTAATCAAAAAAACCGGGATGGTTTCCAGCACACCGGCCTCTTTGAGTTTGCGCAGTGTTTCCAAGCCGTCCATCACCGGCATCAGTACGTCCAACAAAATCGCCGCCGTGCGCTCACCAATTTTTTTCAGTACCTTGATAGCCTCCTGTCCATTTTCTGCCTCAAAAATGACATAATCGTTTCGGAATACCTCACAGAGAACGGCGCGGTTGAGCTCCACGTCGTCCACAATCAGGATCGCATCTCTTCTGGTTTCGTTCATCTATCTTCCCACACTTCCTACACTCCGGTTCACACGCTTGTCAGCCGGCGTCTTTGCGCTCCATGGTTTGCAATCCAGCTGATTTACCCATTCGGCGCGCTAGATTTCAAATCAACCATTTTCTGCGCTCAGTAAGTATGGTTCATTATACCCATCTTTTTGCGTAAAAGTCAAGGCAGCCACAAGGGGCAGGAGCAGTAGTTGCGTTGTACTCCCCCACCCCCATTTTTTTCAATTTATTAATTTTACTTCAATGTCTCCCTGTTCATTTATTCCTATACTCTTATTTTTAGAAATTTTTTTACTGAATTCGCTTATTTTTATGCGCGTATTGCATAAATTATATTGGTTTAATTCTATTAATTTTATGCAATAATTTTTACCTATTCTTTTCAATTTTTTCTTTATACAAATTTGTATAAAAAAGTTTAAATTTTTTCTGTTACTTTACCGAAATATTGCTGATCGATCCGAGTGTAACTACTGCATATCCTTGTCCCACGCCTTGAGAATGTAGTGCGGACGGCCACGGCTTTCGCGGTAGTCGCGCACCAAATATTGCCCCAACAACCCCAAGGCCAGCAACTGTATTCCGCCGATCCATACGAGCAGGGGTGCAAGACTGTCGCCGTCCAGCAACAGCTGCCAAAGGACACCCAATCCCCCCAATACGGTCAACACCGTACCCACTGTGCCAATCAGCCCGACTGGCGCGGTTGAACAAGAAAAAATTGCATCCAGCGCATAGCGCCATAAATCGGGTATTCCCCATTTGCTTTGCCCAGCGGCGCGGGCACCTCCTGTAAAGGGAATATATTTGGTTTCAAACCCTACAAACTGAAATAATCCCTTCAAATACCGGTCTCGTTCGGGACAGGCGAGCAACGCTTGGGCAACGGTCCGCCGCATCAGCCGGAAATCCCCTGCGCCTGGCTGGACGTCCATCCGGCACAGTTTGCCCAAAACCCGGTAATACCCGCCGGTCAGCAGGCGGCGCAGCCGGCCTTCTCCGGCGCGGTCCTGCCGCACCCCGGCGCAGCAGTCGTACCCCTCGCACTTGACCACCCGGTACATCTCGGGCAGCAGCGCCGGCGGATGCTGCAAATCGGCGTCCATGATGACACAGTATTCGCCAGTCGCGTGCTCCAAGCCGGCATACATGGCCGCTTCTTTGCCGAAATTGCGTGAAAAGGACAAATACCGGCACCGGCGATCGCGCGCATGCAAACTGCGCAGCAACGCCAAAGTGTGGTCGCGGCTGCCATCGTCGATGAAGAGGAATTCGCCTTTCACCGCGGGCAAGCTGGCAAACACGCGCTTGAGCTCCTGATAAAGAAGCGGTAGCACCTGTTCTTCGTTGTAGCACGGTACAATGACACTGATGGTTTCAGCTTGCTTTTGATCCATGCTGCTTCCCCCTTGCGAAAACTTTATACTTGCATAGCAGGTAATTGCCCACTACGGTGACTACGCTTACGATCACCTTGGCCGGCAGCGGCGGCAGGCCAAGCCGGGATACCACCCCATATAGGCATACACTCTCCACACCAAGCGTGAGCAGCCGCGCGCCTGCAAAGGCAGCCAGCTCGGGCACCACCGGCCACTTGGAACCAAACACCCAGCGGCGGTTCATGGCGTAGCTTGCGGCAACGGCCGCGCACCAGGCCAGGCCATTGGCCGGAAGATACTGTACCCCCACCTGCAAAAACAGGGTGTAAACAGCATAATTGACTCCGGTGGTCGCCACACCTACCAGCAAATACAGAATAAATTCACATTTCTTTTGCATGACGGCTCATCCCTCTCGTTCGTTTTTTTCCGCAGGCGCCCTTGGCGCATACCGCCGCCCAGGCGCACCAGCAGGCCAGGCCCAGCCATTGTCCTTCCGCTTCACCGGGTGGCTGGAAGGTCAGCCGGACAGTGTGTTCGCCCGCCTGCAAGGGCGCGCCCACAAAGGCTCCGTTGACCGTTTCGATCGGCACCGAAACACCGTCGATGCACAGTTCCATGCCCCGTTGGCAGGGGATCGAGGTCACAAAATACCCGTCCACCGGCAGGCTGGCCGTTTGGTCGAGCAGCACGCCGTCCGCCGCCGGGCCGGCCGGTTGAAGCGGGTACACCTCCTGCTCGGCCAGCACCGACAGCGGGCAGGTCTGGAAAGAAAAATCGGATAGGGTGTATTCGCCCGACGACAAGGTGACGGTCAGCTTCCGCAGGTCGCCCGACAGCTGGTAGTGGAAGCGGTTGTTCCCGTTCGGATAGGGCGCAGACCGGTTGGACAGGCGGTTCAAAACGCCGTTGATCTCAATTTCCACCCCGCTGCTGGTGTGGTTTTGTACACCGCACGAAAACAGTAGAATCTGTCCGTCTGGCGGGTTTTGCAGCGTGAGCTCCAGCGTCACCGTCCGCGCGGCGCGCAGGCGGTACCCTTCCCCCTGCTGCTCGACCAACAGTCCGTCGGGCAGCGAAACCGTGTCAAACTGCGGCGTGAAATCCTGGATGGGGCTGTCGAACGCGACGGTTTGCGCCTGTGGGACCACGGTGTGGGTGGTGATGGCGGCGATGCGTTCGGTATCGTCCAAGGCGTCAAACTGCGCCTGGCCCATCAGGTCGGCGGTGGCATAGGCAATGGGCAGCACCGCCGGGTTTTCTGCCAACACCTGCCCGTCTTTTTGCCGCAGCACCGTGTAGCCTGCCGGCAATTCATCGACCGCTGCGGCCAGGTACCGCACCCCGAGCAAGCGCAGTGCAAATGGATTGCCCTCCGCCGCCATGATCGTGCGGTTGTTCAGGCCGATGGGCGTTTGTAAAATGTCGTAGTACAGGGCATTGTAGGCCGGGTTGGTCACCGAAGAATACATGGTGCTCTTTTGCTGCCCGGAAAAATCCAGACGGTTGCACGCGTCGAGCGGCGCGGTCAGACTGTCGAACCGGTAGCCGGGCTCGGTGTAAATCTCGGCGCATTCTTCTGCCGAAAAGGTTGGGGCAGCCCGCTTTTGCGCAAAGGAATCGCTTTGCCCGGTGTGGACAAACAACACACAGGGGCAAAGCAGCAGCGCCGGCCAGCTTGCCTTGGGCAGCCGCGCGCTCAGCCGGCGCGCGAGCACAAAGGCGAGCACCACCGCCACATCGGCTGCCACCAGGGGCAGCTTGTCCGCACCCAGATAGGGCAACAATACCCCGGGAAGCAGCGCGCACGGCCACAACGGCGGCGCGTATTCCCGCCGGAAGAGCGCGCGCAGGACGCGCAGCGTGTGCAGCAGCAAAAGCGGCAAAAACACGGTCAAAATTTTGGGCCGGGCATACAGCGTCCCGTTGAGCAGGTAGGACGCCAAATTCCACACCGAAAGCACCAAATACACGATGCTCTCTTTGCGGAAGCGGCGGCTTTGCAGCCCGGCCAGCAATGCGTACAGGCAGATGGCGGTCAGCCCCACGCCGTAGGCGCTGTACAGCAGCCCCTTCATGCTCAAATTGGGCAGCAGCACATCGCCCGGGTCGCCCGATGCCCGGCGGTGCTCCAAAATGGCCAGCCCGGCGGGCATCAGCAACATGGCCGCCATGCCCACACCCAGCGCCGCGCGCGGCAGGTACCCCCGCACCAGGCTGCTGTGACAGACCGCCCGCACCCCCATCGGACGCGGTGGACGGCCCCGCTGGAGGTGCCAATACCATCCGATCGCCAGCAAGCTGGCCGGCGCATAGAAAAAGCTGTGCACGCACAGCAGGCAAATCCACAACGGCAGCCAGTTGTCCCTCCCCTTGCGGATGCTCAACAGGCAGAGCAGCAAAAGCGGCAGGTAGTTTACAAACATCACCTGCCGGTGCAGGTGGAAAAAACAAGCTGCGCACGCATACAGCGCCCCACCAAATCCGGCCCAAGCGCGCGAAAATCCATGCGCCCGCGCCAGCGCATACAGCAGCAGCGTCCCTACCCCGTAGCCCGCCAGCACATAGGCGGGCAGGAGGATGGCCATGGGCACATCCGGCAGCAGGCAGCCGAGCAGGATGTCCGGCCGGAAATACCCATAATACGCAAACTGATAGCCGTTGCTCCCGCCGCCGAGCGGCAAAAAGCTGGGTGCCAGCGTGCCCTGTGTCAGGCATTCGGTGCGGATGGTCTCCGCCAAGGCCAGGTGCTGGCTGAACCAATCGACCTCCGAGCCAAAATAGCTGTCCCCGGGCCAGACCAGTGCAGTCAACCCAGCGCACAGCAACAACAATCCCAATGGATAGCGCAATCGCATCTCTCCCTTATTTCCTTTCGGGCGGCGTTTTGGCCCTCCTCCCCGCCCATTGTAGAAGTGTAGCACAGAAAGTTTTAAGATTCCATGTACAAAAACCGAAAGAATTCTTAAGATTTCCGGTGTTGGGCGCAAAGTCCATCCAAATCCGTTATAATAGAAAGGGTCTTTGGCGGGCGGCTTTTGTGCGCCGCCCCACAGAAAGGAGCATTCCCTGTATGGAAACAACGGAAACAACCGAATTTGCCCGCATCCTGCTGGTGGACGACAATCCTGAGATTCGCGAGATTTTGCGGGTACTGCTCTCGGCAGAGGGCTTTTCGGTCGAAGAAGCGGGCAATGGGCAAGCCGCGCTCGCCAAGGTGCGTGCAGCCCCCTTTGACCTGATTATCCTGGATGTGATGATGCCCGGTGCGGATGGCTATACGGTCTGCGAAGGCATCCGCACCGAAAGCAACGCGCCCATCCTCTTTCTCAGCGCAAAATCCCAGGAGGGCGACAAGCTGCGCGGGTTTTCCAGCGGCGGGGATGATTATCTGTCCAAGCCCTTTTCGTCAGCCGAGCTGATCGGGCGGGTCAAAGCGCTGCTGCGGCGCTACCGGGTATACCGCGGCAAGAAAAACGAGGGCGCTGTGCTGCGTGCAGGCCCGCTCACGTTGGACGATCGCAGCCATACCGTCCAGGTGCGCGGCCAACCGGTCAGCCTGACTGACACCGAATACGCCCTGCTGCGGCTGCTGCTGCAAAACCGGGGCAAGCCGCTCTCCTCCCCTGCGCTCTTTGAGGCGGTCTGGCAGGAGCCTTATTATGCGGGCGCAAACAATACAGTGATGGTACATATGCGCAACCTGCGCAAAAAAATTGAAGAGGACCCCAAGCATCCGGTTCTGCTGAAAACCGTCTGGGGAAAGGGGTATTGCTGCGATGAAATGGGGTAAGCCGGGCCGCAGGACAGGGCCTACCACCCGTCTGGGGGTTCATTTAGGGCTGCGCGGCCGGCTGCTGGCCGTTCTGGCGGCCGCCGGCGTGTGCGGCGCGGCAGTGTTTTGCACGCTATGGGCGCAGGAGTACCGGTTCTGGCTCTTTTGCCAGCGTTTTCCCTCCCTTTCGTGGGACGAAGCCGCCTTTGCCCAAACGCTGCGCGTGCAAGCGGCGCACACCTACTTGCCCCAAGATTCGACCGGCCAATCCAACCCGGATTTGGACGCCTTCTTCGAGCTGCGTGACCCTTATACCTCGGTTTATCTCTATTCGGCTGAGGACGGCTACTTCCTGTGCGGCGCCTATGCGGAAATCATGGACGACCTTTCCTACCGCGGCCTTTTCGACCTGGGGTATTATGTGACCTCGGGCCGTTCTGAGATGTATTATTCCGAGGTGATGAAGTTTGAAAACTGCAAGGCCGAGGTGATGATCTATTCCTATCACCGCGCCCGGACCGTATACCCCTATTTTGCTTTCTGCCTAGCGGCCGGGATTTTGGCCTTCCTCTGGCCGGTACTGCGGTTTATGCGCCGCAAAATGCGGCAGATCCTGCGGCTTAAGGAGAGCATCCTGTCCATGGCGGCAGGCGATTTGGATCAGCCAGTCCCGGCCTGCGGCCAGGACGAAATTGGCGTACTAGCCCGCGAACTCGACCGGCTGCGCCTGGCCCTGGACGAAAACATCCGCCTGGAAGCGCAGAGCCGCAAGGCCAACCAGGATCTGATCGCCGCCATGTCGCACGACCTGCGCACCCCGTTGACCATCCTCAACGGGTATCTGGAAATCCTCAGCCGCGGCCATGGCGACGCCCAATTGCGTGCCGACTATCTAGCCCGCTGCCTGCGAAAAACCGCTGACCTCAAAGAGATGACCGACAAAATGTTCGAGTATTCCCTGGTTTTCTCCAACCAGATGGAACCGCATTTTACCAGTATTTCACTTGCCAGCCTGCAAAACGATTTGCGCGAGCACTGTGATTTCATCCGCCTGGCCGGGTTTACGGTGCAGGAAACCTATTCGGATGCTTCCGGCACGCTGCGTGGTGACGAAACCATGCTCAAACGGGTATTCACCAACCTGTTTTCCAACATCCTCAAGTACGGCGACAAAAGTGCCCCTGTGCAGGTCGGATGCGCCGTCTGCCAGGGGCATTTTCAAGTGTCCTTATCCAACGCCATCCGCCGCGACCAGGAGCAAATCGAAAGCAACCGCATCGGGCTCAAAAGTGTCGGACAAATCCTGCGCCTGCACGGCGGCAGCCTGTTTTGGTCTGGAGAAGGAACCGAAGGGTTTTTGGTGGTGCTGCGGCTCAAACTGGGCGGCGCAGGCGCATAAAAAGGAAGGGGCTAGCCCCTTCCTTTTAAAAATGCGTATCTTAGTAATTTTCCGCACGCAGCTGGAAATA
The DNA here is from genome assembly GCA_904420185.1 of uncultured Butyricicoccus sp. GTDB lineage: Bacteria > Bacillota > Clostridia > Oscillospirales > Butyricicoccaceae > Butyricicoccus_B. The sequence continues at coordinate 12,100 of CAJFUJ010000054.1, read as the reverse complement.
GGCCTGCGGATGGGCGCAAACCGGGCAAACCTCGGGCGCCTTGGGGCCAATGTGAATGTGGCCACAGTTGGCACACTGCCAGATCATATCACCGTCACGCGAGAACACCAGGCCGCCGTCCAGGTTGGCCAGCAGCTTACGGTAGCGCTCCTCGTGCTCTTTTTCGATCTTGCCAACGCTCTCAAACAGGAACGCAATGTGGTCAAAGCCCTCTTCCCGGGCCTCCTTGGCGAAGGTGGCATACATATCGGTCCACTCGTAGTTTTCGCCTGCCGCCGCATCGGCCAGGTTTTCGGCTGTGGCCGGGATCTGGTTGTCGTGCAGCAATTTGAACCAAATCTTGGCGTGCTCCTTTTCGTTGCCTGCGGTTTCCTCAAAAATAGCAGCCATCTGGACATAACCGTCCTTTTTGGCCTTGGATGCGTAGTATTGATATTTGGTGTGTGCCTGCGATTCGCCGGCGAAAGCCGCCATCAGGTTTGCTTCGGTCTTGCTACCTTTCAGTTCCATAAATATTCCTCCAATCTGGCAGTTGCGCGGAGGTGGATACAATCGACCCGGCCAAGCGCGCAAACGGTGGATACCTTGCAAAAGGTGATTCAACAAATAAGAATAGTTCTTATCTGTATTTAGGATACTCTATTTTTCGGCAAATGTCAAGGGATTTTTGGGTTTATTTTTTGTTGACTTGCCGGTTTTTAAAAAACCAATTTTTAGATGTATAGAACGGCCGCACCGCGGACAGGATAAGCGTACAAACTTGATTAGGAGGAATGAAACGATGAACAAAGCAAATAAGTCGATCCGCTGCACGGTCAGCCAGTGCGCCAACCACTGCGGTACCAGCGATTACTGCGCGCTGGACACCATCACTGTCGGCACCCATGAAGCCAATCCGACCCAGTGCAAGTGCACCGATTGCGAATCTTTCTGCTGCAAATAAAACAGCGGTGCGGCGTATGCCGTAATGTAAATCGCTAGGCTGCCGCCCCGCGGCAATGGAAAAGCCCTATGGATGGCAAGGCCCCTGCCCGTGTTATGGGATACACAGGCAAGGGCCTTGTCTATTTTTTGAATTCCAATTAGGCCGCAGGGCCGATCTCTACGACACCGTTCATTTGCAACACCTGGAACCCAAGGGATGTAAAGGCTTGCGCAGGAATCCACAGGCTTCCTTCCGCGTCTAAATAGGGTGCGCATCCCAAAGCAGCCTGGGTGCCTGCCTGGGTCTGATAGGCATCCTGACCCAGCGCGACGGTCATGCTGGTCTGGCCATTTGTAACCGTGGCTGATTTATGGGTATCATCCCAGCCGACTGTGCAGCCCAGGGTTTCAGCAACCGCACGCAGCGGGACGGTCAGCACCTCATCCTGCCAAACTGCCTGCGCGGGCAACACCATGTCCTCTTCTAGCACAATATCATACGCTTCGGTCGAGGTAGGCAGCACCATCAGCTGGCTGGCAAATGCCTGACCAGGGTAACTCTCCAGCACTACATCATACCACGCAAAAATCCGCGTGTCTACTTGCAAATCGTCCAAGCCTACGGTCTGCTTGGTTGCATAGGACAAAAGGTTGGTGTTTGCATCCGCGCTCAACCACAGCGAGCCGCTATCGGTCAGCAGCCGCACGCCGCCATCTTCGGTCGTTTCCACCTGCTCAATGCGGTGCATCTTGGGGCAGCCCGCATCGGCGGGTATCTGATACACAATCGCTTGGGCGCTGGTCTGCGGTGGGATGGACATCGTCTCATATGGCGCGCAGTACACATAGACCGAGTCACCCGTCTGCAAATCGTCCCAAGCGCCTGCTGTATCGGTTGCGTCATTTAGCAGCAGGGTATCTGCATTAGCGTTGATCTGCAGTTGGCCAGACTCCGGGCGGTCCATTAGCAGCGTATAGGTCTCGTCCTCCTGGGTCAAGGACACAATCGTACCGTACTGCAGCACACGTTCGGCCATCTGGGCGGGCGCCTGTTCGGCCTGCACGGGCGCGCTGTCGGTGTCCACATCTGCGGCCGCCGCGCCGGTTGCCAGCAGGGCGGCGCTCAGCAAGGTTGCAAGTAATCGTTTCATTGGGATTCCCTCCTTCGATAACATGATCCCCCCTGAAAGGGGCTTTGTCCTGTTAGACGCAGCCGGACACATAAAGTTCCCTTTGTAGAGAAAATTTTTCCGCGCAAATTGGTAAAAATACTGCGGTAACTCGGGTGGTACAAAAGCATATTTTAGCTAAATATTTATATATTTAGCATGGTTGCGGTTGATATAGCAACATTTCTTCATCTATTGGTTTTTTACGAAAAATAATTTCTTCCAAAAAGAAAAATCCGTAAAAACCATTTTTCTGTTAAATTTAACCTTGCACTTTAAAAAAAAGAACGGTAAAATAAAAGAAATAAGTGGTCATAGCAAAATTTTTTAAGCATTTTTATAGCATTTATGGAGGGTGCTGAAAATGGCAACTTTAAAGGATCTTTCGGAACATACGGGGTATTCTATTGCCACGATATCGCGTATCTTGAACAACGATCCTTCGATGAGTGCAAGTGAAGCGACGCGTCAAAGGGTACTCCAGGCAGCCGAAGAGCTGAACTATGCCGCGACAAAAAGCCGGAAGGGCCGCAATATGAAGGCCACTCTTCATATCGGAGTGATCATCTCGTGCCCCTACTTGCAGCGGCAAACATCCTATGAACAGCTCTGGCTGGCAAATATTGAGCAAGTCTGTAAAGAAATGAAGGTTTCTTGGTCTGAGCTTCATTTTGATCCCAACGATCCGTTTGCAGCGCGCGGCAGCGAGTTGGACGGTATTTTGGCGGTAGGACTGTTCCATAATGCCCAAATTAATTGGCTGTTTCATCTGTGCAAGAACGTGGTGTTTGTGGATGCTTCGCCAGATGAAATCCACTACGACGCCGTGGAAGCCAACAATCTGGCTGGCATGACCCAGGCAATGGAATATCTTATGAACTTTGGCCACGAGAACATCGGCTATCTGGGGCCTTGCCACACCCAACACAGCCCGGAGCGGCGGCTTGGCTCCGATGTGCTTTATGGGCTCTATCAGGATGCCATGCGGATGTACGGTTTTGAACCCAATCACTGGGCTTTATCTGCCCCGGTTGATACACTGGAAACCGAGCGGGTGCTGGACAGCTATCTCAGCAAAAGCCGTGAATTGCCAACTGCCATCCTTGCCGCTACCGAAGAAAATGCGCGGGGCGCAATCTCGGCCTTCGAACACCATGGGCTGCAAATCCCACGGGATATCTCCATGATTGCCTTTTCGGATATTGTACTACATTGGCCGGAAAAACCGGCACTTACTGTTGTCCAATTGCAGGCAGATGCCATGTGTAAAGCCGCTATCCGGCTGATTCATGAACGCTTGCCCGGCCGCAGTCCCCAAGGCGTACGCAGCGTACCCAAAAAGGTGCTCATTCCTCCTTTACTCATCCGCCGGCAAAGTGTAATGGATTGCCGCGCGCCCCTTCTTTTAGAGGCTGACTCTTGGTGACGCCCACTTGTTTTGGCCACATTTGCTATTGTTTTTGCTGCACCTAAATTTGAACAAAAGCCGGCTTTTGTCGGGGAAAATATGCGTCTTGCCGCATCAATTGGTATAGACGCGCAAGTTCCGGTAACGAACCATCCAGCTCCCAGGAGCTGGAATGCAAAGGGGTTCCGGAACTTTTTTATGTGTATGAATCTGGGCTTGATGGAGGTATTTTTATGACCGAAGATCAGAAGCGTGCGTGCGGTATGCTTTACGATGCCAACTATGACGGGGAGATCGTCCAACAAAGGGTTGCCTGCCAGGACCTGTGCCATCGCTACAATGCTTTGCTCCCTTCGCAGATCCAGGAACGGGAGTCCCTCCTGCGCGGCCTACTGGGCCAGACCGGTGAGCGGTTTGTCATTGAGCAGCCGTTTTGGTGCGATTACGGCATCCGCATCCGATTGGGAGAAGATTTTTATTCCAATCATCATCTGGTGATTTTGGACGCCGCGCCTGTGACCATTGGTGACCATGTGTTCATCGGCCCCAACTGTGGCATCTACACCGCTGGTCATCCGCTCAATCCCTATCTACGCGCCCAAGGGTTGGAATACGCCAAACCGGTGACTTTGGGCAGCTATGTGTGGTTGGGTGCCCATGTAGTGGTCCTGCCGGGCGTGACCATCGGGGCGCATACTGTAGTAGGCGCCGGTAGTGTCGTCACGCGCGACCTACCTGCTGGCGTACTGGCAGCCGGCAATCCCTGCCGTGTGTTGCGTCCCCTGACCAACGAAGAGCTGGCCGAACCCTCATCAAGCCGCTAAACGCCAACACAGCCCCCGGACTGCCCCAAATGGGGTGGCCGAGGGCTGTTTTTTTAATCAGAATCCTGCATCGTCTGCATGGTGTTTTTATACTCTTGTTCCCGGATGTGCGTACCGGACAGCTTTTTGCTCAACTCAATGAGCTGCTGAGATGCTTCATCATAGTCCAGATCAGAAATCGCTTGATTGATGCGATCGGCGAGCGGCCATAGCTCGGGCTTGATGTAAAGATAAATCTCCGCCATATTTAGTCCAAAATCTCCCAGATTGGTACGGTCTTTTGCCGCCTTTCCAGCCGTACGCAAAAAGTTTTCAATCACTTGAGCGCGGTGCTCTTTATAAAAGCGGCGTGCCGCCTCGGCCTGCGCGGCCGCGATCTCCATTTTCTTTTCTTGCAGGCGGAAATAGCCGGTCACAATCGGCGAAAGTACCGCACAAAGCAGAGCGATAAAGGAGATAATCAAAGCAATGTCAACATTCATGGGTTCACCCCCTTCCATTTTCTATTGTAGCAGGGGCGGACAAACAAAACAATAGCAGATCGGAAAAGGCGGGTGCCGTCCGAATCCAGAGGGCGTTTGTTTTTTTGATAAAATCGCTCCTTTACTGGTTTTCTCCATAGAACCTATTATATAAGATCTATGGGGATTTGCCAACGCAAAATCCGAAAACTTTAAATCTTTTTCCGAATTTGCCTTGACAGTAGTATAAACTGGCTGATTTGTTTGCTCGAGAAAAAAACCAGCATTTTTACCAAACCTATTGCGTTATTGAGAAAGAAATTGTATACTTTATGCAGAGCTTGTTTGCTCTTAGCAAATGAGAAAAGAGGAGGTAATTATGAAAAAGAGAGTTTTCACTTGTCTGCTGCTGGTCTGTGTGCTGCTCAGCACCTGCTTACCAGGTGCAGCTGCGCTCAATGTCGCAGCTCCATCCTGGTTCATCATGGATGCGCAGACCGGAGAAGAGCTGTTATCGCAGGACGCCGACACTGCCCGCGTGCCTGCCAGTATGACCAAGGTCATGACCGCGTATATCATCTATCAGGAGCTGGAAAAAGGAACCATCACCGTAGACACTCCTGTGTGGATCAGTGCCAACGTCGCGTCCAAATCCCGCGATTCCAACTACCCCACTGCTGTGCCGCTGACCTATGGTGCGACTTACTCGGTGGGTACCCTGCTCCACCTGATTATGATCCCCTCGGCCAGCGCCTCATGCATCGCCATGGCTGAGCATATCAGCGGCAGCGAGGCCGCTTTTGTCGAACGCATGAACCAGACCGCGCGCGATTTGGGTGTAACCGCCACCTATTACAATTGCCACGGCGCACAGCCCAACTACGTCACCGCCCGCTCACAGGCGATTTTGACCAAGCGCTTCATCGACGACTATCCGCAGATTTTGGAGATCACCAGCAAGGCAGGGTACTCCTTTAATGGACGGTACTACGCCAATACCAACGATCTATTGGTGGGCAGCCGCGGTACCTATGAAGGGATCGACGGCTTTAAAACCGGTACCATTTCGGCGGCAGGTTACTGCGTCACCACCACCGCCCTGCGTGAAGGGCGCCGGGTCATCGCCGTGGTTCTGCGCTCGACCAGCGACGCCCAGCGCTTTGCCGACGCCCGCCAGCTCATGGATTATGGTTTTGAGGAAATAGCCCGCCGGGATGCCGCCCGCGCAGCCACAACGGTCAGCATCACGTCCGCGCCCGATTCGGTGCGCGTCTATGCCCCCTTCACCGTTTCGGCCCAGCTCGGCGGCTTTACCGATGATTATGTCGCAAGCGCCCAATGGTATGTCAACGGCAATCCGGTTTCCGGGTTTGGCAATTCTTACTTCACCGCCACCCCTGGTAAGGTATCGACACTGACCACATCGGTGGACGACCTGTCGCGTGGCACCGTCGATGTTTCCTTTGTGCTCACTATGTTTGACGGCACCCAAAAGCGCGCCGACCTTTCCATCCCCATCGACCAGCAGCCGCTTACATATGACGGCAGCTTAAACATCCGTGCAGCCCAGGTCTACCCGGGTAAATCCCTAGGCGTCCATGCCCAAATTACCGGTCAAAATGGCGTCGCCTCCCTATCCCTCCCCGCCCGCTGGCAGTGGGACGGCCAGGATATTGCGGGTGCCATCAACCCGGCCTTCCAGGTAGTGAACGATCAGGCGAGCAGCACCTACACCGTGCGCATCCCGGCTGACGCCCAGCCTGGCACACATACCATCAGCTTTATCCTAGGCAGCGATAGCTTGTCCGGTGTTGAGCCCTGCGTGCTGACTGCCACGGTTGAGGTGGTCTCCCCAGACCAAGCCGAACAGCTGCCAGTCGAAGAACCCCCGGTAGAAGAAGAGACCCCGGTGGAAGATGAACCCACCACAGAGGAGCAGCCCCCAGCAGGCGAGGCATAACGTCCGCTTCGGCAAGGGTGTAACACCCCTCGCTCCCCAAAAACAAATACGGCGTCCAACCGGCTCACGATCCCGGTTGGACGCCGTTTCCTTTTTACTTTTTTCCCGGCCTGTTCGCCCGCGGACGGTTGACAAACGCCCACGGCTCGGTGAAATCCTCGCCATATAACGCCGATTGTTCGATCTCGGCCTGACCGCTTTCGCGCTTTTTCTGCTGGACCGAACGGCGTTCATTTTCCACCTCGTCCATGAGCGATTCGACCTTGCCGGAGGCCTCGTTCAAGGCTGACTCCAGCTGCTCCTGCTCCTGATCTAGGCGGCCGGAAATCGATTCGGCCTCGTCGGCTTGGGCTTTGGCTTCCCGCAGCTTGACCCGCAGCGTATCCAGCTCGGTCTGGCGGTTGTTTGCTTCGTCCTGCAAGCGGCTGATCTGCTGGCGCAGGTCTTTGAGTGTCTCTTCATCCTGGGCGATACGGGTTTCTAACTGGCTGACCAGCGCATGGTGGTCGTCCAAGCGGCGGCGGGCAGCCGCCTGTTCGCTCTCGTGGGCCTTGGCCTGGTCGCCGGCGCGCTCCCACACAACGGCCGCCTTGCGCAGCTCCTCCTCGATTTCCAAGACCTTGGAGATCGGTGCGAGCTTGTCCACGCACAACAGACCGGCCACCGACACGTCATCCCCTGTGCCGCGGCGGCTGAGCACCGGCAGATATTCGCTGGCTGCACGCTCCAGCCCAGGGCGGCCGTCACGCAGATAGATGGACGCCAGCGACTGGCAAAACCCATAGACGCTGTCCATGCTCGTGTAGGCCGCCTCCACCCCATCGGTGGCCACAAAGACCGCAGCGGGCAGCCGCTCGTCAAAGCTGTACCGGAATTCGTCCAGGACATTCGGGTCACACATCGAGGTAGTCATATTGCGAAAACAGCGCGCATCCCACGGAACCGGCTGCTCGCACGATCCATCTGAGCGCACAGCGATGCAGCGGCCGTCGCCTTGCTGCAAGCCCACCCAGTAATGCTCGGTGACCAAAGCCGCAACCAGCGTGCATCCATAAGCGCGCTCAACCTCCTGTCCGGCCAGGTATTCTTCCCGGCAGCGCAGGCTGACGTTCTCCATTTGGCTTTCCGAGAAGGGGTCGTCAAACAGGTCGGCTTCGATGCTGGCACGCCACTGGGCAAGGATATCGGAAAACAGGCTGCGGATACGCTCCCGGCAAACCGCCGGGTCGCGCAACTCGGCTGCCTGATTGTTGGATGCAAACTCCATCAGACCCGCCATGGCAGCCTGCACGATAAACTTGGCACCCCGATCGCTGCGGAAATAATCGCCGCTGCCATGGCCGTCCGCTACCACGATCACCGAGCAATCGGGCGCAGCATCGCTGGCCAGGGCCGCGTCCTGGCAGGGAGCGTCCAGCTTAATGTGGCGGCTGCCGCGTTCTGTGCGTGAAAAAGCTCTATATTGGTGCATTACAACAAGCCCCCCTAAATGAAAAGAATGTAGGTCAGTCCGCGTCAGTGGACGCGAACACAATCGGCGCATCTGCCGGCGTAACCGCCCGGGTTTGCACACCGTTCACACGCAAGTCACGCAAGATAAGGGTCAATGCGGCGTTGGTCGAACGGGTGTGGTGCAGCTGCAAAACCGTAGTAGCCGTGGTGCCGTCGAAGGAACGGAGCATGAGGTCAGCTACTTGACTGGCGCTTTGACGCTCGTCGGTGGCAATGACCGTGGCGTCCCATACCCGGTAACCGGCTTGGTCCAGCTCATCCCATTGGGCGCGCGTGAGCACATTGCCGCCTTGCACAATGGTGATCTGCCGTGTAGTCACACCCGCGAGGGCAAACAGACGTGCATTGGCCAAATCCAGCGTATCGGTCATCGCCTCCTGGCTGCTGCTCACCTGCAAGCCCACGGTATGCCCTTCGACCAGCAACCGGCGGACAAATTCACCGTCCCATTCGGCGTCCACTGGCAGGAAAAAGGTAGCCGTGCGGCTATAAGCGGCCAGCGTGTCCAGCAGGTCGGCCGAGTATTCGTTGGGCGCCCCGCTGAAAGTCAGGTAGATCAGGTTGGGGCGGATGGCCGCAGGCGTGATAGGCGTCTCGGGCGGCACTGGCTCGGGATCGGTTGGTTCAGGCTCCGGTTCGGGATCGGGAGCCGGCTCTGGTTCGGGTTCGGGCTCCGGTTCGGGTTCCGGGCGCACCGGCGGCGCCACACTCTCCTGCTTGTATTCGTCCACCAACTCCCCTGCCTGTTCAGCCGATTGGGAAACAAAGTCGCTGTCCGTCAGTGTAGCAGTGTCGTCATAGATCCGCAAAATTTGGTTCTCTCCTGAGATCAACGAATAGTATAGGCCAAACTGGCCGCACATGAGCCGCACCGGCACATAGATTGTCCCGTTGATCGAATAGGCAGGCTGGGCAAAACTGTTCATGTTCTGGTCATATACATAGCCCTGGGACACCGAAAAGGTCAACGTCGTGCGTTCGCCCTGCATGACCAGCACGTCGCCCCCCTCCTGCTCGGAAGCGGAGATATGAAACGAGGTGAATACCCGGTACGGGACATACCACTCTCCGCTGCGGCGGGTGGGCATGGTAGACGCCGCCAAGGGCAAATAGGTATCATTTACTGCGGTCAAAATAATTGTGCTAACCGCTAAAGGCGGCGCCAAGCAACACACTGCCACCAAAATGGCCAAAAGAATGGATAAAATTCGAACTTTTTTCATGGGCTGCGCTCCAAAATTCAAGCTGCCGACAACGGCCGGCACTTTTTGGGTTTATTATACCATAGCCCACGCAAAAACGCAAAGAAGTGTTTACCACAGCCGTGCCACGCACATCTTTAGAAAAAATGCAGAAGAATGGATAGAAATACTTGAAATATGGTGTGCAAAGGACTAAAATACAAATAGTTGCTCGCGAGCGCGGGACAGACTTTTTTCCCTTTGTATCTTTTATTTTAGAAGAAAGAGTGAGTGAAGTTATGCTAAATATCAAGTATGAGCTGGAAACCAACAAAAAGCCCAAGCCGGATGAGAACAATTTGGGCTTTGGTGTTTATTATACAGACCATATGTTTGTGATCGACCACACCGAAGGCGTAGGCTGGCACGACGCACGCATTATCCCCTATGCGCCCCTGGTACTCGACCCCGCGGCCATGGTGTTCCACTACGCCATGGAGTCGTTCGAGGGCCTCAAGGCCTACCGCCTGCCAGACGGCTCCATCCAGCTCTTCCGTCCCGACAAAAACGCCGAGCGCATGATCAACACCAACAAGCGCATGTGCCTGCCCTCCCTGCCCAAGGAGGACTTTGTACAGGCAGTCAAAGCTCTTGTACAGGCCGACCAGGATTGGGTTCCCCATCAGGAGGGGACTAGCCTGTATATCCGCCCGTTCGTCATCGCTACTGAGCCCCATTTGGGCGTGCGTACCTCCAAGACCCATCAGTTCATCATCATCTGTTCGCCGGTTGGCGCCTATTATTCCACTGGCATCAACCCAGTTAAGATCTTTGTCGAGGATGAATACACCCGCGCTTGCCCCGGTGGTACCGGCTTTACCAAGTGCGGCGGCAACTATGCAGCTAGCCTAGTCTCCCAGGTCAAGGCCCACGACCTTGGCTATGAGCAAACGCTATGGCTGGATGGCGTGGAGCACAAATATGTCGAAGAGGTCGGTTCCATGAACTGCTTCTTTAAAATCGATGGTGTGATCTATACCGCCCCCTGTGTCGGCACCGTTCTGCCCGGTGTTACCCGCATGAGCTGCATCGAGCTGCTCAAAAAATGGGGCTACACGGTTTCTGAAGACCGTCTGCCCATTGCTAGGGTCATGGAAGCCGCCAAACAGGGCAAGCTCGAGGAGGTCTTTGGCACGGGTACTGCTGCGGTTATCTCGCCGGTCGGCGAACTGCGCTATGAGGACGATGTCGCCTATATCAACGGCGGCGAAATCGGCCCTGTAACCCATAAGCTCTACGATACACTCACCGGCATTCAGTGGGGCAAACTGCCCGACGATATGGGCTGGACGGTCAAGGTCTGCTAATGGGTCAACAGCTCGCAAAATCGCATAAAACCAAAAATCGGGATGTCTCCACTATCTGGCATTTTAACGATTCATGCCAAAACAGCCTTCCAAATTGGAAGGCTGTTTTGGTATGGCTGAAATACAGTTTTGATTGTCCGGCGAACGCTCCTGACCGAAATGACCGGCCTACGATGTTGTGGTTTATTTTCAACTTTGTTGGTTCATATTCCACTGCACAAAATTGGATATTATTTGCGCAACCTCGGCACGGCTAATTGTGCTATTCGGAGAAAATGATCCGTCCGGATTACCGCTCACAATCCCTGCATTGTAAAGCGCACTAATCGTTTCCACCTCGTATGCGTTCATCAACGAATTGTCCGTGAAATGATGAATCGTCCCATCATATGACCCAGTGTTGGCTATATCGATTGTTGTAGGAATGCCCTGACAAAAGTCAATTCGTGTACAAGCTGCTTCTGGATAAAACATAGCCAAATCCGGATTGAGGATATCGTTATTTGAAGTGAGGACATCAACTCCGCCCATTACTTCTCCCACGCTGTTTACCGCATCGGCATACCAAGCGGTCGATGGCACGTCTTGGTAAGTATAAATCCCAAAAATTTGCGCGTCATAATCCTTCATACGATTGAGGATTGCGGCGCACTCAGCACGGGTAATGGTAGCATTTGGGTGAAATGTCCCATCGGGATAGCCGCTCATATACCCAGTATCATAGGCCATTGCAACCGCTCCGTAGTACCAGCTGTCTGGACTTACATCAGAGAATGGAACATAATCCACCGCGTTCGCGGTGCCCATACACAGGCCAGACACGACCATTGCAGCTGCCATCAGTTTTGCAAACATCTTTTTCATTTGATTTCTCCTTTCATAATAAAACATCTGTTTCACATACTCGATGAGAGCTTACGAATACGGCTTGTTCTTAGTGGAGTAAACGAATACAAACAAAGGCCAAGCGAACCGCTGGGGTCCGCCTGGCCTTTTTTGGTGGAGACGAGGGGAGTTGAACCCCTGTCCGAAAGCGCATCCACAAGAACTTCTCCGGGCGCAGTCTGTCTTTTGTCATTCCCTCCGCGGCACGCCGGCAAACAGGCTTACCGCATCAGTAGAGTCATGTTACATGACAGGTGCAACTCTTAACCTGTACACGTTCACCACAAAATCGACGCCCAAGGCCCAAGCCGTGGTCCTCTTGGGCAGGACGGGCCAGCCTAATTAGGCAGCCTGCAAAGAATAATCTTTGTTGTTTAATTTATAAAAGGTTGAGGCTTTTAAGGAAGCG
>CAJFUJ010000053.1 GCA_904420185.1 uncultured Butyricicoccus sp. | reverse complement strand
CGGGCAGAATTGACCCATCGTGTGGAGCAGCCGGAAGGAGCGGGCGCGCAAAGCCCGGAGGGGCGTGCATTTGAGCCCAAGCCGCAAGCGCCTAGGGAACCGGGGCGGACGAAGCCCGAACCGGCCCTGCAGACTTCGGCAGCACCGGTTCAGACCAGTCGGACGGAGGAGGAAAGGTCGAAGCAAGCCCGACCGGCGCAGGCAGAGGAAGTGGGGCTTGCACAGGCAGAATTGACCCATCGTGTGGAGCAGCCGGAAGGAACGAGCGAGCAAAGCCCGGAGGGGCGTGCGCCTGAGTCCAAGCTGCAAGCGCCCAGGGAACCGGAGCAGACGAAGTCCGAACCAGCCCCGCAGATTTCCGTAGCACCGGTTCAGACCAGCCGGACGGAAGAGGAAAGCCCGAAGCAAGCTCGGCCGGCGCAGACAGAGGAAGTGGGGCTTGCGCAGACAGAATTGGCCCATCGTATGGAGCAGCCGGAAAGAACGGGCGCGCAAAGCCCAGAGGGACGTGCGTCTGAGTCTAAGCCGCAAATGCCTAGGGAACCGGAGCGGACAAAGTTCGAACCGGCCCCGCAGACGTCCACAGCACCGGTTCAGACCAGCCGGACGGCGGAGGAGGAAAGCCCAAAGCAAGCGCGACCGGTGCAGGCAGAGGAAATGGAGTTTGCGCAGGCAGAATTGGCCCATCGTGTGGAGCAGCCGGAAAGAGCGGGCGCGCAGAGCCCGGATGGGCGTGCATTTGAGCCCAAGCCGCAAGTGTCTAGGGAACCGGGGCGGGCAAAGTCCGAACCAGCCCCGCAGACTTCCACAGCACCGGTTCAGACCAGTCGGACGGCGGAAAAGAACCTGATGTGGTCCGAACTGGCTATGAGGGTGCAGGAAGGGGACGAAAAAAGCGCGCGGGTGGATATCGAACCTTTGGTTTATCGTGCGGAATCACAAGTAGAGCATTCGGCGTCCGATATGCCCGGCCTTCACCAACCCACATCCCAGGCGATGCGGCTGGAGCAGAAGGAAACCAGGTTACGACACGGTAAGCTGCCTGCTTCACAGGGAATTCAGCCGCAAGCATCCACAATTGCGGCGTTGCGTCCGATAAAGCTGCAACGTACTGCCGAACAAACGGCAGCGGTGCGTCCAATGCAGCCGTTCACTTATGCACCGGCGGCACCATCTGCCTTAGAGTGGGGGACAATGCCTGAAGAACGACTCCCTAAGGCCAACCCCCAGGACAGCGGTGGCGAGCTGACCTATCTGCCGGTACAAACCACGAAGGAGCAGACGGCACAGCCTCCCAAAAAGGAGCCGGCACCCTCTACGGATACAGGCTATATCAGTACCCTGCCAGACTGGGCACAGCGTTTTTTGCAGCAGCCCGATCAGGCGGCGCCCAATGTCGCGTTGCCTTCGCAACCAATCGCCCAGCCCGAACAGATTTCGTGGACAGCGCCTAACGCTGTATCCCCCAATGCCCATATGGTATTTCGTGAGGCAGTTCAGCATAAGGAAGACAACCTGCCGCCGCAGCCCGTCCATTTGAGCGACGGCGAGCTGCGCCGCGCGGCGGATAGAGTATATCGCATGATTGAGGAGCGGCTCCGCCGGGAGCTGCGTCGCAGCGGAAGATAACCGAAAGGAGGACAAGCCATGTACGTCGGTGTACCCAACCCCAACATTCTCATGCCGGTGCAAAAGATGAAAATCAAAGTGACAGCCGGCAAACTCAAGGGAACCGAAATTACGGTCCTCTATAACCCCGAGCAGTATGTGCAGTCGCGCAGCATCAATATGAGCAAGGAAAATATCATTGGCGCAAACGGACAGGAGTCGCAAATCCCTTCCGGTACGTCGGAAGTTGTAAGTTTTACCCTGTTTTTTGATGCAATGTCCGCAGGTGCAGAGGTTGGCGGCGATTTTGGCGATTCGGTTTTGTTTGCTGCCAACAGCCTGCTGCCCTCTGCGGCCAAAGTGCTGGATGTGCGGGACTATACCGAAAAGATCTATAGCCTGATGCGATTTGATGAGGACATTCACTCGGTGCCGCCGGTTAAGCTGATGTGGGGCTCCTTTCAATTTGAAGGGTATCTAGCCAAATGTACCCAGCATTTCACCAAGTTTAATGAAAGCGGCATTCCAGTGCGCGCCACTATGGATTGCGAGTTCCATCAGGTGCTCAACCTAAAAAAAGACGCCGAAATGTCGGCGTTTGGTTCGCCGGATACCACCAAATACCGCACTGTGACCCAAGGGGATTCACTCTGGTCCATGGCGATCAGAGAGTATGGCGCAGCAGAACAATGGCGCTTGATCGCTTCCGCCAACGGGTTGGCAAACCCGCGGCGGCTGCGCACGGGCGATCGGCTGGTTCTTCCGGCCATTGTAGACTGACCAGCCCACGGCTTGAAAGGAGGCGGACGAATTGGATGATAAAAAATATACCTATGCGGAGCTCCAAGACAAGTATGTGGACTTATTGTCGCCCGCCGTTGAAATCACGATTGGCAGTAAAACATACACCAACCGGGATATTCCCATCCTCAGCTTGGAGGTGGAGATGAGTACAGACGGCAGCGCAGGTGGCTGTACCTTCTCTGTTGACAGCGAATATAAGTCCGAGGGCACACCGTGGGATCATGATTTCGATAAATCGATCAAAATCGGCGAAAAGCTGATCATCAAAGGCGGTTATGTCAAGCAAAAAGAGTTGTTTTACGGCTATATAGATGATTATACATTTTCATACAGCGGCAACGAGGGCCAACATATCCAGATCACAGGCATTGATGGCTTGGGCTATCTGATGCATCTGCGGGAGCCCCTATATGGCGGCCAACAGCAGCCGCAAGAGTTAATACGGTCGATCCTGCAAAAGAGTGTTGCAAAGGGCTTTGCCAAATCGGTGACAGTGGGGTCACTGGACACCTTTAAGACCCCGATCGTCAAAGAACAGATGGATGATTGGAGCTTTTTGAACCTGTTGGCAAGCCGCTATGGGGTCAGCCTGTTTGCAATTGACGGCGAGCTGATTTTTGACGATGTATATCAGAACACAAAATCACTGATCACCCTGAGAAACCGTACCAATCTACGCCGCTTTTCACGGCGGATTTCCTTGGCCCACCAGGTTGGCTCGGTGGAAATCTGGGGCCGCGATGTGAATCAAAAGCCGATCAAGGGCATCGCTTCCTCGGTTTCGATGGGCGGCAGCGGCAAATCGGCTGCGCAGCTTGTGTCTGCGTTGAAGGACGCTGTGATGCGGGAATATAGCGAATATGTCCGCACCCCACAGGAGTGTGAAAAGCTTGCACAAAACCGCCTGAACGGAATTGCGATGGGATTTGTGTCGGGCGAAGGCGCCTGCATCGGCATTCCGGAGATTATCCCCGGACGCTATATCGAAATTGAAGGCCTCGACGATGAAGTGGATGGAAGCTATTTTCTCAGCCGGGTCCGGCATGTTTTCCGGCCAGAGGGATATTCAACAGAATTTGAAGTCAAGGGGGCCAAGAGCAAATGAGTATCACAGATGAGTTGGATGCGCTCCAGCGGGCGATGGGCCTGGACCTTGTCCATAGCATGGACCGGCACGGGTTGTCGCTTGCCAAGGTGACCAACGTGACCGATCCGGATAAGTTCAACCGGGTTAAATGCCTGCCGGTTGGCTCGGAAAACGCGGAAGAGACCGACTGGTGTTATGTCATGGCGCCCGCAGGCGGTAGGAGCGCAGGATTTTTCTGGTTTCCACAGGTGGATGACCTTGTGGTCCTGGACTATTTGGATGGCGATCCGCACCGCCCACTGGTCCTCGGGAGCATCTGGACAACCGAGGTCAGTCCGCCGGTCATCATTCAAGATGGCAAGGTGCAGGATTATGTGATGTGTACCCCTTCCAAAATCGAGCTATCCATGCACGACGAGGAAAAAAAACACAAGGCCACCCTGGTGATGCCATCGGGCACTACCCTTATTTTGGACGATGAAAACCAAAAGGTCCAGCTGAAGGACAAGGAAGGGAAAAATGCGCTGGAAATGGATCTGGCGGGCGGTACAATTGTGGTCAAAGCGGCCGAAAAGCTGGAGCTAAACGCCGGCAATGGTTCGGCTGTGATCACGATGGAATCGGGCAACATCACCATCAAAGCCAACAGCAAAATCGCGGCTGAGGCTGCAAATATTGAAGAAAAGGCGACAACCGGGCTCAAGCTGGAGGGTGCCACAGCCGAAGTCAAGGCGAATACCAAGCTGGATCTGACTGCCAGCGGTCCGACTTCGGTAAAGGGCGCAATGGTCAGCATCAACTGAGAACCCAGGCCATAGGCTGCGGAAAGGAGCGGTATACAAGTGAACGGCAAAGAGTTTTTAGGACGGGGCCTCAAGTTCCCGCTGCAGGTCGATCCGCGAACAGGTAAATTTGCCATGGTCGAGCAGGAGGAGGACATCCGTGAGGCCATCGGCATTATTCTCAACACCATACAAGGCGAGCGCATCATGCGGCCGGAATTTGGCTCCAATGTCATTGAATATGTCTTTGCCTCCGCTTCCAGCACCATGATGCATAGCATTGCGCACGATGTGCGCGAACAGCTGATTTTGCAAGAACCGCGCATCATCGATGTTTCGGTCACCTGCCGCGAAATGGACCGCCTGACCGGCGCGCTATCGGTCGAAGTCAGCTACACGGTGCGCAGTACCAACAACCGGTATAACAATGTCTATCCCTTCTACATGACCGAGGGCTCGGAAGGAGTGAATACCCTGTGAAAACGCCTGTATTGGATGCGCGGACGTTGGACCAGCTTCGGCAGGAGCTCAGGACGCTCGCCGCTTCTTATACGCCCGAGTGGCGCTTTGAGGGTACGCAAGACGATCCAGGCGCCGCGCTGGCTGAGCTGTTTTGCCGGATGTTCGAACAGACAGTGGACCGCATGAATTCGGTGCCGGAAAAGCTCTACACCGAATTCTTAAACCTAATCGGCTTCCGCCTGCCTGCACCAGCCCCAGCCACAGGAACCCTGCAATTTACCGCCCACGAAACCGTGGAAGAACCGGTGCGTGTACCTGCTGAAACCCAGGTGTTTACGCCTGACGCACAGGGCAACAACATTGTCTATGAAACCGAGCGGGTCATTGAAGCAACCCCAGCACAGTTGCAGCAGATTTACTATGTCGATGGCAATGCCGACTGGTTGGAGATGGTCGATCTTTCCCGCCCGCAGCGATTCTTTACACCGGTGGGGGAGAATTTGCAGCGGCACCAGTTTTGGCTGTCCCAGCCGGATGCACTGCATCTGGATTGCCCGAGTACAGTGGAGCTGGAGTTGCGGCAGGGTGTGCGGTATTTGGAGCCGGAAAGCGCACAGATGTTGGCCGGGTTGCGGTGGGAATACCTGCACGACGGCGTGCGTTTGCCGTTTGACGCGGTCCGAGCGCAAAACGGACGGATCATTTTGGAAAAGCAGAGCGCACGGTCGATTGATTTGGATGAAAACGGGGAGCGGCGCATCTTTTGTAGCGGCAAACCGCCAGCTGCGCTGACTATTGAAGGGATCACCCTGCGCTCAGCTCCGCTGGCGCGGTGCGTCGCCCAAACGCTGTTTAACGGAGACCTGCCAATTGATCTGGATCAGGGCGGCTACTGCTTTGGCAAGCGCCCCATGCCATACGGGATGTTTTACATCCGCTCGGATACGGCGCTGACCAAGCGCGGGGCGACGGTCAATTTGCAGCTGGACATCACACCCATTGTGGACGAACCGCCCGAGCAGCAGATCCAGTATAACTTCACCCAGGCGATTATCGACAAAAAGGGAGCGGTTGAGATCAAGCCAGACGATGTATTCATCTCTGAGGTTACCTGGGAGTATTACAACGGCGTAGGCTGGCGCAGGTTGGAGACAATCGGCGACCGGAACCCCTTTTCCTGTAAGCGCGATGGGGTGCTGGAGACTCGGTTCCAAGTACCCAGTGATATCGCCCCGAGCGAGGTCAACGCCGAAGAAGGGATGTATATCCGGGTGCGTGTGGCTGAGGTGGAAAACCGCTTTTCCACCTACGCGCGCTGGATTGTCCCGTTTGTGCGCGAGGCGCTATTCGATTGGTCGTATGACGAGCTAGTCCCGGCCATGTCATGCGGGGCGGAGAACAATGGCCGCCGGGTGGAAATTTCCCAGGCCGGACAGATTGCCGATCTGCATTTGCCGGCCCTGGAGCCCATGCAGGACGCGCCAAAGGCGATGTATTTCCGGTTTGACCGGTCGCCGCACGCCATGCCGCTGGCGCTCCTGTTCGAGGTCGTCGGCCGCGCACCGCTGACCGACAAGCTGGTATGGGAATGCTGCACGGGCGATCATCAATTCGAAGCAGTGGCTACGGTCGATCTGACCGGCAACCTGCACCACACCGGACAGATCATGCTCTATCTGCCCGAACGGCTGCCTGTGGCGACCCTGTTCGGGGAAGAGGGGTGTTGGCTGCGCGTCAGCCGCAGCTCAGGATTCGAAGGCCCGACACCTTGCATTGCGGCGGTGCACCTCAACACGGTCACCGCACGCCAGGTACAGCACGAGCAAGCGCTGTACATCAACACCGAGCCCTATGACGCGAATAAGCAGGTGCAGCTGCTGCGCACACCGGCGGTCTCCTGCGAAGTGTGGGTGGATGAGGTAAGCGTGCTGCCGCTGGCCGACGCACAGCAGCTGGCCCAGGAGCAGCCGGAAAACGTCCACTTGACCTGGGCGGATAGCGTGTTGACCCATTGCTGGGTGCGCTGGCAGCAGGTGGAGGACATGGCGCTGGCCCCGGCTGGGATGCGGGCGTTTGTGCTCGACCCCTATGCGGGTACCGTAACCTTTGGCGACGGACGGCGCGGCCGGGCACCTGCACCTGGGGACCGTACAATCTACATCCGTTACATCAGCGGCGGCGGTACCCGCGGCAACGTACCCGCGGGCCAGGTGAACGCCCTGGTGGGGGCGCTGCCGCGTATCAGCGGTGTGCGCAATTTGACGCCGATGAGCGGCGGTACCGACCGATTTTCCCAAGAGCGCATTGAAGCGGTGGGCAACAAGCGGCTGCGGCACCGGGGCCGCGCGGCGAGCGCCAAGGATTTTGAAGAGCTGGTGCTTGAGGCTTTCCCGCAGGTGTCGCATGTCAAGTGCTTTTCCGGGCGGGACGAAAAAGGCAGGCGCGCCCCCGGCCATGTGACCGTGGTGGTCACAGGTACGGATGACGGTCAGGCAGCTGACCCGCTGTGTACGCGTATTTACAGCGACCTGGCAAAATGGTGCAGCTGTTGCTTGATCGCAGAACACCGGCTGCATGTCTGTCCGGCGACCGTGTTGACCGTGAACACCCGCATCTCGGTCGAGCTGGATGAGCTCGACCAGGCGGCCGAGATCCAGCGTGAGATCATCCGGCGGGTGGAAATGTTGGTCAACGAAACCTGGCGCAGCCGCCGTATCGGTAGTCAGATCCGCATCGATGAGCTGTGGCGCGTTGTGCGCGATACGCCGGGCGTGCACGTCATCGACCGGATTTTGGCCGAAGGTGCGTTCGATGAGGACGGCCGGGCGCGGCTGGCACCTCTGGAACATGACGCCGAGTTCCCCTATGCAGTGGTGCGCAGCGGCGTACACTATGTACGCGTGCGATAAATAATGGTATAATAGCAATGAAACAGGGAAGGAGGGACGGCCCATGCTGATCCCGCGCAAGCTGGACGACCAGCGGTATGACGACATTGTACGCGAGGCGGTCGGCCGGCTGCCGTGGTTGTGCCCGCAGTGGACCGACCACAATGGACATGACCCGGGGATTACCATCCTGGAGCTCATGGCTTGGTATAAAGAAATGCAGCAGTATCAGATGGATCAGCTCACGCCCTCGCTCAAACGGGAGCTACTGCAGCTGGCAGGGGTGACACCCTTGCCGCCGCAGGCAGCGGTTTGTGCGCTTGAGGTTGCGCCAGATGCACTGCCACGCCCCGCATACAGCCAGCTCAGCAGCCAGCAGGAGGTGTCCTTCGAGCTGCTCGAACCGGTGCGCGAGCGAAGCATCACTTTGGAGCGGGTAGTGGTCGAGCAGGCTGGGCGCACCACCGATGTGCGCGAACTGCTGGAGGGCAGTGTGGAGCTCAAGCCCTTCGTCTTTGGTGGACAGAGCGGCAGCGAGCTGCGGCTGGGCTTTGCCGGGCAGGCCGGACAGCCGCTGCGGCTGTGGTTTGAGGTTGCCCAGCCGGCCGGTGCGGTGCGCAACCGGTTTGAAGCCGGACAGACCCCGCCGCGGGATATCGCTTGGACATTTGAGGGGGCGGCACAAGTCCAGCCGGTTTTGGACGAAACCCATGCCCTGAGCCAGAGCGGCTATGTGCGCCTACATTCGCCGGACGATTGGCCGGCGGACGGCGACGGTGTGCGCTGGCTGCGGCTGACGCTGACGCGCGAAGGCTGCGAGGAGCAGCCCCGTTTGCGCGGTATTTCCGACCGGCGTTATCAGGCGGCCCAGCAGCAGACCTATGCGCGCAGCTATACCTTTACGCTGCCGGCCGCGGAAAAACAGCAGGCCGTGCTGGAGGATGCGTTCGCGCAATCGGCCGAGCTGGCCGTGTTCTTGCGCGGTGCCAAAGGCTGGGAACAAACCGGTAAGTTTCAGGACATCCCGGCGCCCGGGGGGCGGATCATCGGGTTGGACCTGCGGGATACGGCAGCGGATGGCGCGGACAATGTGCTGATTGTGTGCATGGATGCGCTGCGGGCGCAGGATATGCTGTTTGATACCATTGGGCGTCCAGGCGAAGAGCTGTATCTCAATCTGGATGGGCAGACTGTTTTGCCGCAGAACTTCCGCCTGCTGTGCCAGACCCTGGGGCCGGACGGCAGTGTCCATCCGGAAATATGGCGCTGCGTGGACAATCTCTACACCTGCGGGCCGCGCGACCGGGTGTTTGCCTATGACCCAATGCGGGAAGCTATCTCGTTTGGCAATGGGCAATACGGCGCAATGGTCATCCCGGGCAAGGGCTCGGTGCTGGTCATGGACCTGACGGTGTCGCGCTGCAGCTTGGGCAATGTACCGGCCGATGCGGGTCTG
The DNA here is from genome assembly GCA_904420185.1 of uncultured Butyricicoccus sp. GTDB lineage: Bacteria > Bacillota > Clostridia > Oscillospirales > Butyricicoccaceae > Butyricicoccus_B. The sequence goes on along the minus strand of CAJFUJ010000053.1, from coordinate 29,929 downwards.
CGCTTTACGGACGATGGGCAGCTGGTGGGCAACACGGCCGCCTATGGCGGACGTGACCAGGAAAGCTTGGCCGACGCCAGCGACCGCTTGCTGCGGCAGCTGCGCAGCACCGGCAAATGCCTATCTGCGGCCGATTATGAGAGGCAGGCCCGGCGTACGCCCGGCTTACGGATTGCAGCCGCCAAGGCATTGCCCGATTATGACCCACACGCGCCAGTTGGCGCACGCGGCCAGGCGATGGTTACTGTCGTCGTGCTGCCCGCCTCAGAGGATGAACGGCCGATGCCTGACCGACGCTTTTTGGATGCGGTCAACCGTCAGCTGGAACGCCACCGGATGATCGGCATCCGAACCCAGGCCATTGGACCGCGCTACGTCGATGTCTACATCAACGTGCAGATGCGCGCAAACGCCGCACTTGACCAACAGGCCGTACAATCGGCGCTGGCGGCACATTTTTCGGTGGGCTCAGCCGATATTGGCGGGCTGGTGCGTCGGAGCGATGTGATCGCGCTGCTGCAACAGTTGCGCGGCGCACTGGATATCCGCCGGCTGGAGCTGCGCGGTGTGGGACAGAATGTGTATCAGACCCCAGCCGGCGATCTGCGCATTCCGCCGGACGCCATTGCTGTGCTGCGGCAGGCTGCCGTGGAGCTTGTCCGCGTGTGAGCGCGTAATATCCCGTAAAGGAGGGAAAACGTGAGCGCCATCAAGGATTATTTGACCATATGCTGCCGGGAACAATGGCAAGGCGGTCTGTTTTGCCATATGGACTGCCAGGATGACCAGCTGCGGTTGCTGCCGCAGAGCCATGTGGGCGCCTACTGTTTGCCACCGGTAGACGGTGGGGAAAACGGCTTTTCGTGGAGCCGGCTGATTGTGGAAGCCAGCTTGCCGCAGGACTGCGGTTTGCGCATTTACACCTACTGCGCCGATGAGCCCGATTGGCCGGGCTGGGAGGCAATGCGGGCGGCATTTGCCGCCGGGATAGATACCCCAGCGCCGCTGCTGCGCGAATATTACGGCACGCCCGCGCCGGTGGGGACCGATTGTTGGCTGACCCAAAGCGGCCGCTATCTATGGGTTGGATTTGAACTGACCGCCACAGGCGGCAACTTGCCCAGCGTGCGCGCACTGCATGTGCGCATGGGCGGCGACCATATGATGGATTATTTGCCCGCCATATATCGAGGAGACGACTTTACCCTGCGGTATCTTTCAATCTATAACAGCATGTTCCAAGACATGGAGGATGCGGTGGAAGCGCTGCCGCGACAGCTGGATGCGGCGGGGACTTCGGAGGAAATGCTCCGGTGCCTGGCACAGTGGGTGTGCATGGAGCCGGGCGAGGAGGACGCGCGCACGCGCATCCGCGGCGTCCTGGCCGAATATGAAGAGATGTACACAGTCGAGGGCGTCAAGCGCAGCGTACGCCGCCTGACCGGATGCGAACCACTGATGATCGAGCATTTTATGGTGGACCCCAATCGCGCAGATTGCGCGAACCCGACGCTCTACCAGCGGCTGTATGGGGATAATCCCTACCGGTTCTTCGTCCTGCTGGGCGAGGACACCTTCGCAAGCCGGGATCAGATGGAATGGTTCCTAACACAGATGCAGGAGCTGATCCCTGCGGGGTGTGACTTGGAGCTTGTGCTGCTCAAACAGTGCGTACAGTTGGATTGGCACACCTATTTGGGTATTAATTCGCGCGTGGGCAGCTATGTCCCAGCGGTGATCGACGAAAACGTCACCATTCATTACGATACAACGATCGGAGGAGCCACAACATGAGCAATGCTGATTTTTTCCCCATGGAGCGCAACCGGTATTTTTACGGTAAGCTGCTAACTGTCCGTGACTTTGAAATTGAACAGCGCTATAACCGCAGCAAAAGCCAGCTGCTCAACCGGCTGCGTTTTGGCGCAGGCGTGGTGTGTGGCCTGGGTGTTGCGGCGAGTGATGACACCACGCTTGTCATCGAAAGCGGTATGGCGCTTGACTATCAGGGCCGGATGATTGTGCTCGAGGAGCCCATGCTGCGTAAATTGCAGATGCTGGAGGGACAGGAAACCTTGCTCGGCCAGAGCAGCGGGTATCTATGCCTGACCTACGACGAAACCGACATCGAGCCGGTCAATGCGGTGGGCGCGGATACGGGCGAAAGCCGCCAGTTTAACATGACGCGCGAAGGCTGCCGCGTGTACTTAACCGCCCAGGCGCCCGAGTACCAGGGCCTGCTCGAAGCGGCCGGCCGCGAGAATGTAACGGTTCTGTATGCTTCCAGTGAGCTGACACTCGTCTTGTCGGCGCCGTCCAACGTGTGCGGCGGGCAGGAATTTGAAGTGCAGATGCTGGTAGTCAAAAATGAAAAAACCCCGCCGGTGTACTTCCGGCTGGACGGCGAGAGCGCCTTTGTGGAAAGCGAAAACGGACGTGTTTGCATCGAGTTTCGCGAAAGCCCGGAGGAAAAACGCCGCGTATATACGGCGGTGTTCACCTTGAAGGCGCGCCAGCTGCGTGATATCGACAGCCAGCTGTTCCCGTCGGGCGGTGAGCTGGACCTGGAGCTGGGCAGCCACCGGTATAAAAACTATATCGAGATCGCTTCACAGGTGCATCTATGCAGCGACCAGGCCGACCTGGATGCGCGCACCCGCACGGCCGACAACCTGGACCGCCGCCTGCTCGGGCGCGACATCCCGATCTATCTGGCCAAGCTGGAGCTGATCAACTCGGCGGGCGGCGTTTTTGTCAGCGGTGTGACCAACCTTCCGTTCGGCCAGGTTTTGGGCAGCCGTTCGGGCCAGATTTCGGGCGGTGGCGGTCCGCAGACGGTCACGACGTCGGTGCGTAACCTGGAATACTGGCAAAAGCCGGACGTCAAGGCGGTGTACCAGGCGGCGACTGGCGCACTGCATTTTGACTTTGGCATCCCGTCGCCCGAGCAGTACGACTACGCCATTGCGCATGGCACGGTGGATCTGACACTGCCTGGTGGCCTGCGGGTGAACAGCCGGGTGTATTCGGACGAGATTGCGCACGGCTTGGGCGCAGGCGCGGTGGATATTCGTCTGAGCGTGGAGTTTGAGGACAAGGCAAGCGAGGGCGAAACCGCGCTGCTTTACGGCAACAGCGAGGTGTTCAAAGGCAAGACCTCACCGGCAAACCCGCCCTGGGCCGAAGCAGCTGCGTTGGTCTATCCCGAGCGGGGGACCATGCGTATCGGCCTGTGGCTGCACGACAGCGTGGACGGCAACCGGCTGACCGTGCACTACTTCGCCCAAAAGCCCGAGCGGGACACCAGCCGGATTTTGGCGCAGCGCAAGGTGAGCATCAGCGTGTCTCCCGAATTTTCACGCGTGAGTTGCCGCGGCACACTGCGCTTTGAGGCCGAAGTAGTCGGCAGTGAGGATAAGAGTGTGGTCTGGAAGGTCCGCGAGGACAACGGCGGCTCGATCGACCGCAACGGCATTTACCAGGCGCCTGAGTTGTCTGGCACCTACGAGATCATTGCGACCGCAGGCGTGGATGAAACCGTGTCGGCAAGTGCATTTGTCATTGTAGAATAAAAGAAAAACGGGAGAAAGGAGGGGCGCATGGATACAGTATTGGTGCGCGAGCGCTACAAAATTGTCCGCGTGCTCGAGGCAGAAAACGACTATGCGTTTGCGGAAAGTGTGGATATTATTGAACGCGAAACCCCTGTGCGCCTGCTCAACATCTATGAAGGCGAATGGATGCCGGAATATGCGCGGATTTTCTCCGATTTAAGGGATTGTCCATCCTTTTGTGAGGCATTTTTGGCCGAAGAAAGCCTGGTGGCAGCCTTCCTGCCTTGCAGCGGGACGCCGATCAACCGGGTGTTCTATCGGGGCGCCGATTGGCAGTGGCGCGACCGGCTGGCGTTTGCCGAGCAGCTGCTGCACCAGGCGCTGTCTATGGCCAATTTGCCGCCCGCGGTCAGCTGCGCGGCGATGCTGTCGGACAATGTGCGGGTCGATGTGGACGAAAAGCGGATTTCGCTGCGGTTCCGCATCCGGCCGATGGAAGAAATGAACGCACGCGAGTTGGCGCTGCTGGCCTCCGACCATGTGCGCAAAATCCTGGCGCCGCGGTTCCGGCAGGGAGATGCGGAATATGCGTTTTGCCAGCAGTTGGAACAGGGAGGCTTTCCTTCGATTGTTCCGCTGTATTCCTACTGGCATAGGGCACGGGAAGAAATGATAGCCGAGTACGAGGCATTGGATAAGAAAAACGCCATCAAACGTTGGTTTTCATTCCTGTGGAAAAACCTGAAGAGGTTCTTCAGACGAAAGCGGAGGTAGAGCTGTGGGTGCGGCGCGAAATAAATTGTCATTTCTTATGATTGGTGTGCTAGCCGCCTTTGCGGTGGTGCTGGCGTGCCAGCCATTGATTGCGGATTGCCTTTCGGTGCTCGCAAATGGTTGGGGCGAAAGGCGTTATTTGACCGCAGCGGCCGGCGGCGATACGGTCGCATTGGTCAGCCGGGAGGATACGAGCTTCCGGCTGACCCTGGGTTCGCTCGATGGACAACGTACGTCTGAACGAACGGTTACGTTGCCCGTCTCAGCGGCAGCCTGCACGGTAGCAGGGGTCTACCCGGCGGCGGATGGGGCGGTGCTGCTCGGCTTATACGAGTCGGAGGAGGAGACAGCGGAAAATCTAGCGCTCTATCGCATCCCGGCCGAAGGAGAGATCGAACGGCTGCTATCCTATCCCTGCACAGGGGATACGGCGGCTGAGCGTATGGCGGGAACCTTTCTGTCCAGTTTTACCGAGCAGGAAGGAGAGATTTTGTTTGCGCTGGTGGACAACGGGACCGCGCAGGTATATACTTATGGCGGAGCTGGTGCAGGCCTGCAGGAAGGGGGCTCCCGGTCGGCAGGCGACGCAGTATCCGCAGCCGTGCTTTCAGATGGGCGGCTGGCGTTAGGCGGAGACGGCTGGTTGGAAATTGACGGAAGAGACATTGCGTTTCCGCTAGATAATGGAATAGTGACGAATTTAAAGCAGGTTGGCGCGGGTCTTTTTTATGTGGATGGTGCCAGCCTAAAGGTCTATTATAGCGACTTAAACGGGATAGAGGCCGCAGAGGTCTCTGACCTGAGCCGTGGTGCCTCCATGGAGGGCTTGACCAGCCTATCGATTGTGCGCGACGGTGGCGTGTTGTTGCTGCACGATGGGCGCACGCTCGAATTGGTCAGCGACGGGCGTACGGTTTCGCTGAATGGCCTGCTGTACCGTTCGGGTGCCGCAAGCGTGGCCATTTTGGCTGCCTTGGTGATCGGCTGGTTGATCGTGACAGTGGTGGCATGGTACCTGCTGTGCGGCTGGCGCAATAGCTATCTGCCCATGGCTGTGCGCGCAGGCGGCTTTTTGGCGGTGTGCGCGTTGGTGATTGGCACGCTGTTGAGCAGTTTGGTCTTTGCCCCTATGGTGCAAGGCGCAGTGGCGCGGGAAATCCAGAATATGCTGACAGGTACGGCTGCGTTTGCGTCAGGCGCTGCAAATGTTCGAACCAGGGATCTGCCCGAACAGATCGTCTCAGGCCTGTCCGCACTGAGCGAGTATGCGGCGGCTTCGGCGGTCATTTATGAGCAGGAGGACGACCAATGGGTTGTTTCTGCGGACAGCGGCCGGTTGCCCCAGGGTGCGCGCGCCGAACTGGCGGCCAATTTTTCATCCGCGCTGGCCGAGCAAGCCCTGCAAGAGGGAAGCGCCTTTGAACAGGGCGACAGCATCTCCCGCCTGTGCCTGGCGCAGGACGGGCAGGTTTTGCAGATCACATTGACCGACGGCACATTTGCCGACTACATGGAAAACGAGATCCGGCGCAGTGTTTACGGTTTGTGGGCAGGCATTGCGCTGCTGTGGCTGGCGTCGCTGGCCGTACTGTTCTGGTTGGGCCGCCGGCTGCGTAAGGTTGGCGGCGCGATGGAGCAGCTGTCGAGCGGCAATACCGACACACGGCTGCGGTTGGATACCGGCGATGAGCTGGAAGGATTGGCATCTTCGTTCAACAGTATGGCGCGCGAGATGAAGCGGCAAGAGGATGGCCTGGCGGGCATGATCCATGCCTATCTGCGGTTTGTCCCCGAGCGGGTGCTCGGGCTGCTGGGCAAGGAGTCCATCTTGGAGGTCGACAAGCGGACCTATGCGTCGCGGCGTATGTCTGCGATGACAGTGTGGTTTGAATTTCCAGCCCGCGTGTATGAACACTCCACCCGCGCGCTGTTTGAAAACATCAACGAAGTGATCGAGCGTACAGCGGCGATTGTGGCGCGCAAAGGTGGGACGGTGTTCAACTTTGCGTATAACGGATATGATGTAGTGCTGAGCGGCCCAGAGGCCGACGCAGTAAGCACGGCGGTCGCTGTGCAGCAGGAAGTGCTCTCGCTCAACGAGCAGCGGGCGATCAATGGCCTGCCGACCGTAACGCTGCGTATTGCGCTGGATGTAGGCGAGGTCATGATCGGCATCGTCGGTGACGAGAACCAGATGGAGCCGGCGACCATTTCGTCGAGCTTTACCACAGCACGAAGGCTGATTAGCTTGGCTCAGCGGCTGGAGGCCGGCATCCTGTGTACCGAAAACGTGATTGCAGGCGCCAAGGGCTACGGCAGCCGCTATATGGGCAAGAGCCGCCAGGGAGATGAGATGATCCGTGTGTACGAGATTTTCGACGGCGACCGGTTTAGTACCCGCCACGGTAAGGCGGCTACCGGCCGGCAGTTTTCGCAGGGTGTATTTGCCCTGTACAGCCGGGATTTCGAAACAGCCAAGCGAATCTTTTTGGAGCTTGTTTACGACCATCCGGAGGACGGCGGTGCACGCTATTACCTGTACTTAGCCGACCAGATGGAAAAACAGGCCGATCAGGAGATCAGTTTGGATCATTGACGCCTGGAAAGGGAGGCACTTAATAATGGGACTGACACAGCTTGATATCATACGAAAACAGATCGAATCGGCCGCTAAAAACCGGGTTGCGGGCGAAGCCGCCAAGCTGCGGCGGCGCACCAGCCTGATCGGTGAAATCAGCCGGCTGACCGGCAAGGCCAACCGTGCCATCGACGATGCAGGCCAGCAGGCGGCACGCCGGTATGCATCTCGCCGGCCGGAAACCCTGGATGATGACCAGGCGCCTGCAGAGGACAATGCACGGCCGCCGCAGGCCCGTGTATATGCAGACGGCTATGTCCGCCGTTCGCCCGAGCAACCGCTCTATACGCCGCCCGACTACCGAAGCAAGCAGATCCGGCGGGCGATCGGCATCATCGTCCTGGCCGCGCTGGTGCTCGCTATTGTGTGGTTGCTGTTACGGATGTCTGTTTTTAGTATTTAAAGGGAGCGCCCTGTGCGGCGGTCCCCGCCTGGGGAGGAACACGTTTTGCTCTATCATTTGTTGACACAACTGCTGCGATCCTTTGGGATCTTTTTCCGCACCATTCGTGCGTTTTTTACCCGCCGCTTGACCGGGCTTTGGGCGCGCCTAAAACGGTTTACCAATTTTTCGCGCCAGGCGACCAAGGTCGCTGCGGATTCGCTGCAGTCGGCGGCAACGATTGCCAAAAAGCCGACCTCGCGCGGCGATTATGTGGAAACAGGACGGTTGTTCATCTCCAAGAAGCTCTTGTTGACGCTTGCGGTCGGCCTAATCGTGCTGGTGCTGCTGATCTATTTCGTGGCCTGGCCCTTTATCCTGAGCCATTTTTTGACCGCCCACTTTTATGTGGAGGATTCCCGCATCGCCACCTGGACCGGCCGCGTGGTCGTCTATTCGGACGAGGAAAAAACCGTGCCGCTTTATGAGGGCAGGCTGGAAGAAGGGCTGCTGCAAGGCGAAGGCAAGGAATACGATGAAGAAGGCCTGGTCATCTATGAGGGCGACTTTGTTGACGGCCTGCGTGAAGGCAATGGTACAGCCTATGAAGCAGGTGTGCTGCTGTATGAAGGCGACTTTGCTGCGGGCGTCTATGAAGGGCAAGGCATTCTTTACGAGGACGGTGTCCTGCTTTACAGAGGTGCATTCGCCGGCGGGATGCAGTCGGGCGAGGGGACCGAGTACTACGAAAACGGCAAGGCGCGGTATAAAGGCACTTTTGCCGAAGGGCTATATGAGGGCGAAGGCGTCGAATACGATACCGACGGCGTCAAGGTGTATGAAGGCAGCTTTTCCGAAGGGCTCTATGACGGCGAAGGCAGCCTATACCCGGCAGAAAACCAGCGCATTGACGCCACGTTTGCCGCAGGCGAACCGGATGGCGCCATCCAGTGGTATAAGTCCAATAAGCTGTACTACGACGGGGAAGCGGACGGCTTGACGCCGTCGGGCTTTGGCACCCTCTACGCTGAAAACGGGCAGACTGCTTATGTCGGCCAGATGGCTGGCGGCACGGTGGACGGCACCTGGCTGGTGAGCCTGACGGCAGCCGAATTCCGCGTTGCGTTGGGCGAAAGTGCCACCACCGACTACGACAACGTCAACAACGGCTTTGTCATCTCGGCGCCAGCCATTGGCCTGTCGGCGCTATGCAGTTACCAAATCGGGGACAACGAGCCGGCTGTACACACGGTGTATCTGTCGGCACCGCGGGAGGAGCGTTTTGCGCTGCTGCCCGGGCAGGACGATGTTTCGCTGGACGATTGGCCCGAGCCGGTGACAGGTACACGCACCTACAGCGCTATCGATGGCGTCAGCACGGCGGCGGGGTCCTATGACAGTGAGACCTACGAGCTGGAAGGCTGCCGCGCCGAAGTGCTGCTGCGTGACGACGAGGCCGTGCAGCTGAGCTGGTCGCTGCTGACCGCTATGCCTTCGGCCAGCGCCGCAAACGCGACGGCGGCAGCCAACGCCGCAGCAGCCGAACAGGCCCGCGTCGAAGATTTTCTGGCGTCGCTCAATTTGATGGCAGGCAGTTCCGCCGCCCAGCAGAGCGCAGACAACCCATACTATGGGTCCACATCTGTCGGGCAGGCTTTGGCCGGCTGTACGAGCGCCCAGGCGGCCGAAACTGCAATCGATGCAATGTTCACCTATTGGGAAAATGCCGAGCGTCGGCTGGCGCTGGAGAGCAATTTGACGCGCACCCAGGAGCTTTTGACCGACGCGCGCAGCGCCCAGGCCAGCGGCACGGGCAGCGCTTCGACGGTGGCCGAGCTGGAAAGCCAAGTGAATATTTTGAACAACCAAATCAGCAACTGCACCATTGAAATGTCCAAGGCGTCGATGGAAGCGACCAGTGCGGGTGCGGGAGACCCCTCCCAGTACGCATTGGATGGCCTGTCCTCACTGTTTAACCCAACAACATGGGACGTATCGGATCTGGCCTTGGTGGCCACGGCCTACCAACAGGCGCTAGCCGGGACAACCGGCGACACCAGCGCGACGGTGGACAGCAATGCAATTTTGCTGTCGGTGCAGACTGCGCTGGCCGATTTGGCGACCGCCTACACCAACGTGCAGAGCGCGCTGACCGCCTACGAGCAGTCGCTGACCGCCGTCACCCAGGCGGCGAGCGCCTATTCGATGGGTACCGGCGACAAGGCCAGCTGGTATACTGCGCTGTCTACCTCGTCGGAAAATCAGGCGTCGCTTTACGCGGCCCTAGCCGCCTTTGGCCGGCAGACCAATACGCTCAATGGCCTGACCGGCGGCTGGGTATCGCGCAACCAGGGGTGGATGGCCGACGCCTTGCTGCCGCTGTACAATACGTCCGCCCAATAAGCAGAAAGGAAGTGAACGGCTTTGGCCGATTATACCGCCATCGTGGAGGCAGGGAACGCGCTGATCGAGCTGCTGCGCGATAACCTAACCCCGGAGCCGCTGGGCAACAGGGAGTTGATCGCGCTTTGTTCCCCGCACGAGAGTGAGAATAACCAGTTGACCGTATACTTGTACCATATCGAGGAAGAAAGCCAGAACATGACGAGCGGCTACTACCAGGTGGACCAAAACACCCAGCGCCGCGCCGCCGCGCAATTTACCCTGCGCTATCTGGTCACCGCCCACTCCAAAGCGCCGGTCCAACTGCGGCAGGCCGATCAGCATAGAATTTTGGGCGCCGCCATTCAGGCCTTGCGCGACAACCCGATTTTGCCGCAGCAATATCTGTCCGGTTCGCTGGCAGAGGAGCGCGCCCAGCTGCATCTGGCGGTGGAAAAGGTGCCGCTGGAGCAACTGCTCAAAATTTGGAACAACACCTCTAAGGAATACAAGGCATCCTTTGTGTTGATGGTCACAGGTGTGACCATCGCTTCGCGCAGGGAGCGCAAGATCACGCGCGTCACCGACTTTACCGCGACGGTCGACCCGCAGGCCCGGCAAGAGGAGATCCGCCGCAGTGTCAGCGCGGTGCTGCTGCTGCGCGACGGCTTCCGCGGTACGGCGCTCGAAAACAGCGGCGCGATGTTCTACATCGACGGCATCCCCAGCCAGCCCCAGTCCAAGCGGGGCGGTTACCAGGTGTGGACCGACCTGCCGGCAGGGCAGCACACCCTGTCGGTTCGCCTGCGCGGCTTCCAGACCGAGGAAATTGCCCTGGACATCCAGCCGGGCAAGACCTGGGAAGGCAGCGCCGACCTCAAGCCCGGCATGGGCTACCCCTACGGCAAGGGCGCGACGACCGCCCACCTGACCCTCCAGCGCGACGGCCAGCCGCTGATCCATGAAACCGTCTGGCTGGCAGCCGCCGGCGACGCGCCGCTCAAACTGGCGCAGACCAAAGCGGCCGAAGGCGTGCAGACGCTGCGGCTGTTTTGCAAGGGTCCGGCAAACGCGCTGCCGCTGCCGGGCAACTTCCTGATCGAAGAGGCCAAGCAGCCCGAGCTGGTGTTCCTACAAAGCTACGAGGGAGAGGAAGGACGGCTAGCCACGCCGCTGGCCCATGCGCATACGCGCGGCAAAGCTTTCCTCCCCGCCCAGCAGTACCGCACCGACGAACAGGGCCGCATCCGCGTGATGTTGCGCAGCGCCGGCAAGCTGGCGGTCTTTTGGGACGGAAGCATCCAATATGTCGAGCCCCAAACAAACGGAGAAAACGCCTTTACCCTGCAATTTCAATAAGGAGAGAAAACCATGGCAAACCCGGTAGTCAACACCGCAATCTGTACCTGTTCGTTTGGCGCGGCCCCCATGGTGCTGCCTGTCACCTCGCAGCAGACCGTTTCAATGGGCGGGCTGCCCGCTGCAACCATCATGGACAACAAATGCACCACCTTCGGGATGTGCTCGTGTATCGCAAACCCGGCGGTTGCAGCGGCGACCGCAGCGGCGTTGGGCGCGCTGACGCCGAGTGCCTGCGTGCCGGTGACGGTCGCACCGTGGGCGCCCGGCGTGCCGACGGTGACGGTGTGCGGCCAGCCGCTACTCAACAACACCAGCAAGCTCATGTGCGCGTACGGCGGCGTCATCCAGGTGAGCATGACACCTGCGGTGACGGTGAACACGCCGTAAGAAGGAGGAGGATGCGATGCAGGCAGAGGATATCCGCCCGATCGACCTGACGACCGGCACAGGGTACGACAGCCAGTGGGCGCTGATGCGGGATCTGTTCGCTTGGTTGGACCTGCGGCTGTACTATTATTACAGCCACCACCAGTGGCTGGGCCCGGCCAGCGAAATGAAGTATATGCTCGGCCTTGTGGTCTCGCGTGAGGAGTTTGAACACCAGCTCATCAAATCGTCCCAGACCGGCTTGGAAGAGATCCTGGACGAAGAGGAAACCAAACGGCTGCGGGAAAGCCAGGCAGCGCTTACACTGCGGTTGCAGCGCACCCAGGCGCAGATTCCACTGTTGCAGCTGTTTGCACGGTGTGGGTTGGATGCGTTCGAGCAGAACTGCGTGATTTTGGCGTATGCGGCAGTATTGGACCGCAAATATGAAAAGCTGCTCGCCTATTTACAGGACGACATGACGCGCAAACACCCGGGGACAGCGCTGGCCGTGCAGTTGTTCTTGCCGAAGGGCGAAAATTTGGAGCAGTATTTGGCACGGTTTTCGAAGAAAAGCCGGTTTTCCAGTCTGTTTCAGCGGGAGGAGCTGGCGCAGGGCAACTTGACACTGCACCCGCTGACGCTGGAATTTTTGTCGAGCGGTACCATCGCCAGCCGGCAGGGCCTGGAGATCTTCGACGGCGCGGCGCAGCGCCCGGATGGGCCGCTGATCGTGCAAGGCGAGACCGCCCGGCAGCTGGACCGTATGATGATGGAAAACCTGCACTGCGTGACCTGCCTGACCGGTCCGGTGGGCAGCGGCAAGCGCTTCCAGCTCGCCCACCTGTTTTCCCGGTGGAAGGCGTGCGGGGTGTTCGCCGACCTGGAAGGCGAGGACTGGCAGGAGCGGGCCGAACAGGCCGCTTTGGCGGGCGGCCTGCTGGATGGGTATCTGTGCCTGTACCACTTGGACCGGAAAAATGAAGCCGGGGAACTGGTGCCAGCGCCCCAGCAGATGGTTGACGCGCTGTGCCAGCTGGAGACCAAAAAAGAACAGGTGTTTTTGCTCTCGCGCCTGCCGGTGCGGGCGCGGGTGCAGCGGCTGACTGTGGATCTGGCCCTCGCCGCGCTGACCGAAAGCGAACGGCTAGAGCTCTTCCGCGCTTTCTTGCGCAACCAGAGATTGGCGCCCGATGTCACGGCCGAAGAGCTGGCGGGGAAGTTCCACTTTTCACCGCAGCAGATCCGGCTGGCCTGCCAGCAGGCGGCCGGTATGGCCAAGTTGGATGAGGACAAACAGCTGGACGGCCCACAACTGCACGCGGCCTGCTACCGGCAGGTGGTGCACAAGCTGGGCGATTTGGCCCACCGGGTCCCTGCTGCCTATACCTGGGATGACGTGGTCATGCCAGCGCCGCAAAAGCGGCTGATGCAGCAGGCCTGCGGGCATATCCGTTATCAGTACCGTGTGTACCACCAGTGGGGATTTGAAAAGCGGGTGACCTACGGCAAGGGGCTGTCCATCCTGTTTGCGGGCGCACCCGGTACCGGCAAGACCATGTGTGCCCAGGTGATTGCACGGCAGCTCAATATGGAGATGTACAAGATCAATATCTCCCAGATTGTCAGCAAGTACATCGGAGAAACCGAGAAAAATTTGCAGGCGGTGTTTTCCGAGGCCAAAAACTCCAACTGTATCCTGTTTTTTGACGAATGCGACGCGCTGTTCGGCAAGCGCAGTGAGGTCAAAGACGCCCACGACCGCAATGCAAACGTCGAAGTCGCCTACCTGCTCCAGCAGATCGAGGAATACGACGGTGTGTGCATCTTGGCAACCAACCTGATCGGCAACATCGATGAAGCGTTTATGCGCCGTATCACCTATGTGGTGCATTTCCCCTTCCCGGATGCCCGGATGCGCAAGCAAATCTTCCAGCGGATGATCCCATCCGGCGCGCCGCTGGATGAGGATGTCGATTGGGATTTCCTTGCGGAAAAATTCGAGCTGTCCGGTGGCTACATCAAAAATATCGTGCTGGCTGCCGCGTTTATGGCGGCAGGGGAGGATTGCCCCATTGGGATGCGCCATCTGCTGCGGGCGGCTGTGGGCGAAATGAAGAAAAACGAAATCGTTGTCGTGCGGGAAGAACTGCGGGAATATGCCGACCTGCTGGATACGGATGCGGACTAGGCCGCACGGCGGAGGGAATGGAAGATGAACAAACAGAATACCGTGAGCAGACGGCTTTTGCAAAGGTGTATTTTGGCGGCCGCGGCGCTGCTTGTGCTCAACCTCTTATTGATACTGCTGACGCCGTGGATCGGGAAAATTGTGGCGGTTGTGTGTGTGGCGGTTGGTACAGCGCTGCTGGTGTGGTGGTGGATCCGTGGCATTCAAACAGAGACCGATGCGCCGCTGGAAGAGCTGCAAAATTCGCTGGAGAGATGCGCGGCCGGACAAGACGATGAGATCGACCCGGCGCTGCTCGAACGCTCAGATGAAATCGGCGCGTTGGCACGGACGATTTCGGTGTTGACCAGCGAGGAGGATGACAGGATCGAACAGGTCCGCGTCCAGGCATCACAGGAGGCCGAGCTGCGCGCGCGCCGCAGTATGGCCGAAGAGATCAGCCGGTCTGCTTTGCCACAAGTCCTGCCGGATATCCCCAGCCGCGCCAACTTTGAAGTGGCCGGTTTGATTGAGCGCGGCACCGGCAAAGATAGCTTGTTTTACGACTATTTTTTCATCGATCCCGGTTTGCTGTGCATCGTAATTGGGCAGATCCCGGGCGGCAGCATTTCGGAAGCGCTATTTATGGTTGTCGCACAGACCACCATCCGCAGCCGGCTGCGCCAAGGCCGCTCGCTGGAGGAAACCATGGCGGACGTCAATGCGCAGCTGTACGATCTGGGCAACCAGTTTTGCTTAAACGCCTTGGTTGCAACGCTAGGCACAGCCGATGGACGGTTTACCTATGTCAACGCTGGCCAGCAGCAGCCGCTGTTTATGCGCAATGAGGACCGGTATGAGTGGTTGGAGAGCCCAGTATATGCGCCGCTCGGGATGAATGAAAATGTATCCTATCGGTCAATGGAGCGGCGGTTTAAGCAGGGCGACCGGATCTTCCTACATACAGCTGGTCTGGCTGCACTGACCGACCGCAGCGGTACACCTTACGGCAACCAGCAGCTCCGTGCCGACTTGAATACCAGCCGTAGCAAAAACATGGAAAGTGAAGAGCTGCTGCAATTTGTGGCCGGACATGCCATGGTCTATTGTGACGACTTGAAGGAAAACGGTGGCTTTGCCATGTTGACGCTGCTGTTTTGCAAGGGGGACAAAGAGCTTGCCCATTGCGACGTGCCGGCGAGGCCCGAATATGCAGGCGAAGTAACTGCGTTTTTGAAAAAACAGTTTGCAGATAATGGCATTGACAAACGGCACTATGCGCGCGAAGCAGTGGTTGTGGACGAGGTGTTCGCCCTGTGCTGCCGGAAAGCCGCCAAGGATAGCCATATCATGGTGGAATGTGGCGTGGCGCCTGATGCGCAAATGGTCAATATCCGCGTGACGGCCGTGCTGGGCGGCGTGGACCCGATGAAACCGGAGAACATCGAAACAGAGGAAAACGCGGTCGATTTCATCCGGGATAACGCCGAATACATCACCTTTAAGGCCGGTGAAGAGCGTGATACCATCACCATTGTGTGCTTCCTGAGCTGAATTTGTCCGATACAGCTGGCGGAACCCTTGCGCACAGCGGAAATGCAAAGGGATTCGATTTACAAGGGCTTTGCAGCTGTGCTATAATAAAACCAAAGTGTGCCGCACTGCATACAACGGATAGAAGGAGTGATTCGCTCATGGAAAAGCAGCTGTTTAACAATGCCCAGATTTTGGCCTGGTTGCAGTATTATTCAGAAAACACCCAGGTCGATCTGGAAAAGGTGAAGATTCTCGACATCACCCGCAAGAACAAAAACCTCATCCCGACGGTGGAATCCAATGATGCGGTGCTTGTTTTTACCGAGGCCGGCCATGCGGATATCTTTTATCGGATGTGGAGCGCCGGATTGGGCGCATGTGATGTGTGGTACAACACCGGCTCGGAGCCGTCCGGGCCAATTGAGCATGATAAGCTGCGCGATATGATCAACCGTGGCATCAACGCTTCGGCCGCCATGTTGATCCTCAACCCCAATGCGCGGTCGACCTACAAGATCGGGATGCGCAACACGAATTTTTCCCGCGGTTCGATCCAATATGTCGGCAGCGAAATCCGCGCGGTGATTCTGAATAAAATGCATATTGCCCAGGATGACGTTGTCTGCATCATTTCCGGCGAATCCATCGCGGTAGAGACGGCGATTATTGCGGGCGAGGGCACGGTGATTGCGGTGGAATATAACCAAAACGACCGTCACACCATGGAAGAAAACATCGAGCAGTTTGGGCTGGGCAACATCACGATCATCGACCATGTGGACGATCAGACGATGCAGGACCTGCCGGTCCCGTCGCTGGCTTTCCTGGTGGCCACCGCCAGTATGGAGCAGGAGATCGAATGCTTGCTGCGGCGCAATCCCCACATGGAGTTTGTGATCTATACCCTGGATTTCCGCTGTGCGGCTTCGCTCCCCGAGATTTTTGAGCGGTATGGCATTGGAGAAACCGAGGTCATCCAGATTGCGGTTTCTAAATTGACCAGTAAGCACACCTTTGTATCAGAACCCGCACCATGGCTGATTTCTGGCAAGGCATAAAAATACCCCCCCCCGGTATCCGTTTCTGGTTTGAAATGGATGCCGGGGGGTTTTCGTTGGACACTTACAATAGCCGCGCCGCGATACATAGGAGCGCGAGATGTCATACTTTGCAGCGACCTCCCGCTGGGTCAGCGGTTCGCCGCCGCCTAAGCCATATCGTAGATATAGAATTTGGCGTTCGCGCTCTTCTAAACAGGACTGCATATACGCATACATTTGCTGATACCGGTCGCTCTGCTCAATTTGTTCCAACCGCTCATCCTCGCAACAGATGACATCCATGAGCGCAAGGGAATTGCCATCGCTATCGCTGTCCAGTGTTTCAGACAGCGAAATCTCTGTGGCAGATCGCCGTCCGGCGCGAAAGTGCATGAGGATTTCATTTTCAATACAACGCGCGGCATAGGTGGCGAGCTTTACATTTTTATCTGGGCGATAGGTGTTGACCGCTTTGATGAGGCCAATGGTACCGATGGAAATCAGATCGTCCTGTTCGACCGAGGCGGCGTAGTATTTTTTGACGATGTGCGCGACAAGGCGCAGGTTGTGTTCGATGAGTTGCGAACGGGCCGCCGGATCTCCAGCGAGCATCCGCCGGACCGCATCCTGTTCCTCCTCGGCGGTAAGAGGACGGGGAAAACAGCCACCCGCACCCTGTACCCGCAAGATGAGATAGACCGCACCCATGAAGAGCGCAGAGGCGCCGGAAAAAAACATAAGACACCAGCCTTTCGCATAGGAAACATCAGAATATACGGACATAGGATACTTATGCGCCTGGACAAGGAGCGTATGTAAAAAAGAATCTGGCAAAACCGCGCGGAAAAGGCTTGTAATTTGCCAGGAGAAACGATATAATGAAAGTGCTATGTGAAAATTGATAAGGAGGTGTATGCAGATGGTGTTGCTCACAGAGATGCCCAGTGCGGAACAATATGGTTCCATTCTGTCCAGCATTGCCCCCATCATTCTGCTTTTCGTCGTATTCTGGTTTTTCCTGATCCGTCCCCAGAGAAAGCGCGATAAAGCGGAGAAGGAAATGCGCAATTCCATTCAGGTTGGCGATGAGATCTCCACGATTGGCGGCTTTATCGGCAAGGTGGTTAGCATTAAGGACGATGTGATCGTGATTGAATCCTCGGCTGACCGTACCAAACTCAAGCTGTATCGCTGGGCCATCCGCGGCAAGGAAGCGCCGCCGGCTGAAAAGGTTGAAGAGCCGAAAGAGTCGAAGAAGTAATATCCGTCCGGCCTGCCGAATAGGTTGTTTTAGAACATCTCGGGTTTTGGCAGGAGGGAACCTATGAAAAAGACAGAACACATCCCAGTGGGTCAAACGCTGGGCTTCCCAGTGTTGTTAGGGCTGGTCAGTACGCTGGCACTCATGGCAGCCGGCGCGTTGTTGATTATGAGCGGCAAGGCAGAAACTGTACAGATCCCTATGCTAACACGCATCTGCGTGGCTGTGGGAGCGTTACTGGCCTCTGCCTTGGCAGCCCGTAGAGCGTCCAAAAGCCGGTTGCTGTGGGGCTTAGCGGCAGGAGGCGCTTTGTTTGTGTGCTTGGTTGCCCTGAGCCTTGTGTGGCTTGGACAGCCGGTGAGCTTGGCACGCGTGGGTGTGAATTTTGCTGTGACGGCGGTTGCATCGGCATGCGGTGGTATGCTGGGCGCCAGTATGAAACGGAAAAAACATCGGAAAACATGAAAGGGAGGAACTTTTATGAAGCACATTAAGACCTTAACTTCCACAACTTTGCAGCAGACTGCAATGCATGGCGGCTGCGGCGAGTGCCAGACCTCGTGCCAGTCGGCGTGCAAGACCTCCTGCACGGTTGCAAACCAGAAGTGCGAGCACAATAAGTAATTTTCTGCGCATGGAATGACTGCGAGGCGCGCCCCTCAGGCGCGCCTCGTTGTTTTCTGTCAAGGGCGGAACCATCTAGATACAACAGTTTATGACGGAGAGGATAGATATGATCCATCGCTATACAAAAAAAGGAGTACATTTTTTGCTGGATGTCAACAGCGGGTCGGTACACGTCCTGGACGATGTGACCTATGCGATCTCCGGCTTGGTGGATGAAAGCATGGGGGAAACTTGCCCAGAGCCGCTGATCGCGCAGCTGCCGCAATTTCCGGCTGAAGAAATTCGCGCAGGGTATGCCGAGCTATATGCGCTCAAGCAGGCAGGGCAGTTGTTCGCGGACGATCAGTACATCGACGTCAGCCGCTATATCCCGACCGACGCACCGGTCAAGGCGCTGTGCCTACACGTGGCACACGACTGCAACCTCCGCTGCCAATACTGCTTTGCCGCAACCGGTGACTTTGGAACTGGACGAAAAATCATGCCGTTTGAAGTCGCGAAAAAGGCGATTGATTTCGTTATCGCCCGCTCAGGTGCGCGGCGGAATATTGAGCTGGACTTTTTTGGTGGAGAGCCGCTGATGGCTTGGGACACGGTGACCAAAACCGTGGACTACGCGCGCTCGCGCGAGAAAGAAACCGGAAAGAAATTTCGTTTTACCATCACCACCAACGGCCTGCTGCTCGATGGGGATAAAATCGAGTATATTAACAAGAATATGGATAATGTCGTGTTGTCCTTGGACGGGCGGCGCGAAGTCAACGATGCTTTCCGCAAAACCGTGAACGGCGGCGGCAGCTATGACGTGATCGTGCCCAAGTTTCAAAAGCTGGTCGAAGGCCGCGGCGACAAGGACTATTATGCACGCGGCACCTTTACTGCAAAGAACTTGGACTTTGCCAGCGACGTTTTGGCCATTGCGGATGCCGGGTTCCCAAGCCTGTCGGTCGAGCCGGTTTCGGCTGAGGAAGGCTGCGGCTATGCGCTGACCGAGGAGGATTTGCCCGCGATTTTTGCCGAGTATGACCGGCTGGCCGACTTGCTGCAAGAGCGAAAAAAACAGGGAAAACCGTTCACGTTCTTCCACTTCATGGTGGATTTGAACCAGGGCCCCTGTGTAGTCAAGCGGCTGCGCGGCTGCGGCGCCGGATACGAATATGTAGCTGTGACGCCTGACGGCGACATTTATCCCTGTCACCAGTTTGTGGGCAAGGAGGAATTTAAACAGGGCGATGTGCTCGACGGCAGCTTTGATCTGGACATCGCGCAGCGCTTTGCCTCCATGAACATCTATACCCGGGAAACGTGTCATGACTGCTGGGCGAAATTCTATTGCAGCGGCGGCTGCAGCGCGGCCAATTACAACATGAACGGGGATATGAACCTCCCCTATGCATTGGGCTGCGAAATGGAGCGCAAACGTTTGGAATGTGCAATCTATCTTAAAGCCATAGAACAGATGGAAGAAGATTTGTAAGACCCAACGAATCTGGGAATTTGCATGGAATGCCGTTGCAAAATTCACTTTTTCGGTCTTATAATATACACAGGTTGCATTTGATGATTCAGAGAGGGTGATTTTTGTGGCACATAAGATCCGTGTGGCCTTCCTTGGCGAAGGTGAGATGCTGCCAGACGCAGTGGTTGCGGTTTTGGATAAAAATATCATTCCGCCGGAAAACATTTTCTTGTCTGAAAAGGATAAAGAGGTGCATGAGGCGGTGGCCGACCGGGGTGTGGTGTTTTGCTCCGACGACATGAATACAGTTATTAAGGGTGAAGTGGTCGTTGTATGCGCGCCAAAGAAATTGGAACTGAGCGCAGCGCTCGCGCCGATCAGCGGCTGTACCCGTGGCCGGATTGTCATTTCCATCTGCCCGGGTGCTGACTGTGCATTTGTGTTGGAACGGGTATCCCGCGGGACGACAGTACTGGCGGCGCAGCCGGCTGAAAGTGAGGACGGCGTTTTGATGGCATCGTTGGAGTTTTCCGCAGGCTTTCCGTCGTATATGCGTGCGCCTTGTTCGGATATTGTCGGCAGTGTTTGTGAGCTGTTGTAAACTTGCGGATGCACCGCCTAGGCAGGCCGAGGAATAAAAACTAAAGACCGGGAATATCTTGTTTTCAGACAAGCCGTCCGTGCGGCCAATGCGGCCGCGAGAAAAAGGAGGAAGCATGAAACACAAGCGTATTTCCGGTTCTTTTTTATTTGCGGAATTGTGGAGCGCGCCGGCATTTATTTTGCTTTCCGCATTGTTCCTGTGCGGCGCGATTGCGGGCTGTTTTACCGGGCGCATGGTGGCCGGAAGCGGCCTTTCCCCAGTGACCGACTTTGCTGCCATGTTGGAGGAAAACGCCCGGAGGACGCCCGGCGCAAAGGACGCGCTGCTGGCGGCGCTGGGCGCGTTTGGTTGGCAAGTGGCGGCGTTGCTTGCTGGGGCCGTGCATCCGGCCAGTTTGTTTTTGTCCCTGCTTGCGGTTGTGCGCGGGTTTGTACTCTCGTTTTCGGTCACTGCGCTGGTACATGCGCTGGATACCGAGGGAATGTGGCTGAGCCTGGCGTCCGGCGGGGCTTGCGCGGTGATCACCGTCCCCTGCCTGCTGCTGACCGCAGCGGCGTGCTTTTTGGCCGCCCAAGATGCACCGCGCGGCCGCCGGGGCGGCTATCTGTACGCGCTCAGCCGGCACCGGGGGGCGGTGCTGTTGTGTACGCTGGCTGCCATGTGGGCGGGCGTATTACAACTGCCGGTCGCCTGGATGATCGAGCGATGGTTCGTGGGGTAAAACAAACCGCGCCCGGCACATGGCGGCGCAGGGCGCGGTAACGTGTTACGTTGTTTGCTCGGTGCGGAACCACACATAGCTGCACACCGTGGGGACAAGGACAGCCACGAGCAGCAGCCCGAAAAAGACAACAAAGCGGGCGACGGTGTTCGGGATAAATGCGCTGATGGCCCCAAGGCAACCGGCGGCGAAGAAAAGGCGTCCGGCCAGCCGGTGGGTGCGGGTCCAGACTGTTTCGCTGGACAGCGTCCACGGGTTTTTGATGCCGCAAAACCAGTTCATGCGGAATTTGGGCATCATGTTGCCAAGATAGATCAGCAACAGGCTGACTGCCAGGCAGACGACCATGGCAATGTCCAAGGTGCCAGGATGTAGCCCCTCGACGATGCAGATGCCAGTCATCATCAGAAGGAACAGCATCATGATGAGCTGGAAGCCGAGATAGGAGCCAAAGAATTTGCCGTAATTGCGCTTTTTGGGGTCAAACCGCGGTAGGAAATAAAACACGACAGCCAGAAGCGGGGCCATACCGGAAATAAGCCACAGCTGCCACTTATCCTCAAAGCCCACCGCACCGCCAAAATCCCAGTGCATGGGAACTTGGGCGGGCAGGCGCTGATAGAAAGCTGCCACAGCAAGCACGGGCAAAAGAGCCAAAGCCCAGATGGCAATTTGCATTTTACTGATTTTTTTCATCGTTCTCTCCGCCTTTCAGAGAATATAGCCAGCCGAGGAGTTCGTCCACGACCGAGGTGTTGAGTTCATAGGAAATGTACTTGCCGCACCGTTCATCCAGCACCAACCCCGCATCGCGCAGGATGGAAAGGTGGTGGGAAACGGTTGCGCCTGAAGAAGCAAAGTGCGCGGCAATTTCGCCGGCTGTCAGTGGTCCGGCACGCAGCAGCTGCAAAATTTCCCGCCGCGTGGGGTCGGACAGCGCCTTGAAGGTCTGCTGGAACCCCATACAATCACCTCCCAAAAGAACGTTATCATTTAGACGTCTATCTAAATATAGAATACAGCATAGAGGGAGCTCTGTCAAGTGTTATTTAGATATTGATCGAAATGTTTGCAAAATAAAAGCAGCCCGTGTCCAAAGGCTGCAAGTTTGCGTGTCAAAGCACGATCAGCGTTACGCCGTTGTTGTGACGGTCCAGATCGGAGTCGCCCCGCAGCTCGGCGCAGTAGGCCATGGCGCGGCGGGTAGGCTCGTCAAAGATGGAAAGCTGTTCGCCCGGGATCACCGCTTTGACATAACCGCGTTTTTGCAGAACCACAAGTTCCCGGCGGACGGCCACCCGGATTTTGCCGCCCCGGCCGGTGGAGCCGAAGCCGTGGATGCATTTGATGAGGCGGATGCCGTGGCGCTTGGCCAAGCGCACCTCGCGGCCAAGCGCGGCAACCGCCTCGCGGGCGGTGGGCAGGTTTTCTTCTAGGTTAATTGTGCGATAGGCTTTCATGGGTGGTTTCGTCCTTTATGTAGGATTTCATCCAGGCGAAGAGGGCGGTGTGGTCGGCTGCGGTATCGGCACAGAGGCCGGGCACCATGCGTTCGGGGTGCCATTGTACCCCAAGGATGGGTAGGGACCAGTGCTCCAGTGCTTCGATGGTCCCATCCTGTGCACGGGCGGTTACCCATAGGCCGCGGCCCAGCTGCCGTACGGCCTGGTGATGGAAGCTGTTCGCGGTAAATTGCGGCCCGCAGAGCCGGGCGAGGGCGCTGCCCGGGACGGTGGAAACCGGGTGCGGACAGCCGTCATGGCCGTCGATGTGCTGGACGAGGTTGCCGCCAAAGTGGATGTTGAGAATTTGTATACCCCGGCAGATGGCCAAGATGGGCTTTTTGCGCGCGCAAAAGGCGGCGCAAAGCGCCAGTTCTTCCCGGTCGCGCAGGGGGTCGGGCGGTGCAGCGCGCGGGTCGTGGGGTTCGCCGAACCAAGCGGCGTCCGGGTCGCCGCCGCCTGAGAGCAGCAGGCCGTCGAACCGGTGGGCGAGCGCGTCGGCATCCCCGCCGAGCGCTGCGGCGGAAAGCAGTCCGGCCTGTTCCAGTGCTGCGCCGTAGAGCTCGGAAACCGTCCGCCGCACCGACAGCGGATGTGCAGCCCGGCCGGTACTTACCAGTATAACAGGTTCATTCGCAGAATGCATCAGAAAATCCTCCTTGTGTGCCAAAAGTCAAACCAGTGTGCGCCGGTGGTCTATTGTATGTGCGCGCGAAAAAAAGATTCCCTTTGATACAGCGCAGTGGTAAAATAAAAGAAAAAAGGAGTTGAAAGTGTATGCTCAATCAGACCGTCCTCGCGCTGGGCAAAAAACGCTCGACCATCCGCGAGATTTTTGAATATGGCAACCGTCGCGCCGCGGAGGTGGGGCGTGAGAATATTTTTGATTTTTCGCTTGGCAATCCCAACGTGCCCGCGCCGGACGCGGTGCGCCGTGCCCTGCTGGAGCTAGTCGGGCAGGACCCGGTTGCCGTACACGGCTATACCTCGGCGCAGGGTGCGCCCGCCTGCCGCAAGGCGATTGCCGACAACCTCAACGCCCGCTTTGGCACCCAATACACCGGCGACCAGCTGTACCTGACCGCCGGCGCGGCGGCGTCGATTTCCATCTGCTTCAAGGCGCTGACTGCCAGCCCGGCCGATGAGTTCATCGTGTTTGCCCCGTATTTTCCCGAGTACGTGGTGTTCATCGAGCAGGGGGCAGGGGCCAAGTGCGTGCTGGTGCCGCCGCAGCCCGCCGATTTCCAGATCGATTTCGCCGCCCTGGAAGCGCGCTTGAGCGCCAACACCAAGGGCGTTGTCATCAATTCACCCAACAACCCAAGCGGGGCGGTCTATTCCGAGCAGACCATCGACCGCCTGGCCGCGCTGCTCACCCGCAAATCCGAGGAATACGGCCACCCCATCTACCTGATTTCCGACGAGCCCTACCGGGAGATTGTATACGATGGCCGCGAAGCCCCCTTTATCGCGCGCAGCTATCCGCATACGCTGGTGTGCTATTCGTACTCCAAGTCGCTGTCCCTGCCAGGCGAGCGCATCGGCTATGTGCTGGTGCCCGACGTGCCCGGCTTTGACGACCTCTACGCTGCCGTTTGCGGCGCAGGCCGTGTGCTGGGCTATGTGTGCGCGCCGAGCATGTTCCAGCAGGTGGTGGCTCGCTGCGCCGGGGAAACCGCCGACCTGTCGGTCTACGCCGAAAACCGCAAGCTGCTGTTCGAAGGGTTGACCGGCATGGGCTATGCCTGCGTCAAGCCGGAAGGTGCATTTTATCTGTTCCCGCAGACGCTCGAGCCCGATGACCGCGCCTTCTGCGAGCGGGCCAAGAAGTATGACCTGTTGCTCGTACCAGGCACCGACTTTGGTGCGCCCGGCCATATGCGCATTTCCTACTGCGTGCAGACCGAAACCATCCGCCGCGCGCTGCCACTGTTCGAAAAGCTGGCGGCCGAATATCGGTAAAGTGCCCCTCTGGCGGGGGCTCTGCCCCCTGCACCCTCGGCGGGGCTCTGCCCCTGCACCCCGCCGCCTTTTGAAAAAGGCGGGCGAAAACTTCACTGTACGGCGGCGCGCCTGGCAGTTGGGCGTGCCGCTGTTTTATGCATCGGCGGCGGCAAGCCGCCCTTTCTTTTGTACAAATCGGGGAAACTGGCCAAAGGAAAGGTCAAGGCTCTTTACATGGGCAGGCAAGTTGGCTATAATAGAGGGGTACTGCAATTCACGGAAAAGGAGCATTTTTATGCTGCAATTTGAGGAATATAAGGTCAAACTCAACAATATGAAGCCGGCGCTGGACGAGTTGCGCGGCAATTTAAACCTGGACCAAGCCGCGCGCGAGGTCGACGAACTGGAGATGAAATCCTCCCAGCCCGGGTTTTG
This sequence comes from uncultured Butyricicoccus sp., assembly GCA_904420185.1. Lineage (GTDB taxonomy): Bacteria > Bacillota > Clostridia > Oscillospirales > Butyricicoccaceae > Butyricicoccus_B. The sequence continues at coordinate 5,172 of CAJFUJ010000053.1, read as the reverse complement.
GGACAAGCCCGAGGAGAGCCAAAAGGTGGTGTCCCGCTTGGGTGCGCTCAAGGGCAAGATCGAGGGCTTCCACAAGCTGTACAGCCAGTGGGAGGACCTGCTGACCCTGTGCGAAATGGCCATCGAGGAGAACGACGAATCCATGCTTGAGGAGCTGGAGAGCGGCTATGCCGAGGTGGAAGAGGAGATGGAAAAGCAGCGCATGAGCACCCTGCTCACCGGCGAATACGACCACAACAACGCGCTGGTTTCCTTCCACGCGGGCGCGGGCGGCACCGAGGCCCAGGACTGGTGCTCGATGCTCTACCGGATGTACACCCGCTGGGCCGAGCGCCACGGCTATACCTACAAAATTATGGACTACCAAGACGGCGAAGAAGCCGGCCTCAAGTCGGCGACCATCGCCATCGAGGGCGAAAACGCCTACGGGTTTTTGAAGGGCGAATCGGGCGTGCACCGCTTGGTGCGCATCTCGCCGTTTGACGCTTCCGGCCGGCGGCATACGTCGTTTTCGGCGGTCGAGGTCATCCCGGACATCCCGGACGACTCCAACGACGTCGAGATCCGCCCCGAGGATTACGAAATGCAGGTATTCCGCTCATCGGGTGCGGGCGGCCAGCACATCAACAAGACCTCTTCGGCGGTGCGCCTGATCCATAAAGCGACCGGCATTGTGGTTTCCTGCCAGACCGAACGCAGCCAGTTCCAGAACAAGGACAACTGCTTGCGTATGTTGCGCGCCAAGCTGGTCGAAATCAAGGAACGTGAACATTTGGAAAAAATTTCGGACATCAAGGGCGACCAGAAAAAGATCGAATGGGGCAGTCAGATTCGATCTTATGTCTTTATGCCCTACACCCTGGCCAAGGACACCCGCACCGCGTATGAAAACACCAACATCAACGCGGTGATGGACGGCGATCTGGACGGCTTTATCAACGCCTACCTGACCGCGCTGGCGACCGGCGAGTGGGCCAGCAAAACCTAAGCATAAAACCCTCCGCGCCGCGGCAAACTATCCGCAAAAGGAGGTTGCCGCGATGGATGACAAAACCCACCCGCGTTATGATGATGTAGCGCATATCGATTCGGCCGCCATCGGCCGCAAGAAAAAGCCCCAAGAGGATTATACCCAGCAGTACTTGGCGCCCCTGAAGGGCCGGGACGGTATCCGTCCGGGCGGGGAATAAAAAATAGCGGTTCGGAAGCGCAATGCCTCTGAACCGCTGTTTTTTACTTGGTGCCAAAGATACGGTCGCCCGCGTCGCCCAAGCCAGGGACGATGTAGCCGTGTTCATTCAGGCCCTCGTCGATGGCGGCGACAAAGATGTCAACATCCGGATGGGCTTTCTGCACGGTTTCAATGCCGACCGGCGTGGACAGCAGGCACATAAGCTTGATGTGCTGCACGCCGCGGTCCTTGAGGGTTTGCACGGCCGCTACTGCCGAGCCGCCTGTCGCCACCATGGGGTCGATGAGGATGACGTCACGCTCGGCAATATCGCCCGGCAGCTTGCAATAATATTCGACCGGCTTGAGGGTTTTCGGGTCGCGGTACAGGCCCAAATGGCCAACCTTGGCCGCGGGGATGAGTTCCAGCATACCGTCCACCATGCCCAAGCCTGCACGTAGAATCGGTACAAACGCGATCTTTTTACCCGAAATCACGCGCGCCTTGGCGTGGGCAAGCGGGGTTTCGATTTGAATGGTCTTAAGCGGCAGATCGCGGGTGGCCTCATAGCACATCAGCATGGCGATTTCGCGGGTTGCTTCGCGGAATTCTTTGACGCCAGTTTGGCTGTCGCGCATAAGGCTTAATTTGTGCAAAATAAGCGGGTGATCCATCACATGAACAGTTGCCATAGTCAACGCTCCTCTTCTTGTTCCATAAAATATTTAAGGCTTTTGGGGCCGGGGCTGCGCCACATAAGGTGGCCGCAGATAACGGACATCCAATTCCTGGGCGCCTACTCCTTTGCCTTGCAGCAAATGGGGTAGAGCAGCCATCGCTACGCCATAGGCGGTAGCAAACCGCAGATGGGGTGGGGCAAGGCGCAAACCAGGACAGCTTTTGATAAGTCTAGTATAGCATAAATCCGCCCCATCTCCAACCAAAATTTGCGTAGTTTCTCCGATTTCCGCGCCGAGCGCTTGCAGATCGATGGCTCGGTCATCGCACAGGCGATGCAGCACGCCGTTTTCCCACCGGAACCGCGCATTGTAGACCTGGCCGCCGCGTGCATCCATCACACAGCACAGATTTTCAGAAAAGCCTTCCAGCCCACGGGCCATGGCCTCTAGGGTGGACACCCCCATGCAGGGCTTGCCGCTGGGCAAGCTCAGCCCCTTGACGGTCGCAACGCCGATGCGCAAACCGGTAAACGAACCCGGTCCAGCGGCCACAGCAAACCCCTCTATCTGCTCCAAGGTGTAACCACAACAGTTTAGCAACGCTTCAGCCATGGGCAGCAGGGTGCGGCTGTGGGTCAGGCCGCAGTTTTGAAAGGATTGCGCGACCAAACGCACGCCGTCGGTCAAAGCAACGGAAGCCGAAACGGCCGAAGATTCAAAGCTCAAAATTTTCACGCGGATTCCTCCGTAATGGTAATGATGCGGTCGTCCGGCTGCGCACCATAGCAGATGGAAACCTGCTTGTGCGGCGGCAAAGCCTGCGCAATGTTTTCGCTCCATTCGATGAGTACGATGCGGTGGCCGTCCAAATATTCTTCAAAGCCGAGCTCCCAAAGCGCTTCCACATCCAAAATGCGGTACATATCAAAATGCGCTACGTCGGCTTTGGGCGTGTGGTATTCGTTGGCGATCGCAAAGGTTGGACTGGTCACCCGGCCGTTATACCCCAATCCGCGCAAAATGCCTCGTGAGAAGGCGGTTTTGCCGGCGCCGAGATCGCCAGTGAAGGCGACAACATCGCCAGGATGCAAGGTCGCGGCAAAACGCATACCAAGCGCTTCGGTGTCCTCGGTCGCATGGGAGAGATATTGCAGCATAACGATCGTCCTTTCGGATAAAATGCCGGACGGGCAATCAAGCACCGTCCGTTTATACCATCATACCATGTGCGGACGGAGAGCGCAAGAACTAGCCACGCCACAAGCCAGAGTGCAGCGGAAAAAATACAAACTCCTGAAATTTTAAAGGAATATATGGGAATCATACAAAGAGAATCAATTGCGGCAGATGCTGCGGATGGAGGATTGCTCAATGGAACAGCTGTTTTGGTGCGCCGCTTGGCCTGATATCCCTATGGCTAGAAAGCGCCTGTCACGGATTGCTGGAATCCGTCAAGTGACGATACAGGAGGGTGGATACAAGCTGACGGTGCAAACCGATACACTCCAAAATGCCACACAAGCGGCAATCCAGTTGCGTGAACTCGGCTGGCGTCTGGTGCCCGGTTGACAACCAGAACCCGGCGACCAACTGGCAAACTGCATCCGTCGGATGACAAAACCCCAGAAGGATTGTTGAATCCGACAAATGGCGGGGAGAAGCGCATAAAATGTTTGCCTTTCAAGAGATTCTACGGTATGATGAGGATACCCCCGCAGTAACGCGGGAGACCGAAAAAGAAAGAGGGAATTTCATGGAGGGAATCATTTGGGCTTTACAGTGGGTAAATGAGCAGTTTTTGCCGTCGCTCAACGATTTGATGTACAGCAAGCTGCTCATTTTCCTGTTGGTGCTTGTGGGGATCTATTTTACCGTGCGAACCGGCTTTGTGCAGGTGCGCCGCATCGCAGATGTGGGCAAGATTCTGCGCGAGCGGGGCGAGAAGAAGGATGGGCAAAAGCAGATCTCCTCCTTTCAAGCGCTGATGATGTCAACTGCGTCGCGCGTGGGGACGGGCAACATCGCTGGAATTGCGGCCGCAATTGCGGCAGGCGGCCCGGGCGCTGTGTTTTGGATGTGGCTAATGGCGGTCATCGGCGGCGCATCGGCCTTTGTTGAATCGACACTCGCGCAGATTTACAAGGTAAAGGACGGCAACTCCTTCCGCGGTGGTCCGGCCTACTATATCCAGCGCGGCCTGGGCAAGCGGTGGCTGGGCTGTGTGTTTGCGGTACTGCTCATCTTGTGCTTTGCCTACGGGTTTAATGGGCTGCAATCGTTCAATATTTCGTCGGCAATTTCCTATTATATGCCCAATTACAGCCAGACCATTCTGCCGGCCGTGGTGGGGCTTGTGCTGGCGGTGCTCACGGGCCTTGTCATCTTCGGTGGCGTACACCGCATTAGCGCCATTACGTCGGTGATGGTGCCAGTGATGGCAGGCGGCTATATTCTAATCGGACTGATTATGTTTTTCACCCATCTATCGGCAGTACCAGACGTATTTGCGCTTATTTTCCGCGAGGCATTCGATGTACAGGCGATTTTTGGCGGCTTTGCGGGCAGCGCGGTCGTGATCGGTATCAAACGTGGCCTGTTTTCCAACGAAGCAGGCATGGGTTCGGCGCCCAACGCCGCGGCCACAGCGGTGGTGTCCCATCCGGTCAAGCAGGGGCTGATTCAGACCTTGTCGGTCTTTTTGGATACGCTAGTCATCTGCTCGACTACGGCTATGATCTTGTTGGTGTCCGGTGTGGAGGTTAGCGAGGATATCTCCTATGTCCAGCGCGCAGTGCACACGACCTTTGGAGATATGGGCATTCATTTCATTACGATCGCCATTTTCTTTTTTGCCTATTCCAGCCTTGTGGGGAATTATTACTATACAGAATCCAATCTGCGCTTTATCAAGGACAGCAAGCCACTGCTGTTTGCCTTCCGGATTACCTGTCTTGCGGCGATTTTCTTGGGGGCGCAGGCCAATTTTTCTACCGTTTGGAACCTGGCAGATATTTTGATGGGCTTCATGTCCATTGTCAACATTTTTGCCATCGCGCTGCTAGGGAACATTGCTCTGCGAGCGCTTAAGGACTATGATTTGCAGCGCAAGCGCGGAGTAGATCCGGTATTCCGTGCAAAGGATATTGGGCTGTACAATACCGACGAGTGGAAATAAGAAAATGGACCGTCCGGCAGCGCCAGACGGTCCATTTCTTTATGAGAGCAATCTTTTTGCTTAGTCGTCAAAGGTGAGCATAACCTTGCGGGCAACTTCCTTGTTCTGCGCCATCTTCATGGCCTCGTCGAGATCCTCAAACTTGT
>CAJFUJ010000052.1 GCA_904420185.1 uncultured Butyricicoccus sp. | reverse complement strand
TTTCCACCGACGGCGTCATCACCGTGGAGGAGTCCAAGACCGCAGAAACCTATTCCGAGGTTGTCGAGGGTATGCAGTTTGACCGCGGCTATGTGACCCCTTACATGGTCACCGACACCGAAAAGATGGAAGCCGTGCTCGACGACGCGCTGGTGCTCATCACCGACAAGAAGATCTCGGTGATCCAGGATCTGCTGCCGCTGCTGGAGCAGATCGTAAAGTCCGGCCGCAAGCTGCTCATCATCGCTGAGGATATTGAGGGAGAGGCACTGTCCACCCTGATTGTTAACCGTCTGCGCGGCACCTTTACCTGCGTTGCCGTCAAGGCGCCTGGCTTTGGCGACCGCCGCAAGGAGATGCTGCAGGATATCGCCATCCTGACCGGCGGCACGGTGATCTCTGAAGAGGTCGGCCTGGAGCTCAAGGACGCTTCGATGAACCTGCTGGGCCAGGCCCGTCAGGTCAAGGTCAACAAGGAGAACACCACCATCGTTGACGGCGCAGGCGATTCCGAGGCCATCAAGGCCCGCGTTGCCAGCATCCGCGCTGCGATTGAAAACACCACCTCGGACTTCGACCGCGAAAAGCTGCAGGAGCGCCTGGCCAAGCTGGCGGGCGGTGTAGCTGTCATCAAGGTTGGCGCTGCAACCGAGGTTGAGATGAAGGAAATGAAGCTGCGCATCGAGGACGCGCTCAACGCGACCCGCGCAGCGGTAGAAGAGGGCATCGTTGCAGGCGGCGGCGCTTCTTACGTCAATGCGATTCCTGAGGTTGCCAAGCTGATCGACACGGTAGACGGTGATGAAAAGACCGGCGTGAAAATCGTAATGCGCGGCCTGGAAGAGCCGGTGAAGCAGATTGCAGCCAACGCAGGCGTGGATGGCTCGGTCGTTCTGGAAAAGATCAAGACTTCGGGCCAGGTCGGCTACGGCTTTGACGCTTACACCGAGCAGTACGGCAACATGATCGAAGCAGGCATCGTTGACCCGACCAAGGTCAACCGTTCGGCTTTGCAGAATGCGGCTTCCATCGCTTCGATGGTTCTGACCACCGAGTCGATTGTTGCTGATAAGAAGGAGCCCACCCCGCCGGCTCCGGCAGCCCCGGACATGGGTGGCATGTACTAAGAAAATCATATCAGAAAAGGAAACAGCGTCGCACGGTTTCAGGTGCGACGCTGTTCCTGTTTTTATGGGTTGAGAAGGACAAAAGCGCGAAAAATACCATCCTGCCAGCTGAATTGTGCGCCGCCGTGATAGCGTTCGGCAATCATTTTTACAGATTGGGCGCCAAATCCAGCACCCGGACGCTTGGATGAGCGTAGGCTTCCAGCCTCCCATTGGGGTGGCTCCGAGGTGTTTTCCACCACAATCATCAGACGGCTTTTGCTCAACTGCCGCAGTGCAGCGTGAAGCCGCCGGTCCCCCTGGATTTTGGCACAGGCCTCCAGGGCATTTTCCAGTAGGTTGCCTAACAACACGCAAAATTCGGGTTCGGGGATGAGCGTTTTTTCGTCCATTTGGACGGAAAACTTGCAATCGATTTTTTGCTGGCCGGCCAACACAGCATAATAATCCAGCACCGCATTGACCGCGAGGTTTTTGCAGTAGACTTGAGGTGAATCGGACGGCAAGGACTGTAAATGAGCGGAAACATAGGCCGAAACTGCTTGCAAATCGCCGCTGTCCAAGCAGCCGCGCAGCGCAATAAAGTGTTGGCGCAGATCGTGTCGGGCACGGCGGGTATCCTCCATATTTTTTTGCAGCCGCTGGTATTGGGCAGCTTGCTGTTGGAGGATCTCGTTGTCCCGCGCAAGCTGCATTCCGTGGTCTAACTCCCGGGCCATTCGGTAAAACAGCAGATACAAGAGTAAGAACAGTGCCAGCAACAAAGCGACCATAACCAGATAAACCACCAGCATCCGATCTGTATGCAGCGTGTCGTAATCTAAAGGCTGAATGTAGATGTTGAGAGCCAAAAAGACAAGCGGCAACATCCAAAATACATACCGGGTTCCAGATAAGTTAAATGTATAGAGCAGCCATGAAATGGCATGGGTATCTGGGTACCACAGGCACGCCACCAACGCCCAGTGCAGCAGCAAATATACTGCGATGGCAGGGAAGGTGAACCAAGGAAGAGAATTTTCCGGGGCAAGCAGGATGTCGGTTGTCGTGGCCAAGTTGGTCAGACAGGAGAACATTCCGCATACCGCCAGTAAAAGGCTGGCGGTTTTCCAACCCGGCAAGTTGGCCGCCCACCGTAGAAATAAACCGAACCCTACCAGCCAAGGGAACAACCAAACGTTGTTACTCCAGCGGAAGGTATAACAGATGAGCCCACCTACAATCGCCCAAAGCAGCAGAAAGGGGATCCCCAGCCCAATAAGCTGCCGGACCGGGATGCGCAAGTGTGCCTTTGCCGGCAAAAAGCACAAGAACGCACCCGGAATTACGACAGTCATCTCCAGCATTGGACGCAACATATCCAGTTCAAACACTTGTTACGCCTCCCCGCCCCCTGTATGTATTAACAGTCATCCACATCAATCACGATCTTTCGGCAATAACTGCAAAAATGGGCGAGGGTTTCCGCCCGCTGCAGAGGGAGCTTGCTGCCAATCCGCAGTCCACCGGCAGCCCATAGACTGCGCAGCATTTTTTTGTCGTCTGGCAGCCAACGCAACCGTTTTTGGTCGCCTAGCAGTTTTCCATACAACATAGGTTTTTCACAATAAGGGCAATTCATACTAGGTCCCTCCTCTCAGGGCTCTAGGGAAGGATGAAAATACGGGGTTTTGCGGAGATATGCGCTGCCGGTACGCAGTGCGGGGGCGGGGTAGGCCAGAGCATAAAGGTCATCCGCTAGTCCATCGCGCGTAAGCGCAGGTTGAAGCGGCTGGGGAAGGGTACGGGCAGCGGCGGGCTTGACCAAAATAGGCAGTGAGCAGGTCTGTTTCATCCGGTGCAGTACGGTGCGGCCGCGCGGCCCCAGCGCGAGCACACGCACATAGGATGCTTCAGGCGGGACCGACTGGGGCAAATCCAGCCAAGCACGCAGCAATGCGCGCCGTACACGGGCAAGCGGATACCGCCGGGTTTGAGCGGCCGAACAAATGGCAGAAAAACTAACATTCTTCACGATTGCATCGGCCAAGCGATTGGAAAACCCGTCTTGTCCACCGCAGTAGGGGATCAGTGTTTGGGGCGTCAGCCGCCGCAGGTGTGCGACGATTGCTTGGTTTACCGCCCCACACACGACAGGCGCCGCACCACCGCGGACCGCCCGCAGCAGCACCGCATAGGCTGCGGTGGGCACATAAGGGCGGCAAGATAAAATATCACCTGTTGCCAATAGCCCGCGCAGATAGGAGGCCGATGGCAAGCCATCTACGGGTGCACCGCTGTCATGTGCGCCGCCTTTTCGCTCGATGGCAACCGGCTGGATGGAGCTGCTGAGTATGCTGAGTGTACGCAAATATTCGATGGCCAGGGTATTGTTGGGGCTGCGCAGTAGGGCGCCAGCTTCGGGATCGACCGAAAGTACGGTTTGCTGTACCGCCGCAGCATAGGATAGTCCGAGCGACAAGCTATTGCGCAAGGCTTCCTGCTGCTGGCCAGCCAGGACAGCTGCGCGCTGCAAAAGTGGCAGATCGGCGCATTCGGCGCCAAAAGAGAGGTGGGTAACACAACCGAGCGCGGCCAGCATGGATACTGCGCCCCAGGCAAATCCCTCGGCCGACCACAGGCAGGCCGAAAGCGGGAGCTCTAAGACAAGGTCGGCGCCGCACCGCACGGCGGCCTCTGCGCGTTCATATTTTTCAAATACGGCTAGATCGCCACGCTGGACAAAATTGCCGCTCATTGCGCAGACTAAGGCGGTGTCCGCCCCTAGCAGATGTCGGGTCTGCGCTAGATGATACGCGTGACCGCTATGGAAAGGATTGTATTCTGCGACGACGCCGCAAATTTTCATGGGGTTCCTCCAAAAAAATGGTGAAATTCCTGTTGTGAAAATCGAGGGAGTAGTGTACAATGTAAATGTATATATTGTTATTATACTCTTTTTTGCGGTTTCCTGCAATGCGTAAGCGAAACCTAAGCAAAAAACCGAAAACAGAAAAAAGGGAGTTTTGAGGAATGAAAGTTTTGGTCATCAATGCGGGCAGTTCTTCGCTGAAATACCAGCTGATCGACATGGATAGCAAGGCGGTCATGGCCAAGGGCCTGTGCGAACGCATTGGTATCGACGGTAAGCTGACCCACCAGAACAACAAGGTGGAGGAAAAATACAAGGCGGACATCGCGATGCCTACCCATGCCGACGCCATCAAGGCAGTCATCGAGATCATGCTGGACAAGGAGTGGGGCGTGATCGCCGATATGTCCGAGATCGACGCTGTGGGCCACCGTGTTGTACATGGCGGTGAGTATTTCGCCGACTCGGTCATCATCACCGAACAGGTCATCAAGGCAATTGAGGCCTGCATTCCGCTTGCCCCCTTGCACAACCCGCCCAACCTGACCGGCATCAACGCCTGCCGCGAGGTCATGGGCGATGTGCCGATGGTCGCAGTATTCGACACCGCCTTCCACCAGTCCATGCCCCAGAAGAGCTATATGTATGCGGTACCCTATGAGTACTACCAGAAGTACAAGATCCGCCGCTATGGTTTCCATGGCACCAGCCATAAGTACGTCTCCCAGCAGGCAGCAGAGATGCTCGGCCGCCCGATCGAAAGCCTGAAGCTCATCACCTGCCACCTGGGCAATGGTTCGTCCATCGCAGCCATTGACGGCGGTAAGTCGGTCGATACATCCATGGGCTTTACCCCGATCGATGGCCTGCCCATGGGTACCCGCTGCGGTAACATCGACCCCTCGATCATTGAGTTTTTGTCCGAGCACGAGAATATGAGTGCGGCTGAGGTCATCAACATCCTCAATAAGAAGTCTGGTATGCTGGGCATTTCGGGCGTATCTTCCGACTTCCGCGATCTGGATGTGGCCATCAACGAGGGCAACACCCGTGCGGCGCTGGCCAAGGACATGTTCAACCTGTCGGTTAAAAAGATCATCGGCTCGTACATCGCTGAGATGGGCGGTGTAGACGCCATCATTTTCACCGCTGGCGTGGGTGAAAATGACCGCTCGGTCCGTTGGGATGTGTGCGAGCACATGGAATATCTGGGCATCAAGATCGACCCGGAAAAGAACAAGTACCGCGGCCGCCAGATGGATATCTCCATCGATTATGCCCGCGTGCGTGTGCTGGTTATCCCCACCAATGAGGAATTGGTCATCGCGCAGGATACCGAACGCTTGGTCAAGGAAGCCCAGGCTGCCAAGTAAAACAAGAAAGCGGATTGACGGCGGTCAATCCGCTTTTTGCTTAACTGCTGGATTTGTTTGCGGCAGGCAGCTTGAAGAAAAAGCTGCACGCCCAGATGCCAGCCAAGCCTACAAGGCCATAAATCAGGCGGCTGACAACGGTACCCTGGCCGCCAAACAGCCAGCCGACCAGGTCCAGGCCCACAACGCTGAGGATACCCCAGTTTAAGGCGCCGATGATTACAAGAATTAGTGCAAGACGATTCATACTTTCCCCTCCTTCGTCTTGTCGCTCTTGGGGTGCGCGCTGAACCAATCGGAAGGCCGGTGTGCCGTGCTGCGATAAAACCGGCATTCGGAATGGTTCAGGTATTAGTAGTGTGTGCGCCAGCTGGGAAATGATGAATGGAAAATAATATAAAAATGATCTGTCTGCACTGGCGCGGCGGCTCTTTTCTCTTTTGCGGCTTTGTGCTATAATAACGGTGTTTACATTTTGCACCGCGCAGCTGTGCGGTAGGAAGGAAAGAATTCCCTATGCTTGTTGACTGCCATATGCATTCCCATTTTTCGTTTGACGCCCAGCCCGATTCAATTGAACAAATCGCCGCATCGTCTATCCGGCGTGGGCTGAAAGCGATTGTGATCTCCGACCACAAGGATTATTTTTACCACGGGATGCCACCCCAAAAACTAGAGATTCAGGGCGCTTTTGAGGAGATCGACCGGACACGGCAGCTGTATGATGGGCAGATCGAGGTGCTCAAAGGCGTCGAACTGGGCGAAATCCATGCCGATCCGGCGGCTTCGGCATTGCTCGAAGCCTTTCCGTTCGATACGGTCATCGGCTCCTTGCATGTTATGCCCAATAACATCGATTTTTATGATATGGACTATGACCATCTCGACCAAGAACAATTGCTGCGCGATTATCTAAAAGAAGCCAAAACCATGATCGAGCACGGCGGTTTTGATGTGTTCGCCCACATCGATTACCCGTTGCGCGTGATGAAGCGAGAATATAACCATCCGTCATTCGCCAACTTTATGGAGTGGGTGACACCGGTGCTGCGCGCCTTGATTGACCGCGAGATTGCGCTGGAGATCAACGCAGCCGGTCTATTTGGCTGGATGAAAAAGGTCGGGCCAGAGGATTTTGTGCTGGATGAATACCGCCGCTTGGGCGGCACGATGATCTCCATCGGGTCGGATTCACACGCGGCCGCCTCGGTCGGCCGGGGGATTGAAGAATGTATCGCCCACGCTAAGGCACACGGTTTCCATACGGTGATGGTCTACCGCAGGCGCAAAGGCGAAAGTGTTGCGATTTGAGGGGAATGTCCATGCAGCAAGTAACAGAATTTGCATATGCAAAGATCAATTTGACGCTTGACGTGACCGGCCGCCGCCCAGATGGCTATCACACGGTCAAAATGGTCATGCAGTCGCTGGAATTGCATGACGATCTCACCGTGCGCCGCGGCGCTGGACAGGGCATCCGGCTGTGCGGCAGCCTGTCCGGCCTGCCCACCGATGATGGCAATTTGGCGGTGCGCGCCGTGCAGCGGTTCCGTGCGCAGACCGGCATCCCGGACGACGGCGTTGTGCTTGAGCTGACCAAGCGGATTCCCATTGCTGCCGGGCTGGCGGGTGGCTCGACCGACGCGGCTGCAGTGCTGCGCGCCATGAATACCCTGTATGTAACCGGACTATCCGCTGCGGCGCTGCGGGACATGGCCCTGCCGCTCGGGGCCGACGTCCCATACTGCGTTTCGGGCGGCTCGGCCCTGGCCGAGGGGATCGGTGAACAGCTGACCCCACTGCCGCCCATGCCGGATTGCTTTGTCGTGCTGTGCAAGCCGCCGTTCCCGGTGTCCACCGCGGCGGTCTATGCGCGGATGAACGGTGGCAGGCTGGCCGTGCGGCCGGATACGGATGGGGTGGTTACGGCGCTGGCACAAGGGGATTACAGCGGCGTCTGCCGCAGGCTGTATAATGTGATGGAAGTGGTCACAGCTGGTGACCACCCCGAAATTGGGCAGATCAAGGCCGCGCTTTTGGAGTATGGTGCGGATGGCGCGCTGATGAGCGGCTCGGGGCCGACGGTTTTCGGCCTGTTTTCCGCGCAGGAGAAGGCGCAAGCAGCCGTACACGCATTGCAAAAGCGGTTTGAATGCACACTGCTCACGCGCATTTGCGCTGCACAAAACTAAAAAAATTGTATCATGCACCCGATCTCCGTCCATAATGGAAGCAGAATTCCAAGGTGGACGGAGGGTTTTTATGAAACGCAGAAGAATGGAACTGGTATTGGCGCTGACCATGGCGCTGGCGTTTACATACGCGGCTGCGGTCAGCCAGGAGCAGGATGCTATTGCGGGAGGGCTGCTGCGGCTGCATGTGGTCGCCCATTCGGACAGTGCGCATGACCAAGCAGTCAAGTTACAGGTGCGCGATGCAGTGTTGGATTTCTGTGAGCCCATACTGGACGGCGCGCGCGACCAAGAACAGGTGCGCAACCGGCTGGAAGGAAACATGCAGGCGTTGGCGGACTGCGCACAGCGCACCTTGCTCGCGCAAGGCGAGCGGCGGGCGGTGACCGTCCAGCTGGCTGAGGAATACTATCCCACACGCGATTACCCTACTTTTTCGCTGCCTGCAGGGGAATATTTGGGACTGCGGGTCACCATCGGCGCGGGCGAGGGCCGCAACTGGTGGTGCGTTGTGTTCCCGCCGCTGTGCAGCCAGGCCGCGGCAGGGGAGGAGCAGGCCCAAACTCCCGAGGAAGAACTTGACCCCCAATATTCCTTCCGGTTTAAGACCGCAGAATGGATCGGGATGCTCCGGCACAAGCTGTGGGGATAACGCCAAAAGACGAGAGGCCAAAGCATGAAGAATTGGTAACTTCGGCCTGAAAGAAATGGTTGAGAAGAATCGCTCCTTGTGGTATGATAAAAAAGGTTTAGTCTGATTTATACTGCGAGGAAGTGAAAGTGTGTCAAAACAGGCGGAAAAACTGGAGAAATTTTTCTGGTTTTATTTGATTTTAAACCCTATTTTGGATATTGTAAGCGGGATATATATCCAGTTTGTGACCCATGGCGATGTGTATAGTTCGGCGAGCATTGCGCCGATCACCCCGTCGCTGGTGGTGCGGATGTTGGTGCTGCTGGTAATGATCGGCTATATCCTGCTCATACGCGATTGGCGGTCGGTGAAAATTGCCATCCCCATGGGCGTGGCGTGGGCGTTGAGCGTTGTCAGCGAGTTCATCACCTTTGGTGAGATCTCGATTTTTATCGATGTGCAATATTTTGCGCGGTTTGCCTATAATGTGGCCGTATTTTTTGTCTATTGCCGTATGATGGAGCGCAGCGGAATGCCGCGCGAGCAGGTGATCGAAAAAATCCATCGGTTTATTATGATTTCCCTGTTTTTGTTGACGGTTGTGATCGTAGTACCCTATATCTTTGGGGCAGGCCATTACACCTACGCCGACCGGTTTGGGTATCGCGGTTTCCGCGGTTTTTATTATTCGGGCAACGACATCACAGGCGCATTGATGATTTTGTTCCCCATCGGCTCATGCTATTTTCTCTCTATCCCAAAGCGGGAGATGGATCGCAAGCGGATGTTGCTGCTCGGGCTGCCGCTCGCGATGACCCTGCTGAGTATGCTCATGATCGGCACCAAAACCGCCTTTTTGGCCATTGGTGTGTCGATTGCCGGCTTGCTGATCTATGCGTTGGTGCGGTTTTTTCACAAGGATTGCGAGGCGCTCAAGCGATTTGCCTGTGTAGCTGTGCTGTTGATTGCGCTATATGCCGTGATTTCGGCGCTATCGGTCTTGGTCAGCGGCATTAGCATTGGGCAGACCTTGGAGGGTACCATTCAAGGTTTCCGCGACTCCAACAATGAATCAGCTGAAACCTTGTTCTTCAGCGGACGGCTCAACAAACTCGCCCCTGCCTGGGACGATTACACCAGCGGCGGCCTGTTGACCTGGCTGTTTGGCGTGGGGCGCGGCTCGCAGGTGGAGACTATTGAGATGGATCTATGTGAAACACTGATCTATTACGGCTTATTTGGCTTTGTGGCCATGCTGTGGCTGTTTTTCAAGGAAGGCGTGTGCTTTATTGGACGGTTTTTCCGAAACTTCAGTGTGTTGGGCTTGGGTGCGTTTTTGTCGCTCGGCTTGTGTGTCGGCTATTTAACCATTGCTGGTCACGTTTTGTTTACCGTGACATCGGGCTTCTATTTTGCCGTTACATTGGCCTATGCCCGGTATATTACAGGCGGGGGACGAACGCCTCACCACTTGGCCCCCAAACATTCCAAAGAATAAAGATCACATTGCCCGGCGTCCTGAGGGACGCCGGGTTTTTGTTGCCAGGATATCAAACGGTAGGTTTCGGACGGTAAGCGGTAAGGCGTTTGCTTCTAGCATAGGTTGGATATACTTCTGAAAAGAAGGAGGCAATCGCATATGGATTATTTTTTGCAACAGGGGCAAATCTATCAAATTTTGGCCCTCAACGACGAAATGCTCAAAAACGGACATATTTCCCTCGAAGAACATGATTTTGTGCGACGTTTGCAGGTCAAAAAGTTGACGAACCTGTATGGACGCGGTACAATAAGTGCAAAAGCAAAGCAAATCATATAGGAGGTAGGAATGGACGTCCGCAAGCTGGACGACCTGTTGGCGCAGGGCCGCAGCATCTTCGAAATGGAGCTCACTGTGGCCTATTACGCCCGCGTGTCGACCGAAAAAGATGAACAACTCAACAGCCTGGAGAACCAGCGGCGCTTTTACGAGGAGTTCATTCGCAGCAACCCGAGTTGGACCTTTGCCGGTGGCTATGTGGATGAGGGCATTTCTGGCACCTCGGTCGCCAAGCGCGAACAGTTTTTGCGGATGATTGAGGATGCTGAACAAGGAAAATTTGATCTGATCGTCACCAAAGAGATCAGCCGGTTTGCCCGAAATACGTTGGATAGCATCCAATATACGCGCGAACTGCTGCGCCACGGCGTTGGTGTATACTTCCAGAACGACAATATTAATACCTTTGATCAGGATGCTGAATTGCGTTTGACCATCATGTCATCCATTGCGCAGGATGAGGTGCGCAAACTGTCCGAACGCACCCGGTTTGGGTTCAAGCGGGCGCAAGAAAATCGCGTACTCTTGGGACAGAATAACCTTTTTGGCTATAACAAGGTGGATGGAAGGCTAGAGATCGTCGAATCCGAAGCAAAAATTGTGCGCGCAGTATTTGAACAGTATGTCGCTGGTGAACTGGGCTTGCGGGCAATTGCGAATGGGCTGGACAGCCGCGGCGTTGTAAGCCGGCAGGGAAAGCCTTTCACCTATTCCACGTTGTATGGTATGATCCGCAATCCAAAATACAAAGGCTGTTATGCTGGACGGCGCTATGCGACGCGCGACTACCGCGACGGACGCACCTACCGGCTGGAGGCGGACAAGTGGATTGTCCACGAGGATGAAAAAGTCCCGGCCATTGTTCCCGAACCGCTCTGGGAAGCAGCAAACCGCCTGCTTGCCGAGCGGGGGAAAACCATGAAGCAGCATGCGCAGGCATCCCAGAACCGGTATGCGTACAGTGGTAAATTGATTTGCGCCAGACATGGCACAACCTTTCACCGGCACGTATATAAGAGGAAACACCATGGAAAGATGGAGTGCTGGAACTGTAAGCTATACCGGCAAAAGGGAAAATTGGATGGTTGTAATTCTCCCACAATTTATAGCTACGAACTGGATCTTGTGCTGGCCAAGGTGTTTGAGCGGGTGACCGATGAAAAATCCACTGCCATGCAGGAGTATATCCAGGCGCTAACGGATTTCGCCAGACAGCAAGATCATAGTGCAGAGCTTGAAAAGCTGAAAGGGCAGATGATCACCTTGACAGATAAAAAGGAAAAATTGCTTGAGTTGACGTTGGACGGCGCCCTGTCCAATGCGGAATTTAAAAAGCGTAACGCGCAGTATAATGAGAAAATTGCAGCCCTGGAAGAGCAGTATAACAGTTTGAAGAATGCTGGCCGGGATTTGGCCGAACGCATTCAACGTGTGGAAAGGCTCGCCAAAACCATCGAACAGCGGTGGAAAGCAAACTGTGGGTTCTCCCGTGAAATGTCCAGAGCGCTGGTGGACCACATCTTGGTGGATGCCGACCCAACCAATACGAAAATTTATCTGGATATCTATTTAACAATCGATGAATCTTACCACACAGAATATGTACACCCGAAAAGGAAACATCACCTCCTTTCGTTTGAGGAAATTCACATCTCGCAAGCCCAAGTAAGCAGGCTGGAAAAAGGCGCATTGGAACGGATTCGTAAGCAGATTTGACCGAACAATAGGCAAAAAAGAGACAATATATAAGCCCCCTGCCTCGGACATATAATGGTCCATGCAGGGGGCTTTCAATGCCGATACAAGAGCTGCGGCCACCGGGAAACGGCTGAAATTTATCGTGGTTTCCGGTTCCGCCGGTCGTAAGGCATCTGTTCATAGTGGGCTTTTTTGGCTGCATACATGTGTTTTTCCGCCGTGCCAGTCAATTCAGCCATAGAATGGACAACGCGCTCCCAGTGCATTCCGGTGGAAATCGAGATATCCTGTTCGGCTAATTCCTGGGTGAGCGCTTGTGTCATTTGTAGCACATCGGCCTGTTCCCGATCGATTACAAAAACAACAAATTCATCGCCGCCAATGCGATAGGCGTGCTGCGCACCAAACTGCTTTCGAATGGAAGAAGCTACGGCTTGTAAGTGGGCGTCTCCTGCCGCATGGCCTTGGGTGTTATTGAGCTCATGCAGCCCATTCAAATCCACATAGATGCAGGCCAAAGAGGAATGGTATTGATGCAGATAGTTCGGCAGCTCCATCTCGTAGCGGTTTCGGTTATACAGGCCAGAGAGCAGATCTCGTTCCCCTTGTTCTTTGATGGCATAGTAGGACTGCATATTGTGGCAAAACATGCTAAAGCTAAAGGATACACTTTTGAGCATGGCAGGATCGGCGTGTTCGCGCATATTGAAGGTCGATAAGATGCCACAAATATTTCCATCCATATCGTCTACTGCGATGGCGAGCAGGTTAGAAATATCTTTTTGCTCGGCATCCGATACGAATTGACGGAGGTGCTGGGCGTCATAGGAAGCAAGACGGTCATGGCCCGAATGGAAATATGACAGCATGGACGTCACGCCAAGCGGCCTTGCCGCCACCTCGGGGGAATATCCGCTCTGATCTTTGCTCCAAAGAAAACAAATATCCATTTCAGAAGGCCGGAGCACACGGAATTTGACGCCTTCGGCAGTTGTGATGCGCGCAATTCGGTCGAGCGCCATTGCCATGTTTTCTTGTTTCTCATGCGCATTGAATAGCAGTTTCTCCACATCATAAATATAATTTAGCGTGTCGAACTGGCGCTGCCGCTGGCTGAGTTCGCGGCGCATATATCGCAGAGTCCATAGGAAATACAAAATTGCACATACCGATTCAAATAAGACGAAAATACGGAGCTTTTCGCGGGCATCCTGGGCACTGCTGAAAACCACGCTTTCCGGCACAGAAAGCGCTAGCCGCCAATCGTTGATTTCCATGGGCATGAAGTAATAATAGAGATATTCCCCAATTGTTTTGGAGACAAAGACCACATAGCCGGTTTCGCCGTTGATGGTATCTTGCTTGAGCTGCTCGTAGTCGTAGCCTGGCGCCATTTCGCGGGTCCCCATTTCCCATAGATTGCTGCCTGGCATAGAATGCCAAGTATCCACCAGCAGATTTCCTGTACTGCCCTCAATGATGTAGACAGAGGCCTGCCCACTGTATGGACTATCCACCAGGGTATCCGGAAGGGTTCCCAGCTGTACCACACCATACAGCATGGCGACAATTTCCTCATTTTTGTACACAGGGAAAAAATGGCGAATAATATATGCGCCATCCCAATCGGTTGCCTGCTTGCTGATATGTGCGCCTTGCTGCGCAACCTGCGCAAAGGATAGCGCACCGGTGCCATCAAACCGCCGTCCGGCAGTTGTGACAATGGTATTGTCCGGCAACAACAATTCCAGACGGCTCATCATACCGACCGACTGATAGGAATCGAGGATATTCCAAAGAGCCGGGTCACTGAAATCATCTGCATATTGAACCACCACTGTGGCCAATAGCGAAAGCTGCTCCTGATCGCTTTCTGCGTGTAATTCGATATCGTGTGCGAGTTGATTCGCCTCTTCTGAAAGGCGGTCAAAGCATTCCTGTTCAGCATGATAGCTCACCCAATGCACCACAGCAAAGGAACCGGCGATCATCAGCAGGATGAGCAGTAAAGTGACCGCCATGGATTTATATAAGCTGCGTGATTTCAATGTTCTTACCCCTTCAGCTTAAGTTGTTTCCAGATTTATTTTATTACAGGTGAACGGTTCCGTCAACGTGTAGTTTTCGATATTTGGTATGGAAAGAGAGAGGATTTTTTCTGTTAGCGGCTATATCATGCATTTTTTCGGCAGGATTTCGGAATCCATATGTAATTTATTTCCAGACGAAAAAATTTTATTGGCACCCTTGACAACAAAGGGGGAGCAGGTGTAATATAACAATGTTATATTACGGTGTTATATGGAGAGCGCGATGGAAGAAAAGACAAACACCACGTTGGAAAGCATCCAACAGGCAGCCATGCAGGAATTTTTGGATAAGGGCTTTCAAGGGGCCTCGCTGCGGCAGATCGTGAAGAATGCCGGGGTGACCACCGGCGCATTTTATGGCTATTTTTCGAGCAAAGCCGCCCTGTTCAACGCCCTGGTTGAGCCACACGCCGCCGCCCTGATGGGCCGGTTCATGGAGGCCCAGACGACATTTGCCGAACTGCCTGAACAGGAGCAGGTGGAAAATATGGGCGAGGTATCCGGCCGGTGTGTGCGCTGGATGGTAGACTACATCTGCCAGCACCGCGACCCGGTAAAGCTGCTGATCTGCCGGGCCGAGGGCACCAGCTATGAGCAGTTTGTCCACAACATGGTCGAAGTGGAGGTGGACTATACGCTGCGGTACATGGATGTCCTGCGCCGCTTGGGGCGGGATGTGCCCGAACTCAAGCGGTCCTTGTGCCACATCATCGCCAGCGGCATGTTCAACGGCCTTTTTGAGATCGTCATTCACGATATGCCGCGCGAGCAGGCTGTGCAGGATGTGGAACAACTGCGGCGCTTCTACACCGGCGGCTGGCTGAAATTGATGGGGGAATGACCCCTGTCTTTTTTGAACATAGGTTAGCAATAACTAACTTCGAAAAGGAGGCTTTTCCGATGAAGCAAAAGAAAAAGAACGATGTGGCGGCCCTGCTGGACTATGCGGGCAGCCACAGGGGGTTGACCTTTTTAGGGCTGGCCTTGTCAGCGGTGTCCATGCTGCTGAGCATGGCGCCGTATATTTGCGTCTGGCTGGTGGTTCGGGAGCTGATCGCCGTGGCACCCGACTGGACCCGGGCGCAGAGCATCACACAGTACGGCTGGCTGGCGTTCGCCTTCGCGGTGGCCGGCATTGTCCTGTACTTTTTGGGGCTCATGTGTACCCATCTGGCGGCCTTCCGCACGGCGGCCAACATCCGCAAGCGGGGGGTGGCCCATGTGATGCAGGCGCCGCTGGGTTACTTTGACGCCAACGCTTCCGGCCTCATCCGGGGACGGCTGGACGCAGCTGCTGCCGACACGGAAACCCTGCTCGCCCACAACCTGGCCGACATCGTGGGGACCATCACCATGTTCCTGGCCATGCTGGGGATGATGCTGGCCTTTGACTGGCGGATGGGGCTGGCCTGCTTGTTGGCGGCGGTGATCTCGGTGCTGGCTATGTTCTCCATGATGGGCGGCAAGAACGCAGCGTTCATGGCAGAGTACCAGGCAGCGCTGGACCGGATCAACAAGGCAGGGACCGAATATGTCCGGGGCATCCCGGTGGTGAAGATCTTCCAGCAGACCGTCTACTCCTTCAAGGCATTCCAGCAGGCGGTCGAGGATTACAGCCGCATGGCCCGGTATTATAATTCGGACGTGTGCAGCAAGCCCCAGTCCATCAACCTGACCTTCACCGAGGGCGCGTTTGTGTTCCTGGTGCCGGTGGCCGTGTTCCTGGCCCCGGGCGCGCTGGCTGCCGGCAATTTCGCCGGGTTGGTCACAGACTTTGTATTCTATGCGGTGTTTTCGGCCATCATCTCCACCGCCTTGGCCCGGATTATGTTCGCAGCTTCGGGGATGATGCTGGCCAGCGCCGCGCTGGGCCGCATCAACCAGGTCATGGACGCCCCCACGCTGGAACTGCCGGCGCACCCCAAGACGCCCCAGGGCAGCCGGGTGGTGTTTGACGACGTCAGTTTCACTTACAACGGGGCGGCGGTCCCGGCCCTGTCCCATGTGTCCTTCACGGCCGAACCGGGGCAGACCGTGGCCCTGGTCGGCCCCTCTGGTGGTGGCAAAACCACCGCTGCCAGCCTGATCCCCCGGTTCTGGGACGTCACCGATGGCACCGTGCAGGTGGGCGGCGTGGACGTGCGGCAGATCGCCCCCCATGTGCTCATGGAGCAGATTGCCTTTGTGTTCCAGAACAGCCGGTTATTCAAGGCGTCCATTCTGGAGAACGTCCGGGCCGCCCGGCCGGATGCCACCCGGGAGCAGGTACATGCGGCCTTGCTGGCTGCTCAGTGCGGCGATATCCTGGCCAAGCTGCCCCAGGGCATGGACACCCAGCTCGGCACCGAAGGGACCTACCTATCCGGCGGGGAACAGCAGCGCATCGCCCTGGCCCGGGCCATTTTGAAGGATGCGCCCATCGTGGTGCTCGATGAGGCAACCGCCTTCGCTGACCCAGAGAATGAGGTACTGATTCAAAAGGCCTTGGCCCAGCTGACCCGCGGCCGCACGGTCATCATGATCGCGCACCGTTTGTCCACTGTGGTAGAGGCGGACAAAATCCTGGTTTTGGAGCAGGGGCGCATGGTGGAGCAGGGTACCCACGCTGAACTGACCGCCGCTGGCGGGTTGTACGCCACCATGTGGGCCGACTACAACCAGGCGGTCCAGTGGAAGATCACCAGCGAGCAATAAAGGAGGGAAAAGGACCATGTTCAGCAAAGAGTTTCAACACAAGTACGCCCTGACCGACCAAGGGGTACAAAACACCAAAAAGGGGACGCTGTGGACGGTGGTTGTCAACCTGGTGGTCATGGGCGGCATGGGTATCTTGTATCTGCTGATGCGCAGCTTCATGGACACCCTGACAGACGGCGCACCCCTGCCAGGGGCAGTGCTGCCGGTGCTGCTGGTGGTTTTGTTTGTGCTGCTGTCGTTTTTGACCCATTTGCAGCAGTACAAGGCCACCTACGGCCTGGTATATGACGAGGTCCGCGACACCCGGCTCACGCTGGCGGAGCGGCTGCGCAAATTGCCGCTGGGCTACTTCGGCAGGCGGGACCTGGCCGATCTGACCGAAACCATCATGGGGGATGTCAACCGGATGGAGCACGTTTGGAGCCATGTGTTGGGGTATCTGTATGGGGCCTACATCTCCACTGCCATCATCGCGGTGTGCCTGGTGGTGTACGACTGGCGGCTGGCCATCGCCTGCCTGTGGGGGGTACCGGTGGCCTTCGGCCTGCTGTTCGGCAGCCGGAAAATCGCTGCCCGCAGCTCCGAAACCACAAAGGCCGCGGCCCTCCAAGTTTCGGACGGCATCCAAGAAGCGCTGGAGAATGTCCGGGAGATCCGCGCCACCAACCAGGAGGAGAGGTACCTGGCCGGCCTTAATGACAAAATCGACCGGCATGAAAAAATCACCATCCGGGGCGAGCTGACCAACGGATTGTTCATCAACGCTGCCAGCGTCATCATGCGCCTGGGCGTGGCCACCACCATCCTGGTGGGCGCCAGCCGCATCCTGGCCGGCCAAATCGACTTCATGCTGCTGTTCCTGTTCCTGCTGGTCATCACCCGCATCTATGCGCCCTTTGACCAGAGCTTGGCCCTTATTGCTGAGATGTTCCTCTCCCAGGTGTCGGCCGACCGCATCCGTGAAATCTACGAAACCCCCATCGCCGAAGGGGCCGAGACCTTCAACCCCCAGGGCCACGACATTGTCTTTGACCATGTGACCTTCTCCTACGGCCAAAAGGAAGTGCTGCACGACGTGAGCTTCACCGCCCGGGAAGGGGAGGTGACCGCGCTAGTGGGTCCTTCGGGCTCGGGTAAGAGCACCTGCGCCCGCCTGGCGGCCCGGCTGTGGGATGTCACCGGGGGCGCCATCCGGGTGGGCGGCGTGGATATTGCCACCGTGGACCCGGAAGTGCTGCTCACCGACTACTCCATGGTGTTCCAGGACGTGGTGCTCTTTGACGATACAGTCATGGAAAACATCCGCCTGGGCAAGCGGGGCGCGACCGACGAGGCGGTATTGGCCGCAGCCCGAGCCGCCAACTGCGAGGAATTTATCCAGCGGCTGCCCCAGGGATACAACACCCCCATCGGTGAGAACGGGGCCAGGCTGTCCGGCGGCGAGCGGCAGCGCATCTCCATCGCCCGGGCGCTGCTCAAGGACGCCCCCATCGTACTTTTGGATGAGGCAACTGCCAGCCTGGATGTGGAAAATGAAACCAAGGTGCAAGGCGCGCTGTCCCGGCTGCTGCGGGGCAAGACGGTGCTGGTCATTGCCCACCGGATGCGCACCGTGGCTGGGGCCGACCGCATCGTAGTGCTGGAGAACGGCCGCGTGGCCCAGCAGGGATCTCCAGTGGCGCTGATGGAACAGGGCGGGCTCTACCGCCGGATGGTCGAGCTGCAAAACGAAAGCGCCAGGTGGCAGCTGGGGTAAAGGGGGGTTGCATAAAAATGCACGGCAATTGCGGAAGCCTGGCGAACGGTTCGTTGATCCTCACGGGGAAATATTCACAATGCCTGTCACTGCTTGACTTTTTTCTGGAACAGAGGGATAATAAAAAATAAGGGGATCTTTCGTGCAGTTTTGTGGTTTTTGACGAAGAGCGGAAAAGGAGGAAGTGAAAAAATGTCTTTTTTGAAGAAAGTCTCCGGCGTTTTATTGGCAGGATGTGTTGCCGTTTCATCCCTCGTGCCTTCGGCGTTTAGGGCCAATGCTGTGAGCCCGGCAGTGAGTGATAATGTTTACCATAACGAGTACAGTGGAAATTGGGCTTCCCCCATCGAATCCTATCTGTACCAGGACGGAGAACTGTTGGTCCGGGTGGAGACCATCGACGGGCAACTCATTGTCGAGTATTATGACGCGTCCTTCCAGCTGGTTTCCGCTAAAACGATTGCACTCGATGCCGAGTTTCCACTGTGGGGCGGTTTCTTTGCCGGGGAGACGTATAACTTTGTCATTCTCGGACAGGAAAATCCAGAGGAAAATGATTTTGTTGAAGTGATTCGCATCATGCAATACAGCAAAGATTGGGAACGCCTGGACCAGATTGGGCTTGCCGGTGTAAACACAACAGAACCCTTCCGAGCGGGTTCGTTGCGTTGCGCGGAAGGCAACGGAATGCTCTATGTGCGCACCAGTCATCAGATGTATGCATCCCCAAATGACGGACTGAACCATCAAGCAAATATGACCATCGTCCTGCGAGAAGAGGGGATGACCGTAGAAGATCTTCACTACCTGGTAGAAGAAACAGCATATGGATATGTGTCTCATTCGTTTAACCAGTTCGTATTGATTGATGAAAGTGGAAATTTTGTAGCGCTTGACCACGGGGACGCTTATCCAAGGGCTGCGGTTGTCAGCCGAACTGGGCCGACGGTGGCCTATGAAACATCCTATTTGATGGAGTTCCCTGGAGAGATTGGAGACAACTATACAGGTGCCTGCGTTGGCGGCTTGGTAGAAACCCGTACGGGCTATGTGGCGGCGTATAACTATGGAGACACAAACACCCAGCGCGATGTGTACCTATCTTATGTACCCAAAGAGGTTGCGCAAGGGTTGGAAACCCATCAAATCACAGCATATACCACCGAAATGGGTGGGAACCATAGCGCAGGCAATCCGATGCTTGTATCGACCGGAATGGACGGCGGATATGTTTTGTGGCGTTTGCGCACGCTGGAAGAGGATGTCTATCAGCGGTCAAACCAAATCTGTTATGCGCAATACAATCGATATGGGGAGGTTTCGGACATCACAGCCGTGGACGGCGCACTGTCTGATTGCCAGCCGATTGTCTATAACGGCAAGGTGACCTGGTATGTCACCGACGATTCGGCGCCCGTTTTCTATACGCTAGATCAAAATGGGGTTTCTGCAACGCGCACAGTGCTGGAGCTCGACGATGTTTCGACAGCTGATTGGTACTATCCAGCGGTGAAATACGCATATGACCATGGCCTCATGTCCGGCACATCCGAAACCACCTTTTCACCCAGCGTGGCGACTACGCGCGGTATGATCGTGACCATTTTGTACCGCCTGGAAGGTCAGCCGTCCACAGCGAATGCCAATTTTACCGACGTGCCGGACGGGCAATATTATGCGGATGCCGTCGCTTGGGCTTCGGCCAATGCGGTGGTTTCCGGTTATGGCGATGGCCGGTTTGGGCCGAATGACCCGGTGACGCGCGAACAGTTGGCGGCTATTTTGTACCGCTATGCACAGTCCAAGGGCTATGATGTATCCGCATCGAATGGCTTGGCTGGGTTCACAGATGCCGCATCGGTGAGCGCCTATGCTGTACCGGCCATGCAGTGGGCGAATGCGGAAGGGGTCATCAACGGACGTACTGCGACGACCCTCGCGCCTAAGGGCAATGCAACCCGTGCAGAAACCGCACAAATCCTGATGACCTTCTGCGAAAGCGTTGCGTAACGCGGTAAACCATTGTTCCATAGCGGAGCATTGCGCCCCGCTCCCGTGAAAAGAGAAAAGCGCGCAGCCGCTGCAAATGCAGATAGCGGTTGCGCGCTTTTGGGTTTGGAAAGGCGTGAATTACCACACAACAGGCCAAAGTACCGGGACACATGGTGCAGAGAAATGGATGAAATTCAGATGCCGAATTCTTCGGCGTACTGGACAATACCAGACACGGCATGCGCAGGATCTGCCAATTTGCACGCCATAAAATTTTGATCTGGTACGTCGAATGGGGGGAAAATGCCATAGTGCTTAGCGGGCTGATAGCCGAATTTCGGATAATAGGTTTCGCTGCCCAAGACGACCGAAAACGCATATCCCAAGGCCTGCGCTTTGCGATGCCCTTCCCGGATCAAAGCGGCGCCGATGCCCTGACGTTGATATGCAGGAAGAACCGACAAGGGGGCCAAAGCCAACTGGACGGTTTCCCCAATCCTGAGCTGCGTAAACAGAATGTGTCCCACAATTTTTCCGTCGATTTCCGCAACAAGCGACAGTGCGGGAATGTATGCATTGCTGGACCGCAATGCATTGACCAAATCCGGTTCATTCCCGTCTGCGTGTTCTGCGTGGTCGAAGGCGGCCTTCACTACCGTGTAAATGTTTGTCAAATCGCTAGGCTGCTCCTGACGGATCACCATATTGATACACCTCGTTTTTGCGTCCAATGCGCTGGATTGCTGCCGTCCGGGATCAAACCGGACAAAATTTTTCAAAAGGTATTTGCTCCAAGGGCACACGAACTTGTTACGCCTATTTTAGCATAACCAGTAAGCCCGCTCAAGTGCTGAAAGACAAATGGTCTGAACAAAAACCGGCCACACTGGTCAGCATGGTGCTGGCCGGTTCAAACAGAAAACCGCCATGTTATGTAATACATCACTGTATATTCGCCCCGATGGGCAGGTAATGGCCGCGTAAAGTGCATTTTCTCCATGGATTGGGGAGACGTTGCAGATTGCATCCCTTCGTTTTGTGAGATATGGATTTCGTTGGCGACCTCCATCTGGGTGCGTCCTTCGAAAAAACGCATCTGCACAATGCGTTGTTCCCGTTTGCTCAGTGAGTGGATGGCCTCGCGCAGGGCGATCTGTTCCAGCCAATGCTCGTCGGTATTTTTATGGTCGCCCACTTGGTCCATCACGCAAATGGCGTCTCCGCTGTCGGAAAACACCGGCTCGAAAAGCGAAATGGGCTCGACGATCGCGTCCAGTGCTTGTACGATGTCCTCTTCTTTGATGTCGAGCGCCTTGGACAGTTCGGTCATGGTGGGTTCGCGCTGGTGCTCGCGCACAAAGGCTTCCTTGGCTTGCAGGGCCTTGTAGGCGGTGTCCCGCATGGAGCGTGAAACCCGGATGGTGCTGTTATCGCGCAGATACCGCCGGATTTCTCCGATAATCATGGGAACGGCGTAGGTGGAAAACTTCACGTTTAAATCGCAGTTAAAGTTATCAATCGCCTTAATCAGACCGATGCAGCCCACCTGGAACAGGTCGTCGACCGATTCGCCGCGGCCGTGGAACCGCTGGATGACCGAGAGCACGAGGCGCAAATTGCCGTTGATTAGGCGTTCGCGGGCTTGTTTATCGCCTGCGGCCGCACTGCGTAGCAACGTATCCATTTGCTCTGGCGGGATGACACTGAGTTGGGATGTGTTAACCCCGCAAATTTCTACCTTGGTTTGCATCCATGTTTCCTCCATTCCGAAGCTGTATCCACATTTTGTCCGTCCACGGGGACAAACATACCCACCGGGAAATGGTATATTTTTTTCGCTTCGACCAGCTTCGCGCGCTTTTTTGGCCGGGCATAGGCCGGAAAAATTTTTCGCTCCCCTGGCGCAAGAGGCTGGATACGTGTATAATACAGATATACCCACGAGAGGAGCGAACACTTGATGCTGTTTGAACATATTGACTTTTTAGATGCCAATTTTCAGGTGCAAAAGGATCAGTTTATCGGGGTGCGTGATGGAACAATCGCCTACATCGGCAAAGAAAAGCCGGCAGGCGACTGGAAGGAAACCTATTGCGGCCGTCACCGCCTGCTGATGCCTGGGTTTGTCAACGCCCATTCGCACGCGCCCATGCTGCTTTTGCGCGGCTATGCGGAAAATCTTCCGCTCGACCGGTGGCTCAATGAGAAGGTTTTCCCGTTTGAGGACCGATTAACCGGACCGTCGGTGCGTGCCGCGACCACGCTGGCCTGCGCCGAGATGTTACGGTTTGGCACAGTATCTTTTTCGGATATGTACTTTTTTTGCCAGGATATGGCGGCTGCTGTTTTGCAAAGCGGGATGAAATGCAACCTCAGCCGGGGCTTGACCGTATTCACCGACCAGGGCTATGAGGAGCTGAGCGCCTACCATGACAACGTCGATTTGCTTGCCCATTACAATGGCGCAGGGGAGGGACGGCTGAAAATCGACTTGTGCATCCACGGCGAGTACACGACCACCCCCAAGGTGGTCCAAGCGGTCGCGTGCCATGCCAAAGAGGCCGGTACCCGGGTCCACGTCCATCTGTCCGAAACCCAAAAAGAGCACGAGGAGTGCAAGGCCCGGCGCGGCATGACACCGGCCGCCTATTTTGCGTCGCTGGGCCTGTTTGACCAACCCACCTTGGCTGCCCACTGTGTCTGGGCTGAAGAGTCCGACCTGGAGCTATTTTTGCGCAAGGGCGTGACTGTGGTTTGCAATCCGGTGAGCAACATGAAGCTGGCCTCGGGCTTTGCACCCGTCCCCCGGATGCTGGAGCGGGGGGTGCGGCTAGCGCTCGGTACCGACGGCTGTGCGTCGAACAACAACCTGAACATCATGCAGGACCTATATCTTTTTGGCCTGCTCTATAAGGGCGTGAGCGGTGACCCGACTGTAGTCACTCCGGCCGACGCGCTGCGGGCTGCGACGGTCAACGGCTTTTTGGCCCAGGGCCGGGATGATTGCGGTGTCATTGAAGTGGGCAAGCGGGCCGACCTCATCGCGCTGGACACCGACGTGCCTTGGATGTATCCGGCGACCGACATCCCGTGTAACCTGGTCTATGCCGCCCAGGGAGCAGACGTGCGCCTGACCATGGTAGACGGCAAGGTGCTCTACAAGGACGGCGAATACACCACCATCGACGTGGCGCGTGCTCAGGCTGAAACCCAGCGCTATACCGATCAAATCCGCAGCCAACTGTGCGTGTGAGGAGGGAGAAACATGACACAATACATCGAAGAAGCAGCCCGTATGATTCGCAGCCGTTTGCCTGTGACGCCGCAGGTCGGCCTGGTGCTCGGCTCAGGGCTCCAGCCGCTGGCCCAAGCAATAGAAAACCCAGTCCGCATTCCCTACGATGAGGTGCCGCATATGTCGCACACAACCGCACCCGGCCACATTGGCCAGTTTGTATGCGGACAGATTGAGGGGGTACACGTGATCTGTATGCAGGGCCGTCTGCACGGCTATGAGGGCCATGCGCCGGCTGATATTGTTTTCCCGATTCGCGTCATGCGGGCGTTGGGTGTCCAAGCCCTGATCCTGACTAACGCGTCGGGCGGCATCCGCGAGACCTTTTCGGTGGGCGATTTTATGCTCATCGAGGACCATTTGAATTTTACAGGCAAAAGCCCGCTGACAGGGCCGAACGATCCGGATGTTGGACCGCGTTTTCCGGACATGACCTTTGTTTACGCGCCCGCGCTGCAGCAGCTCGCCCAAGAGGCGGCTACGGCGTGCGGTATTGCGCTACAACGCGGCGTATATGTGGGGGTGAACGGCCCGCAGTTTGAAACGCCGGCCGAGATCCGCGCTTTCCGCGCGCTGGGCGGCGACGCGGTCGGCATGTCTACGGTGTTCGAGGCGATCGCCGCAGCGCATTGCGGTTTGCCGGTGCTGGGTATTTCCATGATCACCAACATGGCGGCTGGGGTGTTGATGCAGCCGCTGTCCGGCGAGGAGGTCAACCGTACGGCTGATGCGCGCAGCAAGGAGTTGCAGCGGCTGGTGCGGGAGATCATCCGACGGCTGGCCTGAAACAAAAAGAGGGATTGCACAGGCGATGCAATCCCTCTTTTGTGTGTTCGGCGCGGTGGAGCGCCTCAAACGGATTAAATTTGCACAAACTTCTCGGCTGGCGCGCCGCAGATGGGGCAGCGGTAGTCAGGCGGCAAGGTTTCGGATTTGTAGACATACCCGCAGACTGTGCAGCGGTAGCTGGTGGTCAGGGTGCGGAAAATCGGCGCCTGGGCCGGAATGGGGGCACGCATGACATCTCGATAGGCGGCAACCGTGAGCGGCTCCCCTTCGTCAAGGATCTGGGTACTGGTGACTTCACAGGCGTAGGTGGTGTGGCTGCCCAGATCCAGCTGCCCGATGATTTTCATGCTGACAACCGACAGGGTGGAATCCTTTAGGTAGAGCACACCGTTGGCATCCCGGCCTGTTTGGAAGGACGCGAATTTGTCAGCCACCCGGCTGGATTTGAAGCCAAATTCGTTAATCAGCGCTTTGGGGGTGTCTTTGGATAGAACGCTCACTGTGAGCAGGCCGGATTTTTCAGCAATTTCCCGGGTAAAGTTGTATTTGTTGAGCGTGACCAGGAACTTCTGCGGAAAGGCAGAGGTCGCTTGCTGGAATGTGTTGATGACACATCCGGCATCCTTTCCCTCAAAGGCGGATGCGGCAATATAAATACCGTAGCTTAAAGCGTCAAAAGCCTTGTCTGCCATTGTTTTTCCTCCTTATAAAAACAGGAATTGTTGTTAACTGCAATTTCATCTTACCGGATTGCATACGCTTTGTCAATCAGAATGACGGTTTTTCGGGATTTTATACAACATATCGCGTGCTTTTTTGGTGGGATGTGCCGGAAGAAAAGATAGGCATACAATTACGCCTGCGAAATTTGCTGTAAGGTCTGGCAGGTCAGCGTATAGAGCCGATCCACTTCGGGTTGGAGGGCCTGCGCGGCAGACAAGTCGCCAGTGCGCAACCTTTCAGACTGTTCGGACAACACGGCAAATAAATCGTCCATAGAAAGCATACTGGTAATCCCCTTGAGTGTATGTGCGGCGCGAAAGGCATCGTTGATATTTCCAGATTGTATTGCGCAGACCAATGCGGAATAATTGGGGTCTTGTGGAAACTGGAATAGGAAACGATGCAAAAGCGCTTCATTATCCATAAAGCGTGCCAAGGCGGTGGCGTAATGAACGCCAATTTTCTCTAGTTGTTGGATTTGCGCTGTGTTCATAGATAAACTCCTTTTCCGGGCGGCATAAAACTTCTGCCTTAAGCATACAAGAAAACAAAGCACAAGTAAAGGAGGATTGAAAATTTGCCGATATTAGCAAATTGAAACGATGAAAATGATCCTATATTGCAATACGATATGCGTAGGAAGAGACCTGAATTGGGATTTTTATGTATTCATTTCGTTGTGTTGCATAAAAATCTGGATACCAATTCAGCAAGATACACAGAAAAGGGATTTGTCCAATGTTTTTATACAAACTTAACAAACGCTTAACAAAAAAGGTATTGACTTTTGTGCAGGAGAGAAGTATAATGAAACCAAAATAAGGATTGTTCTGGTGATGTAAAAGTAAACAGTGTTCCCGATGTGCAAACAAACGAATTTCGAACAGAAAGCGAGGGAAGCAGAATGTTGTATTATACCGTTACCGAACAAAAGGTGGATAATTCTTATCAAAAATCCCAAGAACAAATCCTTACAACGCTCTTGACACAGGTTGGCTCCGGATATACGGCTGCCCGCCTACAAATTATGTTGCGGCATACGAGGGCATCCATGCCGGCATCTGCCGTCACGACACGCCCGGTTGGAATGTTTTAACAACATATTTGTTTTTGAACGGAAAGGCGAAGCATCTGTCATCAAACAGAATTATGGGGAGAAACGCTTCCAGGGAGGGGGCGTTTTCTTTTTGGGTGTTGATAGCCCAAATAAGTAAAGCCCGGCCGTTAGCCGGGCTTTACCCTTCGAGCGGACAGTCCTCTTAAAAATCCTGCGTTTCAGAGGAAGCAGAGGGAGATACACGCATCTTTTTCGATTTATAAGAAAGGAAATGCATATATTCTGCCAGATTTTGCTGCGCTGCAAACGGAAGATTTTTGAACTCGGCACAGAAAGCCTTGAGCGTAGCTTCTGTACGCACCTGCGAATAGTCGAGAAGAAAATCTGTGGATACCTCGAAATAGTCTGCCAACTGATGAAGGATCTTTTCATCACGAGGAAAGTGCGCGCCGCTTTCATAGAAGCTGACCATGCGAGGCGATACGCCAATAATGGAACCGAGTTGCTTTTGAGTGATGTTCCGCTCTTCGCGCAAAAGTCGAAGACGGCTTCCGAATGACATGACTAAACCACCTCTATACTTATTATATAAGGGATTCCCTGCAAAAGCATGAAATAGTAGCATTATTGCCTTGCATTTTTGCATAAATCTCTCCACCACTTTTTGTGCAGATAAAGCAAAATATTTTCGTAAATTTAAAGAAAAAATACGACTTAAATAAAAAATATAGAATATATGCTTCTTAAATGCCGTGCAAGAAAAAGAAATATTTCTACCTTTCATCCACGAGTTTTGATAAAATCATCATGATTTTGCGAGATTGTAACCAAACGAATCAATTAAAAAACCAAAAATAGTATAATTGGACAGATCGCATATAAACCGCATTGTACCACACAGATCAAAGGCGATTTCACACAACAATGAGCGGAAAAGACGGTTTTAGTGACATTTAACCAGTAAAATAAAAGCACATAGCTCCCTCTCTGTGTGGTCGGAAACTATGTGCATTGCCAAAAAAAGTATATCAAAACACTAAAAATATATAAAACCAAACGGCACCCAAAAAATAACGGTTACAAGAAGACGCGGATACGCTTTTTTTAGTCAATTACAGTGATTGATTGAATCACCGGCTGTGCGTCAGATTCAACTGTCCCGTTAGCATCCTGCACGGGCGTATTTTCGCAGATTTGATCGACGATCTCCATGCCGCTTGTGACATGGCCAAAGGCGGCGTACTGCCCATCCAGGTGCGGGGAATCCTGTTGTACAATAAAGAACTGGCTGCTGGCGCTGTTGTAATCGCTGCTGCGCGCCATGGAAATCACGCCGCGGTCGTGCGCGATGTTATTTTCTATGCCGTTGTCGGAAAATTCACCTTGGATGGTCTGGGAAGAACCGCCAGTGCCGTTGCCATTGGGGTCGCCGCCCTGGATCATAAAACCATCTATGATGCGATGGAAGGTTAAGCCGTCATAGAAGCCCTCCTCTGCCAAGTTGATAAAGTTGGTGACCGTGATGGGCGCGGTGTCGGCATCTAGCTCGACGGCAATGTCGCCATAGTCTTGCACGGTGATCACGACATGGTGCTGGCCAGAGAGCAGATCCGTGTCCGCTTGGTTGGACGCATCTGTAGGAGCGGAAGCGCTGGCGCTGCCAGACGCACCGGCCGTATCCGCGCCGCTTTCAGAGGGAATGTCCGCGCCACAGCCGGCAAGCCCCAAGCAAAGACCACAGAGAAACAGGGAAAGGAATTTTCGCATCATAAAAAGAGAACCTCCTGGAGAATCGGCGGGAAATACCGCTTAATCAAATTGGCAGCTTGCCAACAAATCATTCTTGACCTGCCAGAGCTTTTTAGACAAATCGACATAGTAGGTCTGGGGGTATTCAAAGCGTTTGATTTGGTCCCACAGGGTGTCGAGCTGCTCCTGGCAATAGTGCCGGATGGACTCAATGCCTGGGGATTGATAGATTTTTTGTCCGGCGCGGAAGAGCTGGACCTGCAAGGGTTTCACTGTATAATCGGTCAAGGTCTTTTTCTTCCACGTGTGGATGGGGTCAAAGAGGGTGTAGGGCTTGGAGGGGTCGATGACCTCGTCATGCACACAAAGAACATCCCCGAGGGCTTTGCCAGATCCCCGCTCAAAGAAGCGATAGATGGTTTTGAAGTGGGGAGTCGTAATTTTTTCAACATTTTCCGAAACTTTAATCTTGGGGATGATGGTGCCGCTTTCGTCCTCCACAGCCGTCAGCTTGTATACCCCCCCGAACACTGGCTCGGATTTGGATGTGATAAGCCGTTCACCGATGCCAAAGGAGTCGATTTTGGCGCCTTGTGCCAGCAGATCGGTCACCAAGTATTCATCAAGGGAATTGGAGGCCATGATCTGCATATCCGGGTATCCTGCGGCGTCGAGCATTTTACGCGCTTGGATGGATAAGTATGCAATATCGCCGGAATCCAACCGGATGGCCTTGGGACGGATGCCCATGGGGGCGAGCACCTCGTTGGCGCAGCGGATGGCGTTGGGCACACCCGATTTCAGCACATTATAGGTATCCACCAAAAAGACGCAATTATCCGGATAGATTTCCGCATAGGCCTTGAATGCCTCGTACTCAGAGTCAAACATCTGCACCCATGAGTGCGCCATAGTGCCGCCGGCGGGGATCTGGTAATCCCGGTCGGCCATGACGCAGGCCGTGCCGTGGCAGCCGCCAATGTAGGCTGCGCGTGCGCCATATACGGCGCCATCGTAGCCCTGGGCGCGGCGGGAGCCGAATTCAAGCACCGTCCGGCCCTTGGCAGCCCGGGTGATACGGCTGGCCTTGGTGGCGATTAGGGTTTGATGGTTGATGGTCAGTAGGATCATGGTTTCGACGAATTGCGCCTGGATCATGGGACCGGCCACTGTGACGATGGGCTCGCCAGGGAAGATGGGCGTGCCTTCAGGGACAGCCCACACGTCGCACGCAAATTGAAAGTCTTTTAAATATGCAAGGAATGCATCGGAAAAGCAGCCACGCCCGCGCAGATAGGCGATGTCCTCGTCGGTAAAATGCAGGTTTTCAAAGTACTCCACCAGCTGCTCGACGCCGGCCATGATGGCGTAGCCGCCGCCATCGGGTACGCGGCGGTAAAACATATCAAAATATGCGCGGCGGTCGGCCATGCCCTTTTCAAAGTAGCCATGCGCCATGGTAAATTCATAAAAGTCGGTCAGCATGGTCATATTTTTCTCAATCATTGTTCAGATCCCCTTTGAATGACGGCGCATAGCAGAGACGCGCCGGGTGTCTTTACACCGATACAATAGATTTATCATAGTACGATTTAACCGAAAATTCAAGACCAAATCCGCGGGAATTGATGCAGAAAACGAAAAGAGTTCATGCATGGCATGAATAAATATTCATTAAAAAAAATAATTATTAATTTTCCTTGCAATCGGACACAGCCGGGGGTATAATAGGAGCACGACAAAAGTAACAGTTGGAGGAAAAGATTATGGAAAAGAAATATAACAAGGTCGTTTTGGCCTATTCGGGTGGTTTGGATACATCGGTGCTCATCCCGTGGCTCAAGGAGCATTACGGCTGCGAGGTCATCGCCGTGTCGGGCAATGTCGGACAGGCCAGCGAGCTGGAGGGCCTGGAAGAGCGCGCCCTGCGCACCGGCGCATCCAAGCTGTACATCGAGGACTTGACAAAGGAATTCGTCGACGATTTCATCATCCCCACCATGAAGGCGGGCGCATCGTATGAGCAGTATCTGCTGGGCACTTCGTTTGCCCGCCCGATCATCGCCAAACGCATCGTCGAGATCGCGCTCAAGGAAGGCGCGGACGCCATCTGCCACGGCTGCACCGGCAAGGGCAACGACCAGGTGCGCTTTGAGCTGGCCATC
>CAJFUJ010000051.1 GCA_904420185.1 uncultured Butyricicoccus sp. | reverse complement strand
GTCCTACAGCTATTGTATCACGGGCACCTCAAAGCCTGCTGATACCTGAATTTATTAACTTTGAAACTTATTATACGAGGAGGTGTAACAAATGACCATTCAAATTTACTCCAAGAAAAGGAGATCACCTGCCGGCCAATTGTTTTGATCTGTATTTCCCTATTGTTCCATTCATTCAAATGTTCGATGTATGAGGAGGATCGTTATGAAAAAGCCAAAATTCTTGCATCGCCTGTCCCCTGTCCTGGTGGCCGCGTCCCTGCTGGCCACCAGCCTGCCGGCCGCTGGTGCGGCTGGCCAGGATCCCGCCGGTTTTGCCAAGGAGCTGTCCGAGCTGGTGTCCGACACCCATGAGGACTACTTCTTCGGCGCCATGACCTTGACCCTGGGCTCCAACCAGATGGAGCTGGACGGTCAGTCCATCGCCATGGACGTGGCGCCCATGGTCGATTCGGCCACCGGCCGTACCCTGCTGCCCATCCGCTATGTGGCCGAGAACGCCGCCGGGTGTACGGTGGACTTTGACGCGGCCAGCCAAACCGTGGTCATCACCACACCCGCCGGTGAAGAGATCCGCTGCGTGGTCGGCTCGGACTCCATCCAGCTGGACGGCCTGTCCATCGCGTCCGACACGGCAACCGTCATTTACGACGACCGTACTTATGTCCCCCTGCGCATTGTTTCCGAGACCTTGGGCATGGACGTCCAGTGGGACGCAGAAGCCCGCAGCATCCTCATCACCGCACCCTATCAAACCAGCCGCGTTTTGGTCTGGAGCGACACCCAGCCGGATACCTACGGTGCGGACCCGGTGCTGTACAACGGCCAGTCCCTGTGGGTGCTGCAATATGCATCCCCGACCCAGGCCAAGCAAGCCTGTGAAACCCTGCAAGCGCAAGGCTATCTTGCCTCGGGCGACCTGTACCTGCCCCCGGTCGAGGGGCTGTCCGGCAGCAGCCTGTCCTCCAGCGGCCACAACTCCTGGGGGGTGGCGTCCTCCGGCTTTGACGACTTCATCGACACCTACGGCAGCCGCCTGACCGGCCCTGTGACCGTGGCTGTGGTGGACACCGGCGTGGACGGCTCGGTTTCCGCCCTGCGCGGCCGTGTTGTGAGCGGATATGACTACGTGGACGGCGACACAGACCCGGATGACGAACATTACCACGGCACCCATGTGGCCAGCACCATCATCGACTGCATCGGTTCGCTGGACGCTTCCATCCTGGCTGTGCGCGTGCTCAACAGCAAGGGCAGCGGCTCGACCTCCCAGGTGGTCTCGGGCGTGCAGTACGCCGCAGACAACGGCGCCGACGTCATCAACCTTTCACTCGGCGGCCCGCGCAGCAGTTCGACCGTGCTCGATGAAGCCATCAGCGATGCGGTCAACCGCGGCGTGACCATATGTGTCAGCGCTGGAAACGATTCCAGCAATGCGGACTACTACTGCCCTTCGCACCTGGGCACCGAGCGCGGCGTAGTCTGCGTCGGCGCGGTGGACAGCAATGGCCAGGATGCATACTTTACCAACTACGGCGACGCGGTCGATCTCAAAGCCCCAGGCGTGGATATCAAGGCCTATGTGCCCGGCGGCGCAACCAAAACCTTGAACGGCACTTCGATGGCCTGCCCCCATGTTGCCGCAGCCACTGGCCTGTATTACGCATTTTCTGCGGGCCTGACCCCCGCCCAGGTGGAAACCTACCTGGATGGGGCCACGAACAACGGCATTTTGGACCTGACCCGCGCCCAAGTGCCCGCCGGTTCGGCCCCCGAAACCCCGGAAACGCCCGAGACCCCGGAAAAGACTGTGCGGTCCTATACCTACTCGGTCAGCAGCCTAGACATGGAGACCGGAGACACCGCGCAGATTTCGGTGACCGCCCACTTTAGCGATGGCTCCCAGCAGGATATTACCAGCTCAATCGGTCTCATCAGCTCCGCGCCGGAGGTCGCCGACGTTTCTTCGGACGGCACGGTTACCGCAAAAAGCGCCGGCCAGGCCAACATCTCCATCGCCAGCGTGGCAGGCATCCAAATCCCAGCCCCCATTGACGTCACCGTGCGCGACGGCGCTTCCGGCGGGCAGCCCGGCGGCGAGATCACTGCCTACCGCTGGAGCACCGACCGGCTAGACCTCACCGTCGGCGAAACGGCTTCGGTCCAGCTGTACGCCGTGTATCGCGACGGTTCGCAAAAGGACGTGACTCAAAACGCCCGGCTCTACGTCACCGATGAAGCGATTGCCGAGGTGAGCGGCAGCCAGGTGCGCGGCCTGCAGGCGGGCAGCACACTGCTTTGCTTCGGCTTCGCGTCTACCGACGGCATCTCCACCCCGCCCCCGCTGACCATCCAGGTATCGGCCGCTTCCCAGCCGCCCACGCAGCCCGATGACACCTACGAGCGCCTATTCTGGGCCATCAAGCAGGAGGACACCTCGATTGATTCCGATGCGTCCATCACCTCACTGGCCCTGTCCAAGGGCCGCAGCGTCCAGATCGCCATCTACGGGGAAACCCGCACCGGCGAGTTGGTTGACCTCACCGACGAATGCAAGCCCTACTCCAGCGACCCGAGCGTGGCCACCCTGAACAACGGCCGGCTGACCGCTGTCGGCAGCGGCTCCTGCTACCTGTGGCTGGAGGAGATCCCCAACACCGACCTGGAGCTGCCGCCCCTGCTCCAGTTGACCGTCCAATAAGCGCCAATGGGGCGCAGGCACCCTCCTGCGCCCCTTGCGCACGCTTTGAGAAAGGTGGTACGCTCTTATGAAAACGCGCCGTTTGATTTCCGTCCTCCCGGCCCTGGGCCTGTGCATCGGGATACTGCCCGCCCCTCTGGCGCGCGCGGCCGGGCCGGACACCCAGCCCTATGAAACGCTGACCGAGCTGGTGGCCGCCACCCAGGACCAGGCCGCTTCCCTGGTCTTTACGGTCGGCGACACCGAGATGACCGTAACCGACAACGCGGGCGAAACCCACACGGTTGCCATCGACCCGGGCCGCGACACCGCCGCCATGGTGGTCAACGACCGCACCCTGCTGCCGGCCCGCGCCCTGGTCGAGACGCTGGGCGGCGAGATCGAGTTCACCGAGGACCGCGTGGTCGACATCCAGGCAGGCGGCCGGCAGATCACCCTGCAGGAAAACGACACGACCATCTACATCGATGACGAGCCGGTCGAACTGGACGTTTCCCCCACCATTTACGCCGACCGGACCTATATCCCGGTCCGGGGCGTCACCGAAGCCTTGGATTGCGCGGTTTCGTGGGACGCCGCCGCCCAGACGGTCACCGTCGATTCCACCTACTCGACCAGCCGCCTGTTGGTGTTCGCGGATAGCGAACAGGAGGTGTCAGACGTCGGCGCCGAGCAGGTGCTGGACCTGGGCTATGGGCTGTATGCGCTGTCCTTCTCCTCCACCGCCCAGACTTCGGCCGCCTATGCGGTGCTGGAAAGCCGGGGCCTGCTGGTCACGCCCGACACCTGCGTGCAGGCCACGCTGTCCGGCGGCCTGCAAGGCAGCTGGGAGGATGTGCGTACCGGCCTGGACGGCTTCCAGAACCAAGCCGGCAGCCGCCCGGTGACAGTTGCCATTTTGGACACCGGCATCACGCCGTCCCTGTTTGACGGGCGGGTCCAAACGGGCTTTGACTTCCTGACCGGCCAGGAAGGGGTCGATGCTGACCCCAATGGCCACGGCACCTTTGTCGGCTCCATCGTGTCCGCCTACACACCCGACTGCGTTTCGCTTTTGCCTATCCGGGTCTTTCCCGCTTCGGGTATGTGGGACGGGGGGGATGCATCGGTCGTCCTGTCCATCCTGACCTCTGGGCTGACCTACGCCGGCCAGATGGGGGCAGATATCGCCAATCTCAGCTTTAGTTTTGGCGCCAATCCGATGTTCGACGCCGCAGTCGAGCGGGTGACCGCGCAGGGCATGACCGTCGTCGCCTCCGCCGGCAATAGTGGGACAGATACCGCGCTCTACTCCCCGGCTGGGTGTGAAAGCGCTATTACCGTGGCCGCTACCGACGCGAACGACCGCCTGGCCAGCTTTTCCAACCGAGGCGACAGCGTCGATTTATGCGCACCCGGCGTGGACATTTCTGGTTGGGACCAATCCGGCAGGACTTTCGCGGACTCCGGCACCAGCTTTTCAGCGCCTTTGGTCGCCGCAGCAGGGGCCGTGCTCCTCACCGCAGACCGCTATACCCCAGCCGAGCTGGCAGATACCCTGTGCGCCCATACCCGCCCGTTGAACCAATCCGGGACCGGCGCCGGAGTCCTGGATCTGCGCGACGAGGCCGAAACGCCCGAACCCGAGCCTGAGCCCGAACCCGAGCCTGAACCCGAACCCGAGCCTGAACCCGAACCCGAGCCTGAACCCGAACCCGAGCCTGAACCCGAACCGGCACAGCTGACCGGCTTCCGCTGGTCGCACGCCTACGTTAACATGCAGCAGGGCGAACAGACCTCCATCCAGATGCGCGCCCACTATGTGACCGAGGACAGTTCGTACGATGTCGATGTGACGCCCGAATCGGTGCTCTATTCAACCGACGAGACGGTCGTAACCGTGTCGGAAAACGGGACCCTTGCTGCGGTGGGGCCGGGCAGCGCCTATATCGTCTGCTCCCGCGCGTCGGTGGACGGCCTCACCCTGCCCGCGCCGCTGCAAGTGAGCGTTGAAGCCGTCCCCAGCCAGCCGGTTGAGGTGGAAAAGGTTGTGTTGACCTCTACCGCGCTGTCCATGCAGGCGGGTGAACAGGTCACCATCACTGCCGTGGCGCTTCCCTACGAGGCCACCGACACCCGCATCACCTGGGACACCAGCGATGAAACGGTCGCCCAGGTGAAAAACGGCACGGTCACCGCCACCGGGGCGGGCGACTGCGTGATCACTGCATCGGCCTCCAATGGGGTATCTGCCCGCTGTAATGTGCGGGTCGCCGCGATTGCATGGGACGATTTTTCGGTCCAAATTCAGTCCGGCCCCCATAAACTGGCCGTCGGACAATCCGGGACCTTCACGCTGCAACTCAACACCCCGCCCCAGGACGCCCCTCTTGTTTTGTGGTGCGCCCTGTATGTAGATGGCGCCTGGTTGCAATGTTCTGCCGAATATGTGGACAGCGGTTCCCAAACCCTGACCTATGTGCTGGATACCGCCCCGCTGGCCGAACTAGCCGGTGACAATTACATTCTCGCCTTTTCCCTTTTTGAACCCGACCGGTTTTACACCGGCGCTTCGCTGGCCGACTATATCTGGCAGCTCTCACTCACCGAGTAGGGGCCTGGGGACGTGTCCCCAGCGCGGTCCAGGGCGCGCAGCCCTGGCCGCTGCCCGCAGGCAGCGGAATCCCCCTTTCAAAATCCGCACAGCGGATTTTGAACGCTCCCAACCATCCAAGAGGTTCGCCCCGCGAACCTCTTTTTTCATATATCCCCCACTGCTGAACTGCCGCTATTTTTTTGTAAAAAATCATGAAATACACTTAAAAAACGGTCCTTGTGTCCGATATAAAGATGAAGAAAACGAATTCTTAAAATTTAGGGAATTTTAAAGGAGTGTTTTAATTTTGCATCCAAACTTTCACAACCTGATGGAGGACATTGTCCTACAATATGTTGACACCGTGATGGAGTCGCATCCCTATTGCCGCTGCGAAATTTGCCGGAACGATGTGATCGCCTACGCCTTAAACCACCTGCCGCCCCGTTATGTTGTGACCGACACCGGCCGTATGCTCGTAAAGCTGGACAGCTATGCCGCCCAATTCCGCACCGATGTGGTCTCTGCTTTAGGAGAGGCTGTCCAAGTTGTAGGCAGCAAACCCCGTCATACGTAAACCAGCCTCTGGCAACCGTTTTGGATGAAATGGGACGCCGCAGCTGTGTACACCGGAAACCCGGCTTGTACACGGCTGCGGCGCTTTTCCATTATCCAGCGCTTTGGT
Source organism: uncultured Butyricicoccus sp. (assembly GCA_904420185.1). Classification (GTDB taxonomy): domain Bacteria; phylum Bacillota; class Clostridia; order Oscillospirales; family Butyricicoccaceae; genus Butyricicoccus_B. The sequence continues at coordinate 12,514 of CAJFUJ010000051.1, read as the reverse complement.
CCAAACGACGGTAAACCGTCCAATACATCGTGCAAAAGCAGGCCAGCCCACCCAAGAAATTGCTCACCGGCTCGGCCAGAAATACGCCGTTTACGCCCAGCCCGGCCACATAGGGCAGCCAAAGCGTCAGCGGCACCACGATGACCACTTTTCGAAAGAGCGAAAAGAATACCGCCTGCCGCCACCGGCCCAACGCTTGAAAAACCGATTGCCCGGCAAATTGCAACGACATCATAAAATACCCAAAAAAATATAGATGCAGCGCCGGCCGTGCGACTTCCAGCAGATCTGTGCCATCGTGAAAGAGCTGGATAAACGCGGCCGGGAAGAAAAATAGGGCTGCCCAAATCAGGGTAGTATACCCCACTCCAGCTGCGGTTGTAAAGCGGATCGCCTGCCGCACGCGGTCGGTTTGCTTGGCGCCGTAGTTGTAACCAATCACCGGCTGCGCGCCATTTACCAGCCCGCTGACTGGCATCTGCACCACTTCCCGGATGGAGGAAAGCACCGTCATCACCCCGACGTAGAGGTCTCCGCCAACCCGCTGCAAGGTGGTGTTGCACACAATCTGCACCAGGCCATTGGTCCCCAGTGCGATGAAATTCGCCAGCCCCAGTCCGGTGATGCGCCGCACCAGCCGCCCGTCCCACCGAAAGCCCCGCAGCCGCAGCCGCAAAATGGCCTTGGGACCGCATAAAAAGCGCAGCACCCAAACCGCCGAGGCCGCTTGGGCCAAAACCGTGGCCAACGCCGCACCCTGCACCCCCATATCCAGCCCGAAAATAAAGACCGGGTCCAGCACCAGGTTGATCCCTGCGCCCAGCAGCACGGTCAGCATCCCGGTGCGCGCAAACCCTTGGGAATTGATGAAGTAATTCATGCCCACCGACACCATGACGAACACAGTCCCCACCAAATAGATGCGCAAATATCCCGCTGCATAGGGCAACGTATCCGCGCTGGCGCCAAAAAGCGATAAAATGGGGGTCAAAAACAGCTCGCCCACCATGCAAAGGGTGGCGCCGGCGATCAACAGCAGCAAAAATGCGGTGTTCTGCACCTTTTCCGCCTGATCCAACTGACCTTGCCCACGCGCAATTGAGCAGATCGGCGCGCCGCCCATTCCGAACAACCCGGAAAAAGCTGAAATAACCGTGATCACCGGCAAACACAGCCCTACCCCGGTCAAAGGAAGGATGCTGCCACCGATGTGGCCCAAAAAAATGCGGTCCACCACGTTATATAACACATTCACCAGTTGCGCCACCGTCAGCGGCAGCGCCAAGCGCATGATGTTGCCGGGTACACTTCCCTTTGAAAAATCATTTTGCATCCTGATCCGCTTCTTTCCATTTTCCAATTGAATCTCATGGATTCCCATCGGGCGGGCGCCCGACACAGATAAAATACGTCATATGTTGGCTGGTTGTCAAGTCCAAAAGGGGCCGCCGGCTGCCAGGCTGTTGGGCTGCGGTACGCGCCGCCCCGGTTCTAAATCCGCTCCTCCCCACATAGGTAAGTATCATACCGGCTCCGCAGGCCGGGATTCCTACGAGAAAACGGAGGGGAGCAAATCGTGAAAGGCTTGCCGGAGGAACGGGCGATCCGCCTGGCGCAATATATCATCGAACAAGAGGCGACCGTGCGGCAGGCAGCCGCGCAGTTCGGCATCAGCAAGTCCACCGTACATAAGGATATTACCACCCGCCTGCGACGGCTCAACCGTCTTTTATATATCCAAGTACAGGCCGTGCTGCGAAAGAACAAGCAGGAGCGCCATATCCGCGGCGGCATGGCCACCCGGGAAAAATACCGCTGTGCGCGTCAAAAAAAATAGGCGGTCTGCTCCGGAAGCTGACCGCACTATTCATCCAAGTATTTTACTTATGTAGCGCTTACTTACTGCCCGCTGCCGCCATTTCCGCTAGGCAGTCATGGCAAATGTTTTTCCCCTTAAAGTTCACAACATCCTTTGCATTGCCGCAGAAAATGCAGGCCGGCTCGTACTTCTTCAGGATAATTTGCGCACCGTCTACGTAAATTTCCAGAGCGTCTTTCACTTCGATATCCAGTGTGCGGCGCAGTTCGATCGGCAGTACGATTCTGCCCAGTTCGTCAACTTTTCTTACAATACCCGTGGATTTCATACTAATTCCTTACCTTTCTAAATAAAAACTAGGGTGAATACTTGCTAAACCCATACGCCCAAAAATCTCGCGCAAGAACGGAGGGATTGTCCCCATGCTCTCAAAACTATGGGTCGGCTTTTTTGCGGCCAGTTTACTTTGCGGGGCTTTCACCGGCCGCCTGGACGCGGTTTCCACAGCTGCAACACAAGGGGCCGCCGCCGCAGTAGAGCTCATCTTGTCCATCACGGGACTGATGTGTCTATGGTCAGGCGTTATGGAGATCATTTCTGCATCTGGCCTGGCTGCGAAAATGGAATCCTGCCTGCGTCCACTGCTTCAAAAGCTATTTGGCGTTGCTGCGCATGACCGGCAAGCCATGCAGCTTGTCAGCGCCAATGTCACGGCCAATTTGCTCGGGCTCAGCAACGCTGGTACCCCCATTGGGTTGCGCGCAGCCTCCCGGCTGTACGATACGGCGGGCCGGCGGGGCGCGCCAAACGTGGTGCTGACCCTCATCATTTTAAACACAACTTCCATCCAACTCATCCCTTCTACGGTTGCTGCCATCCGCGCCAGTTGCGGCGCGACACAACCGTTTGATATCATGCCGGCAGTGTGGTGTGCTTCTGCTTGTTCGGTAACGATTGTTTTGCTTTTGGCGCACGCACTGCGTACCGCATTTCCCGATGATGGGAAATAGCGGTAACCGGCATATTTTGCTGTAAATTTACTTTACAGTTTGTATTATCTATTACTCTATGCGCAAAATTTGCAAAATCCAGTCGTTCTCGAAAAATATTTTAAATTTCCCAGGACTAAGCCGATGAATCACCGCCAACCCCCCGGAAAAAGGAGGCTGCATGACTTCGATTTTGATCCCGGCGCTGCTGACATGCGTTGGACTTTACGCTCTGTATAGTGGAATCGAGGTGTTCCCCACCTTTTTAGCAGGCGCAAAAAAAGGGCTGGAAACGGCAGTTAGCATTCTGCCGACCCTGGTTGGACTTCTAACGGCGGTTTACATGATGCGCTCCTCCGGCTTCATCGATTTGGCGGGCAGAGCTTTATCTCCCATCCTATCCGTTTTAGGCATCCCTGTCGAGTGCGCTACGCTGGCGCTGCTAAAACCCATCAGCGGCGGCGGCGGGTTGGCTTTGGGTAGCGAAATCATCCGTACCTGCGGTGCAGATAGCTATGCGGGGCGGGTAGCTGCCGTGATGCTTGGAGCGTCAGAAACCAGCCTGTACACCATTAGCCTTTACTGCGGGCACCTAGGGATTAAAAACACGCGCTATGCGATTCCAGCAGCGCTGGCTGGAGATTTGTGTGCCTTTGCCGCATCTGCCTTTTTCGTGCGTTTGTTTTTTTAGAACAGCTATCGATAATATTATACACGATTGTAAAATAAAATCCATAGGTTTTCAAAATTTTGTCGTACTCGTCAAAAATCTGCACAAATTTTTGTCGATTTTTTTCTAGTTGTGTGGGTTTAATGGAACTTGTTTCTTTTAAAGTCTTTAAACATCACAAAAGGGCTGGAATAAAATCTATTCCAGCCCTTAAACCAATTTACAGGTATTAAATTTGTTTATTTGGCATCATCTTTCACTGGCTCTTCGTCGGGAATCTCCTTGCCATTCTTGTCATAGCGGAAGAACCCGCGGCCGGTCTTAATGCCCAGCCAGCCAGCGCGCACCATCTTGCGCAGCAGCGGATGCGGACGATAACGCGGGTCACCGGTTTCGTCGTGGATGGTCTCCATAATCGCCAGGTTGACGTCGTGGCCGACCAAGTCCGCCGTGTGCAGCGGACCCGAGCGCATACCGGCGCCCAGCTGCATAGCGCGGTCAATGTCGTGCGCCGAAGCCAGACCGTCGGCGTAGATACCAATGGCTTCGTTCATCATGGGGATGAGCATACGGTTTACAACAAAGCCCGGGCCTTCATCCACCTTAATGGGGGTCTTGCCAACCGACTTCATCAGTTCAAAGGCAAAGTTGAAGGTTTCGTCCGAGGTTTGAATTGCACGGACAACCTCAACCAGCTTCATCACCGGCGCCGGGTTAAAGAAGTGGCAGCCGACAAACTTATCCGCACGGTGCGGGATCGAGGCCGCCATCTCGGTGATGGACATCGCAGAAGTGTTGGAGGAGAAAACCGTGCGCTCTGGGCAGATCTTATCCAGCTCCTTGAGCAGCGACTTTTTGAGCTTCATGTCCTCCTTGATAACTTCCATAATAAAGTCGGATTCAGCCGCCAGGTCACGGTCGATGGCCGTGATCAATCGCTTGTGGCAATCCTTCTTGAATTCCGGCGTAATCTTCCCTTTTTCCTCCAGGTGGTCCAGGCTCTTATAGATGCGCAGCTCGCCCGAATCGACAAACGGCTGCTGTACGTCGATCAAAACAACCTCATGCCCAGCGGTCAGGAAGACCTGTGCAATGCCGGCACCCATAACGCCAGCGCCAAAAATACATACTTTCATTGATGCTCTCCTCAAATCTCTCTTTGCCTAAGGTGGTTTATTTATTTTTGAATTCCTTAGCGGGCTTGTCCTTGTTCTTATCCAGGAACCAAGCCATGCCATACTTCTGATCCTCGGTGGCGAAGCACTGGCCAAAGCAGTTGCCCTCGAACTTCAGCGCAGAATTGAGATCGGTCTGCATACCGACGTTCACCGCTTCCTTCACCAGCGCAACCGCGATCGGCGCCTGCGCCGCGATCTCGTTTGCCAGTTTGAGCGCTTCATCCATCAGGTTTTCCAGCGGGTAAACGTAGTTGACAAGGCCCATGTCCAGCGCGTCCTGGGCGGTATAGTTGCCGCGCGCGGTGTACAGCATTTCCTTCGCCTTGCCAAGGCCAACCAAGCGCGCCAAGCGCTGGGTGCCGCCGCAGCCCGGTGTGATGCCCAAGCCGACCTCGGGCTGGCCGAACATGGCGTTCTCAGACGCCAAGCGGATGTCACACGCCATGGCCAGTTCACAGCCGCCGCCCAGGCAGAAGCCGTTGATCGCCGCGATCACCGGGCGCTTGAAGTTCTCGATCTTCCAGCACACACGGTTGGACTCGTTGCCAAACAGCTTGCCCTCGGCCACCGTCTTGGTAGACATTTCGGCAATATCCGCACCTGCAACAAAGGAATTGACCGTCTTGCCCTTCTTGTTGACCGTGGACGAGCCGGTCAGCACCACGCAGTATACGTCGTCCATCTTTGCGACCTCGTCAAAGGCCTCTTCCAGCTGGGCGTACATATCGGTGGACAGTGCGTTCATGGCCTTCATGTGCTCAATTTTGACGATCGCAACATGGCCCTGTTTTTCGATTACTACATCAGTCATGATAAAGACTTCCCTTCCCAAATAAGTATGTCAATCGGTCCATGCCGGCCCGGGTCGGCAGGGCCAACATGACAGTTCAAAGATGGTAGACCAATCAGGGGACATGGTGTTTGTCCCCTGATTCACATTGTTTTACTTGCACAGTTCGTCGCGCTCGACGATCAGGGCTTCACCCATACCGCCGCCGATGCACATGGTGGACAGGCCGATGGTCAGATCCCGCTTGATCATTTCGTACAGCAGGGTGGTGGTGATGCGGCAGCCTGCTGCGCCGATCGGGTGGCCCAGCGCGATGGCGCCGCCGTTGACGTTGACCTTATCCATATCAAAGCCCAGCTCGCGGTTCACCGCAGCCGCCTGCGCCGCAAACGCCTCGTTGGACTCAACCAGCTCCAGGTCAGCGACGGTCAGGCCAGCGCGAGAGAGCGCCTGGCGGGTGGATTCGATGGGGCCGATGCCCATGATGGACGGGTCACAGCCAACCGAACCGAATGCGCGGATCTTGGCCAGCGGCTTGAGGCCGTGCGCCTTGACAAAATCCTCGGACGCGATGATCATGGCTGCGCCCGCGTCGTTGATGCCCGAAGCGTTGCCTGCGGTGACCGTGCCGTCCTTCTTGAACGCCGGGCGCAGCTTGGCCAGGCCTTCCAGGGTGGTCTGCGGGCGGCAGTGCTCGTCGGTGTCGAAGATGACGGTTTCCTTCTTCTTCTTGACCTCAACCGGGACAATTTCATCCTTGAAGCGGCCCGAAGAGATGGCCTTGGCCGCCTTCATCTGGGACTCGTAGCCGATCTGGTCTTGCATTTCGCGGGTGATGCCGTACTTCTCGGCAACGTTTTCCGCAGTAATGCCCATGTGGTACTGATTGAATACGTCAAACACGCCGTCGTAAACCATCATGTCCACCATTTTCACGTCGTTCATGCGGGCGCCCCAGCGCATATTGCGCGAGATGTACGGCGCGCCGGACATGGACTCCACGCCGCCGACCAGCATCGCCTGGCTCTCGCCCGAGCGGATGATCTGGGAACCCAGGGAGATGGCGCGCATCGAGGAGGCGCAGACCTTGTTGAGGGTCATGGCAGGCGTTGTCAGCGGCAGACCGGCACCCACCATAACCTGACGGGCCACGTTCTGGCCGACGCCGCCCTGCAGCACCTGGCCGATGAGCACTTCGTCGATGCTCTCCTTGTCGATGCCGGCGCGCTCAATGGCAGCCGTGGCAGCAACCGTGCCGAGGGTGGCGGCGGATACGTCACGCAGGGTACCGCCGTAGGTACCGATCGCTGTACGGGCAGCTGAACAGATGTAAACGTTCATAGAGTCGTTCTCCTTTTCATTTACGGCGTATATGGCCGTGATTCATAATACGACGAGGGAAGTTCCCCCTCACTTCGTTATTATTTTATCAAACAAAGCCCGGATTGGTAAAGGGGTAAACGGCAAATCTGTTATATATGGAACAAAATCGTCATCCTCCACAAAAAGGACCCTGCTTTCCTGTCAAAATGGCCAAAGGCCGGAGGTCAATCGTTGGCCAGGCCCATGGGTTCGTCGCGGAAAATGCGCGCATCCATCAGCTTCACCGTGCCGTCCTCCTGGTAGGCGATCTGCGGGGTGAACTCCATCTGGTCGAGCACCTGGGTTTGCAGGTCGATGCCCGGCGCGATTTCGATCAGGGTGACGCCCTCCGGACGCAGCTCGAACACAGCGCGCTCGGTGATGTACAGAACCGGCTGGTGGACCTTGTTGGCGTAGATGCCCGAGAAGGTGATGTGCTCAACCTGCTTGACGAACTTCTTCTTTTCGCCCTCCTGCACGATCTTCAGCTTACCGTCCGCGACCTCGACCTTGAGGCCCTTTGCCGTAAAGGTGCCGCAGTAGCAAACCTTCTTTGCATTTTGGGTGATATCGACAAAGCCGCCCGAGCCTGCCAGGCGGGTGCCGAACTTGGATACGTTCAGGTCGCCGTTGGGCGCGGTTTCGGCCAGGCCCAGGAAAGCAATATCCAGGCCGCCGCCCTGGTAGAAGTCAAACTGCACGTTGTGCTCCAGGATGGCCTCGGCGTTGGCTGCGGCGCCGAACTGCGGGCCTGCCAGCGGGATGCCGCCGATCGGGCCGGCCTCGACGGTCAGGGTCATCTTGTCAGCGATGCCTTCCTCGGCCGCGACGTTGGCGATCTGCTCGGGCATACCGGTACCCAGGTTGACAATTGCGTCGTCGGGCAGCTCCATGGCCGCGCGGCGGGCGACGATCTTGCGCTGGTTGAGCGGGATGGCCGGGATGGCGTCGAGCGGGATGGTATATTCACCGGCAGCCGCACCGTCATAGGGTACGCCGATGCACTGCATATTGTCCTCGTCGGTGCCGACAACGACCGCATCCACATAGATGCCCGGGATCTTGACCAGCTTGGGGTCGAGCGAACCGGCTGCTACCAGCTTTTCCACCTGCACGATGACCTTGCCGCCCGAGTTCTTGCACGCCTGCGCCATAGCGGTGACGTCCAGCGGGCCGACCTCACGGTGAACCGTACAGTTGCCGCGCTCGTCGCAGTAGGAGGCGCGCAAAAAGACTACATCAATCGGGAAGCCCTTGTAAAGCAGGCGCTCCTGCCCTTCGATTTCGATGAGCTTGACCAAGTCTTCCTTTGTCACGTCATTGAGCTTGCCGCCGCCGTTGCGCGGGTCGGCAAAGGTGTACAGGCCGACGTGGGTGATGGTGCCGATGTTATGGGCCGCGATGTCGCGGTACATATGGGTGATGACGCCCTGGGGCAGGTTGTACGCCTCAATCTTGTTTTCCAGCGCCAGCTTGCCCAGGCCGGGCGCACGGTCCCAGTGGCCGCCGACAACACGCTTGACCATGCCCTCGTGGGCGAAGTGGTCGCCGCCCGAGCCCGGGGTCCCGCGGTAGCCCTGGCCGGCCGCATAGAACAAGGTCATGTCCTTGGGGTGGCCGGTTTCCACGTAGCGCTTTTCCAGTGCCTTGGACAGGGTCTCCGGGCAGGCACAGCTTACAAAGCCGCCGGTCGCGATGGTGTCGCCGTCATTGACCAACAGGGCCGCTTGCTCTGCGGTCAAAACTTTTACTTTCTTCATTTGTCAATCCCTCTTGTCTGCGATAATGTTTGGATTTTGTGAATGATGCGGTCCACATCCTCCGCACAGACGGAAACAAACCGGTGCTCTGCCGGGATGTCCTCGTAGAGATACTCACAGCCCGTACAGCCGCGCAAGATGACCAGCACGTCATATGTTTTGCCTTCCTCCGGCAGAGAGAACCGCGCAACATCCGACAGCGCCTGGCAGATGCGGCGGTAGGCCTCGCCGCGGTCATACCGCGGATTGCAGCCGCCGCAGAACTTCACCGTACATGCAAGCATGAGAATAGACCTCCATAGGCGGGGAAATGGGCGAAAAATCCGCATAGGCGCCGGTGCTCACTGCGGGCGCCTATGTGGAATCGGGAAAGCGAAATTAGTCGATGCGCGCGATCTTCTTTGCCAGCGCCTTCTTCATCTCCATGTTGGACTGGCGGGCGATCATGATACGCTGGGCCTGCGGCGAGCCTGCGCCGTGCATGGACTCGGGCAGGTAACCGACCGCAGCGGTGCCCATGGTCATGTTCTCGATCAGGCGCAGGATACGCATACGGTCCTCGGTGGGCACGTCGGCCACGCCCTTGAAATACTTGTCGATGTAGTCATGCAGCGCCGGATGGCGGAAGTCGGCCTCAGAGGGCAGGGTGACCATCGCGCCGCCAGCCAGGTCCTGGGCCAGGCGTGCAATATCGTACGGGAAGCGGGTGACGTTCTGCTTGCACACGTTAGCCAGCAGCAGGTCGATCAGGTAGTTGCCCGACTTGGTCTTGGCGCCCTGGCTCGAGCAAGCGATGCCGCAGCAGTACAGGGTCTCGTTGAGGTGGGTCATTTCGATGAGCTTGTCCTTGACATGGGACGCCTTGGCAGCGCCCGCCATCTCGACGGCCAGCGCGGTCGCGCCGATGAGCACATCGCCCACGCCGACCTTGCAGCCGCCATAGGACTGGCGGTGATAACCGGCAAAGCGCTCAACGATCATACCGGCGAACTTGACCTCGCCGTTGAGGAAGATGCGGTCGTTCGGGACGAATACACGGTCAAAGATGACCAGGACCTCGTGGCCGCCGTAGACCTTGTTGCCCACGTCAATGTCGTTGTACTCCTCGAGCTTGCGGGTGTCGCACGACTGACGGCCGTAGATCAGGGTGATGCCCTCGGAATCGGTCGGCACGGCAAAGGAGATGGCGTAGTCCTCATCGCCCTCGCGCATGGAGATGGTCGGCATAACCAGCACTTCGTGCGAGTTGACAAAGCCGGTCTGGTGGGCCTTAGCGCCGGTGACGTACACGCCGTCGGGTGTGCGCTCTACCACGTGCAGGAACAGGTCCGGGTCGGCCTGCTTGGACGGGGACAGGCCACGGTCGCCCTTGACGTCGGTCATAGCGCCGTCAACCGCCAGGTCCTCCTCCTGTACGCGGGTGAGGAACTTGACGAAATTCTCATGGTAGTGGGTACCGCAGGCCTCGTCGGTCTCATAGGTCGAGGAGAACACTGCGTTCATTGCGTCCATACCTACGCAGCGCTGGAAGCAGGCTGCGGTCTGCTGGCCGAGCAGGCGCTGCATCTTGACCTTTTTGATCAGGTCGTCGGTTGACTGATGCATGTGGGTGAAGCGGTTGATCTTCTTGCCGGTGATGTGGGAAGTAGCGGTCATCAGGTCCTCATACTGCGGGTCCTCGGCCAGCTCATAGGTGGCGGCAAAGGAGTTGAGCGACGGGCGGATCACCGGGTCGTCCACCGGGTTTTCGATCTTCTTGCCAAACATCCACAGGTTCAAATGGAGTTTACGCAGGCTCTCAATGTATTGGTCTTTGGTCATCATAATGCTATGTACCTCCAAGATTTTTTATTTTACAGCCGGCTGTGCAGGGGGAGACGGGTGCGGCTGTGCGGCGCCGCACGCCAAGGACAGGGCGTATGCCGCCGCCCGGGCCGGTCTGCAAGAAGAAAACTCCTGAAGTACGCACGCGCAAAGCCGCCAGTGGGCGGATGCGGGCGGTCCCTCGTTTCTCCCTCTTTCCGATCCTTTTCCAAATGACAGGCAAAAGGGGGCGGACGGAAATCGTCCGCCCCCTCGGCTCACGTCACAGGGTCAAAAGCACTTAAAATTAGAAGCACTCGCGGTATACGCGTTCGCTCAACTCGTTGCTCCACGGGCGGTAGGAGTTGGTAATCAGACGCTGCTGATTGGCCTCTACCGAGAGCGGGAAGCTCTTGATGTCCTCTTCCTTGAAGCCGTACTCATGCAGCGGCTTGAGCGGCAGAACCTTTTCCAGTGTTACGTTCAGGGTGCGCAGGGCGTCGTCCTTGCTGCAGCCCAGGCAACGGGCAACCAGTTCCTTGAACTTGCCCAGCTCGCCGTTGGGCTCGTACTCGTCGTACAGCTCGAGGATCTTGCCGAACAGGGCGTAGTTGGATTCGCCGTGCGGCACATGGTAGGTGCCGCCGAGCGGGAAGGACATGCCGTGCACGGTTGCGCAGCCAGCCTTCAGGAAAGCGATGCCGGCGAACAGCGATGCGGTGACGAACTCGCCCAGGTAATCCAGGCGGGCGTCCGGGCCTTCCAGCGCGATGCGGCGGAAGCCTTCCAGGATCATTTCAGCTGCCTTGACCGAGTACATCTCAGAGGTCGTGGTCTTGCGGTGCGGGGACAGGAAGGACTCGGTCGCATGGATGAGTGCGTCAATGGCCGAAGCTGCAAAGGGCTTGTAGGGCAGGGTCTTGAGCAGGTCGGGTACCAGGCAGACCTTGTTGGGGATGATGTCGTCGGAAACCAGGCCGAGCTTGGTCTCGCCGCCGGTGAGCTTGCCGTCCTTTTCGTCCTTGACGATGGCGACCGAAATGTTGGTAACCTCGGAACCGGTGCCGCAGGTGGTCGGGATGGCAATGACTTCCTTTTCATGTACAACCGGCTCGCGCTTGAAGTACATCTCATGGACCGAAGAGGGGCGCTTGCAGCCCAGCAGCTTGCAAAGGTCCATAATTGCGCCGCCGCCGACCGCAACCACGCGGTCATACTCGTCGTACGGGATGGCTTCGTACATGGTTTCGATCATCGCCTCAGAGGGCTCACCCGCGCCAAACTTCTCCTGGAACACGAACTTGCTCTTCAGGCCCAGGGCCTCCATGAAGGGCTTGTAGATAAACTCGTTGGTCAGCACGACGTCGCGCTCGCCCAGCTTGAACTCCTCTGCAAAGTCAGCGAAGGTCGCAAACTTGTAGATGGTCGGTGCGATGATGATCTCTCTCTTGTCCTGCATCAGGGATGCGCTAAAAGAATCCATACTGAAACATCTCCATTTGAAAAAAATTTTGTTGTATAAAAGGCCCTGGCTGGGGCTCTTTCACAAAGCTGTCCGGCGGCGCAGAAATCCGGCTCCGCTTGAGCTACCTCTATTGTAGCAAAAGCGCGCCAAAACTTCAACACAAAATAACAAAAATGCGCCAGAAAATATTCGGCAAAAAAAGAAGGGACATACACAGCCCGACTGTATATGTCCCATTCTACCGTAAAACTGTTGTTTTGTAAACAAAGATTAGCGATTTTCGCCAATCTTTTTTTATCCAGGCCTAGAAAACTAGGAATTTTGCGAAAACCTGTGCAAAAAGGCGCGGGTCCGTTCGTTTTGGGTGTGTTCAAACACCTGGTCGGGGGTTCCCTGCTCAACGATGACGCCGCCGTCCATAAATACGATCTGGTCGGCCACATCGCGGGCAAAGGCCATTTCGTGGGTGACAATGACCATGGTGGTATGTTTTTCGGCCAATGCGCGGATGACTTTGAGCACCTCGCCGGTCAGCTCGGGGTCGAGCGCCGAGGTTGGCTCGTCAAAGCACAGGATGTCGGGCCGCAGTGCCAGCGCGCGGGCGATGGCCACGCGCTGCTGCTGGCCGCCTGAAAGCTGGTGTGGATAGTGGCTCATGCGGCCGGTCAGGCTCATCTG